>CAMCSF010000148.1 GCA_945877625.1 Methylomonas koyamae | reverse complement strand
TTAGTTTTGGGTTTACCGTTTCATTTCGACCAAGATTTAAGATCGTTTTATGACGGTTCATTTTGGGCGCTGTTAAGTCCGTTTGCCTTGCTTTGTGGCGTGGTGACTTTACTCGGCACCAGCTTTCACGGCGCCTTGTTTTTAAAATGGCGTACCGATGGCGCTGTTCATCAACGTGCCAGTGCGGCGATTGCTGTATTAGGCCCGATGCTGTTAATCGGCTTAATCGCGGTGACCGCTTGGGTGTTTTTAGGGATTGATCGTCCTGAAATCAGCCAAATGCTCGGCCACGATGCGCCTTCTAATCCACTCAATAAAACTGTCACTGCGGTCGGTGCTGGCTGGTTAGCGCACTTTTTAGCTCATCCCTTGATGCTGATTGCGCCAGCGCTTGGCTTTGCCGGTTTCAGTTTGGCTTGGTTGCTAGGTAAAGGTCGTGCAATAGCGGCGGCATTTGTATTTAGCTGTTTAGGGATTGCCGGCATGTTGCTGACACTCGGCTTTGGCTTATTCCCATTCTTATTAATTTCATCCACTTCACCCAACTCCAGCTTAACTTTGTGGGATGCAACGTCTAGTCACTCTACTTTGTTACTGGCGTTCTGGATTACGGTGATTTTCTTACCGATTGTGCTGCTCTACACCCGCTGGGTTTACAAAATCTTATGGGGCACGATCAGCGAGAATACAGTCACCAAAAACACTCATACCCTGTATTAATTTTTAGGAGAACGAATATGTGGTACTTCGCTTGGATTTTAGGGGTTGGCTTTGCGGCCTCGTTTGCGATTATTAATGCCATGTGGCTGGAATCGGTTTGCGACATCGACACCCATGGCATCGACCAGTCTTGTGACAGTTTAGCTAAACACGATTAGGCAGTAACTTATGAACAGAGAACGTATCGTCAGAATCGTCGCCGGCAGCTTTATTTTGTTGTCATTGAGTTTAGGCGTAGCAGCCAGTCCGATTTTTCAATCGACTAACTGGCTTTGGTTTACCGCGTTTGTCGGTGCCAATTTATTTCAAAGCGGTTTTACCCAATTCTGCCCGCTGGAAATTTTTCTCAAAAAATTGGGCATAAAACAATAAGCCACCCCACACTGGCAAACCTATCTATCTAACTAGGAGAATTTAAATGGCAAAAATCGTAATCATCGGCGCAGGTATTGGCGGCGTGCCAATGGCGTTGGAAATGAGAGAAAACGCGCGTAAAGAAGATGAAGTGATTGTTATTGCAGACACCCCAACCTTTCACTTTGTACCGTCTAATCCTTGGGTAGCGGTGAACTGGCGCAAACCAAGCGACATCAAAGTTGAACTGGCGCCGATGTACAAAAAAAAGAAAATCGGTTTTATTCAACAAAAAGTCACCCGCGTTCATCCAGAACACAATCAAGTCGAATTAGCTGACGGCTCATCGGTTGATTACGATTATTTGATTATTGCTACCGGTCCTAAATTAGCCTTCGAAGAAATCCCCGGCTTAGGTCCAGACGGTCACACCCAATCAGTTTGCCACGTTGACCATGCCGGTGAATCGGGCGAATTCTGGGACCACTTTGTTGAAGAGCCAGGCCCAATCATTATTGGCGCAGTACAAGGCGCTTCCTGCTTTGGCCCTGCTTATGAATACATGTTTATTGCCGAAACCGATTTGCGTAAACGTAAAATCCGCGACAAAGTCAAAATGACTTACGTTACCTCAGAGCCTTACATCGGCCATTTAGGTTTAGGTGGGGTTGGTGATACTCGCGGCATGTTGGAAAGCGAATTGCGTAACAAACACATCAACTGGATTTGCAACGCCAAAGTCGACAAAATCGAAGCCGGCATGATGTTCGTCACCGAAATGGACGAAAACGGTCAAGAGAAAAAGAAACACGAATTGCCATTCAAACACAGCATGATGTTGCCTGCTTTTAAAGGGGTTGATGCGGTGTTTGGGATTGATAAATTGGTTAACCCACGCGGTTTCGTGCTAGTCGATGACAACCAACGCAACCCAACTTATAAAAACATTTATTCAGTCGGTGTTTGTATTGCGATTCCACCTTTGGAACAAACCCCCGTTCCAACCGGCACCCCAAAAACCGGTTATATGATTGAATCAATGGTGACCGCCACCGCTCACAATATCCGTGAAGAATTAGATGGCAAAGAGCCTAGCCATAAAGGTACTTGGAACGCATTGTGTTTAGCTGACTTTGGTGACAGCGGTGTAGCATTCTTGGCGATGCCACAAATTCCACCACGTAACGTGCAATGGGCTTCACAAGGTAAATGGGTGCATTTAGCGAAAATTGCTTATGAAAAATACTTTATACGTAAAGTCCGTAAAGGCATTAGCGAACCATTGTATGAGCGTTTACCGTTGAAACTGTTTGGCATTAAGCGTTTGAAAGATTGATATTAAAAAGCAAGCTTGTCGGGTTACGCTATCGCTTAACCCGACCTACGATAATCAATGCTTAATTTAAGCAAACTGACTGCGTAGGTTGGGTTAGGCGCCAGCCGTAACCCAACACGTTGGCTTTAGATGATTGGGTGATGCTCTATCGAGCAAACCGTTAACTCTAATTTATTACCAAGCCATTCAATGAGATACCTCCCCTTTTGGTTAGCATCATCGGCATTAGCGCTGTCCCTAGGCCAAGCCATCGCCGCACCCGCCAGTTATTCGCTGCAGCAAGCGATTGACGCTGCCTTAGCCAATAATCCCGAACTCAACATCATGCAAGCGCGAATCGAACAAGCCAACGCCCAACTCGGCGAGAGTTTGGCCAGCTTTTATCCGCAAATCAAAACCAGCTTGTCCTACCAGCACAGCAATAATCCCGCTCAAGCCTTCGCAATGATCATTGCCCAGCGCCGCTTGGATATGCAATCGGGTAATTTCAACAACCCCGGCTTTATCGACGATTACCGCCCACAAGTCAGCGCCAGCTATTCGCTGTTTCGTGGTGGACAGGATTACTACAACAGCCAAGCCGCTGAACTGAATTTTGAAGCCTCGGAACTGGAAAAATCAGCGGCTCGCAACCGTCTGGTCAACCATGTCACCGCCGCTTATTACGGCGAATTAGCCGCGATGGACGCCAACACCATCAGCCAACGCGCCATCGAATCGGTGCAAAGCCAGTTACATCAAACCCAACTCGGCTACGACGCTGGCACGGTGTTGAAATCCGATCTTTTATCGCTACAAGTCCAACTAGCCGAAGCCCAAGACGCGCAAATTCATGCCGCCAATGCGATTGAACTGGCGCAAAACATGCTGAAAACTCTATTAGGTTTAGACGCCAATGACAGCTTTGCGATTAATCCCGCCGCCAATAAAAACTTACCGCAAAGCCCCGCCAGTTTTGAGCCATTACTCAATCAAGCGTTAGCGCAACATCCCGAATTAAAAGCCGCCGAAAAACGGGTCGCGATTGCCGAACAACAATTAGCTGCCGCCAAAGCCGCGCATTTACCCAAAGCCGATGCCTTTGTCAGCTACGGCTCAGATAGCAAAGACTTAACTTACAACAGCAATCGCGACAATCTGACCGCTGGCGTGATGGTCGAAATGGAGGTGTTTTCCGGTTTCGCCACTCAAGAAAAAATCAACAAAGCCGAACACCAACTCACCGCCGCTAAAGAATCCGCTCGTCAAAGCCGGTTACAAATTGAAAACGACTTAAAAGCCGCTCAATTAAAACTACAAGAAGCCTTGCACCGTGCCGAAGTCAGTAACAGCGCCAGCCAAGCCGCTGAAGAGGCTTTGCGTTTAGTCAATCAACAACGTCAAGCCGGTGTCGTTACCGTCAGCCGCTATCTGGAAACCCAAGTCGCATTAGAAAAAGCTTTAAGCCGTCAAGTTAGCGCCCGCTTTGATGCCCTCCGCGCTGAAGCGGCGTTGAAACAAGCCATTGGAACATGGCAATAAATCCTCAGGAAAATTTCGTATGAGCAATCACTCTGCCTCTGAAAACTCGCGTAAACCTTTCATCGCCGCCGCTGCAATCGGCGGTTTATTGTTGGTGATTTTTATTGCCCTCGGCATCATCGGGGGTGAATCAAAAACCGCACCGGGCAACACCGAACTTAGCCAAACCGCCCTACCCGATGCTTCGCGCTTATTGCGAGTTGGCAAGCAATTGGCAGGTAATGATTTAGCTTGGCAAGGCACGATACGCTCACGCTTGGCAGTGAAAATTGCTCCAAAGCTCAATGCGCGAATTGTCGAAATTCCGGTTCATCCCGGCAGCGTGGTGAAAAAAGGCCAAGTGCTTGCCAAACTCGACGACCGCGATTTACGCGCCGCCTTTAACGCCGCCAATGCCGCACAAATGGCCGCTAAAGCCCAAGCCCAACAAGCCAGCAGCGAAGAACAACGCATCACCGGTTTATACAATCAACAAGCCGCGACGCGTCAAAATTACGAAGCGGTTTTAGCCCAAGCCCAAGCCGCACGCGCCATGGCGAATCAAGCCGCCAGCAATGCCCAACAATCACAAGTGATGTTGGCGGAAAATGTTTTAACCGCACCGTTTGATGGCGTGGTTGGTGAGCGTTATCAAGAACCGGGCGATATGGGCATGGTCAACCAGCCTATCGTCAGCTTCTATCAGCCCGATGATTTGCGCTTGGAAACTGCGATTGCCAGCCAATGTTTATCGCAAATCAAATTAGGTATGGAAGTGACAGTAAAACTGGATGAAAGCGCGGAAACTTTGACTGGCAACATTGATGAAATCGCACCCGACCTTGATCCGCAAACTCACAGCCGCTTGCTGAAAGTGAAATTGCCGAAAAACAGCAAGCTGCAACACGGCCAATTTGCTTGGCTACAACTCAGCTGCCAAGCCGAACAAAACACCTTATTAATCCCCAGCTCAGCGATTATTCATTACGGCCAATTGCAAGCAGTGAAGGTGATCGAAAACCAACAAATCCAAATTCGCCACATCCGCACCGGCAAACAAATCGGCGATCAACTGGAAGTGTTATCCGGTTTACACGATGGCGAAACCATCGTCGGTGATGCTGGAGTGGCGCCATGAGTCGTGCCGAGCAAAAAGACAGCGTAACCGTTGCCATCGTTCGTTTATTTACCACTTCGCATTTATCGCTGCTGTTTTTGCTGGTGTCATTACTGGCCGGCGCTGCGGCTTTGATGCTGACGCCACGCGAAGAAGACCCGCAAATCATCGTGCCGGTGATGGATGTGTTTGTCCAAGTGCCGGGCGCATCCAGCGAAGAAGTCGAGCAACAAGTCACCACGCCTTTAGAAGCGCTGCTCAAGCAAATTCAAGGCGTCGAATACGTTTATTCAGCTTCACGGCCGGGCGAAGCGGTAGTGACGGTGCGCTATTTTGTTGGTGAAAACCTCGAAAATAGCGTGATTAAAACCCGCGATAAATTGCTGGCCAATCAAGACATTATTCCGCCTAGCGTCAGCAATTGGCTGGTTAAACCGGTCGAAATTGACGATGTGCCGATTGTGTTGATGAGTTTGTCCTCCGCCAATCCTGAAAATGACAGCTTGCAACTGCGTCGGGTTGCTGATGAATTAATCGCTCGTTTGCGGAGTATTGATAATGTCGGCAAAAGTTGGGTGGTCGGTGCTAATCCACGACGGATTTCGGTTTATCCCGATCCGGCTAAATTACAAGCCAGCAATCTCAGTTTGCTAGAGATTAAACAAGCATTGGCGCAAAGCAATATCAATCTGCCGATTGGCGAAATCACCAGCCGCAACCAAGCCATCAGCCTTGAAGCTGGGCCGCATTATCAAAGCGCTGCCGATGTCGGTGCGACGGTGATTAAAAATCTCAATGGTCGCTTACTGCATCTACGCGATGTGGCCGAAATTAACGATGGCGCAACTGACAGCGACTATTACACTCAAATCGGTTTTGGCCCCGCCGCTGAACAAATCCACAGCATCGGCGAAACCACGGGCGAGTTACCCAAAGCCGGTGAACAACGCCCAGCGGTAACCATTGCTATCGCTAAACGCAAAGGCAGCAATGCAGTCAGCGTCGCCGAACAAGTGTTAACAATGACCGAGCAATTGAAAGGCAATCTGATTCCTGCCGATATGCTGATCACGGTGACCCGCAACTACGGCGAAACCGCAGACCACAAAGTTAACGAATTGGTGATGCATTTATCGATTGCGATTTTGACCATCATCGTCTTGCTGGCTTTAACTTTAGGTTTTAAAGAATCGCTGATTGTGTCGCTGGCAGTGCCGATGACTTTCGCCATCACTTTGTTATGCGATTTGATTTTTGGCTACACCATCAACCGCGTCACTTTGTTTGCTTTGATTTTGTCGCTGGGCTTGCTGGTTGATGATCCGATTGTCGATGTCGAGAATATTCA
>CAMCSF010000147.1 GCA_945877625.1 Methylomonas koyamae | reverse complement strand
TTGAGCCTTATGGTTATTTAATTGCTGTGTTCCGGCAATTGCCTTTGGCAAAAACGGTGGAAGATTTTGAAGCGCTGTTGCCTTGGCAACTCACATCCTCTGTCATGGAATAATCTCAATCAAGGGCGGTGTTTAAAAAGCGCTTACAAAAAAACAGCTGACGAATGGCAGTCTTTAATTAAATATGGTGAGTTATCGAACGAAAGAATGGAATTGATTAAAAGCTATCAGGACAAATACGAGCAGCTTTCTAAGGCCTATTGGCTTCAAAGGGATTTTGAGGAACAGAGCAAGTTTTAGTTAGAAAACAAGGGGCGAAAGCCCCTTTTTTCTTGGTGGCTTTTGGGGGCGATAACTTAGCTCCAGCAAGCGCAACGCAGCTGGGCCTCTGGCCCAGCCCCATTGATGGCTTCAAAATAAAAAAAATCTACCGCCGCTTGCCGGTGTTCCCCCTGTCGTTTGCGGCTTGGGCTTTGGCGGGTTGATAGATATCAACCGCACTCACTCAAGACCGGTTTTTGAAGCTTCGATGTCACTATCGCCACTGCCGGTAAAGTACCGGTAATCGTTTCGGGCAAAATTCAAATCAAAAAAACGTCCGAAGGACTCATTTTAATTCGTTTTTTTGTCTGGCATTCGGCAAATGTTGCGCTGCATTATTTTGAAGTGCGCCTTAAGTGCGCCTTGGAGAATTTTTAAGCATAAAAAAAGGACTTCGATTTCTCGTAAGTCCTTGATTTATTTGGTGGCGATACCGGGAATCGAACCTGGAACCTCGGGGTTATGAATCCCGCGCTCTAACCAGTTGAGCTATATCGCCTTGAATATCCAGTTATTATATTTAAATACTGGTCGGGTTGTCAAACATTAAACCTAAAATGCATAACGTCGCCATCTTGAACTTTGTATTCTTTGCCTTCTAAACGCCATTTCCCGGCATCTTTTGCGCCTTGTTCGCCTTTGTAATTGACAAAATCTTCATAAGCAATCACTTCGGCGCGAATGAAGCCTTTTTCAAAGTCGGAGTGGATGACGCCTGCTGATTGCGGAGCGGTAGCATTGACCGGAATGGTCCAAGCGCGTACTTCTTTAACGCCAGCGGTGAAGTAGGTTGATAAATTTAATAGCTCATAGCCGGCACGAACTACACGGTTAAGGCCAGGTTCTTCCAAGCCTAAATCGAGTAAAAATTCTTTTTTCTCGTCTTCATCAAGTTGGACGATTTCTGCTTCGATTGCAGCGCAAACCGGTACCACTTTCGAGCCATCTTTATCAGCAAAAGCGCGGACTTTGTCCAACATCGGATTTTGTTCAAATCCATCGTCTTGAACATTGGCAACATACAAAGTCGGTTTTAAAGTGATTAAACATAAGTCTTTAATCAATTTCACTTCGTCTTCGTCTAAGCCTAATGAACGAACAGGTTCGCCAATGTTTAGATGTTCTAAAACTTTTTCTAATACTTGTTTTCTAGCCAAATCGTCTTTATTGCCCGATTTTGATGCTTTGGCTGATTTTTGGATGGCTTTTTCTACCGATGCCATGTCAGCGAGGGCTAATTCAGTGTTAATCACTTCAATATCGCTAACAGGATCAACTTTGCCAGCAACGTGAATCACGTTGTCGTCTTCAAAGCAGCGTACGACATGAACAATCGCGTCAGTTTCACGAATATTGCCTAAAAATTGGTTGCCTAAGCCTTCGCCTTTTGATGCGCCGGCAACCAAGCCTGCGATATCAACGAATTCGATAGTGGTTGGCAGGATGCGTTCAGGTTTAACAATTTCAGCTAATTTATCTAAGCGTAAATCGGGTACTGGAACCACGCCAACATTGGGATCGATGGTGCAAAAAGGGTAGTTTTCGGCGGCGATGGTTGCTTTGGTAAGTGCGTTAAAAAGAGTTGATTTACCAACATTAGGTAAGCCGACGATTCCACAGTAAAGAGCCATAATTTTAGAATGAGATTGGATAAGAAAAGTCCCCAAATGACTGGGGTTTAGGTGCGCGGATTATACAGTGGGAGGCTTAAATATCAACTCGCTAAGTATGACTGGCTGTTGCTTAATGGTTGATTTTAAGTGCAACGATTAAGCGTCGATAGTCGTTGTTTGATAGCGCATCACTAAAAATCAAGCGTGTAACTAAGCGTTGTTCAATTTCAAAATGTAGTATCACTAGCCATTGGGTTATGACGGTGGTGGTTCGGATTGTGATGGGTTGAAACTGTTGATTATTCAATGCGGCTGACCATTGATTTTTGTCGCTATAGCGTAGATGAAAATCTGATTGTGGTTGGCGGGATTGATAAAAGCCGCTGCCGATAATCAGTGCAGATAAAGCAATTTGGATCGTCAATGGTAAATTGTTCAACCAACAAGCTGCGAATGACATGATATGCAATGTTTTGAGCAAAATTGATTGATAAGCGGATGACTTAACAAGCAAATTTAATGCCGGTGCTGTGTTTTTTGCCATGTTTTTGGTTCGCTGTGGTTGAGCGGCTATAATGGCCGACCTTATATTTAAAGGATTAGCATTTTGGATTCTTCAATTAACTCTCAAATTTTTAACTTAGATTATCTGGCCGTTATCGAAGTAAGTGGCGCAGATAGTGCTAAATTCTTGCAAGGTCAATTAACTTGTAATGTTAATGACTTATCCGATTCTCAGGCCAGTATTGCCGGGTTTTGTACCGCTAAAGGTCGCGTTATCAGCAGCCTGATCATTATCAAAACTGCAGATGTTTTTTGTTTACTGTTGCCTGCGAGTTTATTGGATAAGGTTTTAAAAAAACTGCAAATGTATGTTTTACGTTCAGCGGTTAAGTTGGTTGATCAACGTCAGCAATGGGCGGTTTATGGTTTGCAAGCTCAACAGTCAGCAAATCCAGAGGAGCCAGTTTTTTCGGTCAATCAAGCAGATTTTATTACCATCAAATTGCCATCAGCATTATCGCGTTACTTGATGATTCGGCCAATTCAATCGTCAGTTAGTGTTAATCAAGTCTCTAATGATGCTTGGCGCTATCAAGATATTGTTGATGGCTTGCCTTGGTTTGAATTTGAGCAATCAGAACAATACACGCCGCAAATGTTAAACATTGATCAATTGGGCGGGATTAGCTTTACCAAGGGCTGTTATACCGGCCAAGAAATCGTTGCCAGAACGCATTATCTGGGAAAAGCTAAGCGTAGTTTATTCGCCGCACAAAGCAATCAACTGTTGGCTTTGCCTTGTGAGGGGTTCGCGGTGTTGGATAGTCAAACCCAACAAACAGTCGGTCATGTCTTAACGGCTCAACATTATCTGCAACAGACTTATTTATTGATTGTGTTGCAAGTGGCCGATGTTGATTCGCCGAGTTTGGTTTTAGATGATCAACAGCGTTCTGTTATTACTCTTATTGCCAGTGAGTTAAACCATGATTGATTCATTAGCCGCTAGTCGTTTTCGTCGTTTAGGTACATTGACAATTTTTGCTGTGTATTTTGTGATTTTAGTCGGTGGCATCGTCCGCGCTTCGGGTGCTGGCATGGGCTGTCCTGATTGGCCAACTTGTTTTGGACAATGGGTGCCGCCGACCACAGAAGCCGAGTTACCAGCCAATTATCATGAAATTTATGCGGCGCGGGGTTATCAAAATACCGAGTTCAATCCAGTCAAAACTTGGACTGAATACACCAATCGCTTAGTAGGCGTGACAATTGGTTTTTTGATTTTTTTAACCGCTTGGTCATCACGGATTTATCTAAAAGCCGATAAAGCGATTTTTTATTTAGCGGTTTCAGTGTTTTTATTAGTCGGCTTTCAAGGTTGGCTCGGTTCAGCGGTGGTTGCCAGTAATTTAAAGCCTTTGATGATTACTCTGCATATGTTGCTGGCTTTGTTTATTGTCGCCTTGTTAATTTATGCAATTGCCCGTTCGCAAAAGCCTTTATTGCAAGCTGTTCACAGTGATTGGCTAACGCCGCGTTTTGATGTGGTTTTGAAAGTCGCCATGCTGATGACTTTGTTGCAAGTGGTAATGGGGACGCAGGTGAGGGAGGCGGTGGATTTTATCGCTCATGAACATAGTTATATCGATCGTGAATACTGGCGGGATAGTTTTCCGATTATTTTTTATGTACATCGCTCCTTTTCTTCGTTGATTTTGTTTACCAATCTTTGGTTGGGCTGGAAAATTTATCAACAGGCTGAAAAAAATAATCTGTTGTTGCGGATGGCTTATGTATTGGTGAGTTTGGTGGTGACAGCGATTTTGGCCGGTGTTAGTTTAGATAGATTAGGGTTTCCGGCCGTTGCTCAGCCAATTCATTTGGTGATGGCGAATTTAATTTTTGGCGCACAATTTTTTATCTTCATTTGTCGTCGTTATTCGCGGAGTCAAGTTAGCTAATTTACCGGATTTATCAATCAGTTAAGCAATCGATGGTCGAATTAAGCTACAATAGGGATTGTTGCTAACCAGTCGCGTTAGCTCATCTCTTTTTTATCTACAGGTATTACCCATGTCCGACACCCCCGCCATCACGCCTTCTTTTAAAGATTTAGCACTGTCAGAACCGGTGTTAAAAGCTCTGGAAAGCGTCGGCTACGAAACTCCTTCGCCAATTCAGGCACAAATTATTCCTTTCGTGATGGCCGGTCGCGATGTATTAGGACAGGCTCAAACCGGCACTGGAAAAACTGCTGCGTTCGCATTACCCGTTTTATCAAATATCGATGTTAAGCAAAAAGACCCGCAAGCATTGGTATTAGCCCCAACTCGTGAGTTGGCGATTCAGGTGGCTGAAGCGTTTCAGCGTTATGCCTCACACATTAAAGGTTTCCATGTACTGCCTATCTACGGCGGTCAAGATTACACCACGCAGTTAAGACAGCTTAATCGCGGTGCTCATGTTGTGGTGGGTACCCCAGGTCGCGTGATGGACCATATGCGTCGCGGTACTTTGAAGTTAGATCAGTTAAAAACCCTGATTCTCGATGAAGCCGATGAAATGTTGCGGATGGGTTTTATTGACGATGTTGAATGGATTTTGGAACAAACCCCAGATACTCGCCAAACCGCCTTGTTCTCGGCAACTATGCCGACCGAAATTCGCAAGATTGCGCAAAAATATTTAAACAATCCTGAGCAAGTTACCATCAAAGTTAAAACCACCACTGCGGCAAATATTCGTCAGCGTTACTGGTTTGTCAGCGGCGTACATAAAATGGACGCTTTGACCCGCATTTTGGAAGCGGAAAACTTTGACGGCATGATTATTTTCGTTAGGACTAAAACTGCCACGATTGAAGTTGCGGAAAAGCTGGAAGCCCGTGGCTTCTCTGCTTCAGCGATTAATGGTGATATGTCACAAGCCTTGCGTGAACGAGCTATCGATAACCTAAAAACTGGCAAATTGGACATTCTGATTGCGACTGATGTTGCCGCGCGTGGTTTGGACGTTGATCGTATTACTCACGTTGTTAACTTCGATATTCCTTACGATACCGAATCTTATGTACACCGTATTGGTCGTACTGGCCGTGCCGGTCGTACTGGTGACGCGATTTTGTTTGTTTCGCCACGCGAAAAACGTTTGTTGGCCAATATTGAGCAAGCCACCAAACAAAAAGTTGAAGAAATGCAATTGCCTTCAACCGAGTTCATCAACAACACCCGTATCAACAAATTTAAACAGCGGATTACCGATACCTTAGCGGCTGAAGAATTAAGTTTTTATAGCCAGTTAATCAATCAGTATCAAGTTGAACATGATGTGCCAGCGCTAGATATTGCGGCAGCTTTAGCTAAATTGATGCAAGGTGACACACCGTTATTGTTAAAAGAACCAAGCAGAAAACCGCGTAAAGACAGCGAACGTGAACGTGAACGTAGCGATGACAGACGTGGTGGCGAAAAAGAGCGTGGTCCGAAACGTGAAAGAGGCCGCGCTGCTGCGGTTGAAATGGAAATGTTCCGTATCGAAGTCGGCCACAGTGATGGCGTGAAACCGGGCAATATCGTTGGCGCAATTGCTAACGAAACCGGTATTGATGGCGATCACATTGCGCGAATCAAAATTGAAGAAAACTACAGCACCGTTGAATTACCAGCGGGTATGCCGAAAGACTTATTCCAAGCTTTGAAAAAAGTCCGTGTTGTCGGTAAACCGCTGAATATCTCGAAATATGATGCTAGTTTAGTTAAAAAGAATGATAAAAGTAAAAAACGGATGAGTTCTACATCGGTTAAGCGTAAAAAAGATTAAGCATTAAAGTCAGGCTCTTCGATTGATCGAAGAGCCTGAATGATTTAACGTTTGATTTTCGCTTTTTGTCGGCGAGCATCCATCGGATCTTTTTGAAGTGGGCGGTAAATTTCAACTCTATCGCCTGCATTCAAAATCTTATCCAACTCACAAAGCTGTCCAAAAATTCCCACCTTGTTTTTCTGTAAATCG
>CAMCSF010000146.1 GCA_945877625.1 Methylomonas koyamae | reverse complement strand
GCGGCAATTGCTTTAGAAACCACCAGTTTTTGTCTGCTGCCGGCTGATAGCATGGATCATTTATTCCAAAATATCCCAAGCTTAACTCGTGAGTTATTTCGTCATTCTGGCGAAAAAATGCTAGAAGATAAGAATCAATTGATACTCAGCAAACGCCCAGCTGAAGAGCGTTTGGCTTATTTTCTGATTAGTTTATCTGGACGCTTAAAACGCCGTGGATTCTCGGCATCAGAGTTTAAATTATCATTAAGTCGGCAGGAAATTGGTAATCATCTTGGTTTAGCACTGGAAACCGTCAGTCGCTTATTAAAGAAATTCCAAGAAGATGAAATTATTATGGTGCAGAATCGTTTTATAACTATTACTAATCTATCGGCTTTAAAAAAACTACTACAAGTCAACGAATCAGACCTTTAGTTTTTAATCCCTGTGCCTTTGTGTAGTAAAAATAAAGCGGTTAAGATTAACAAGACAATAAAGAAAACAATCATTATCAAGGCGGTTTCGATATTAATATCGCTAACCCCAATCAAACCATAGCGGAAAGCATTAATCATATACAAAATCGGATTACCCAACGCTATGGTTTGCCATATTTCTGGCAACATTGAGGTTGAATAAAACACCCCACCTAAATAACTGAGTGGTGTTAAAACGAAATTAGGAATGATAGAAATATCGTCAAAACTATCCGCAAATACCGCATTGATAAAACCTGCTAAGGCAAACAAAGTCGCGGTTAATACAAACACCAATAAAGCAATTTGCCAATGCAGCACAGGAATATCGGTGAAAAAAGTCGAAATTCCCGCTACCACACAACCAACCAACACACCACGGGCAATCCCACCACTAACATAACCGGCCAAAATCACCCAATTTGGTACGGGTGCCACCAATAACTCTTCAATATGGCGCTGAAATTTAGTGGAATAAAATGACGATACGACATTTGAATACGAATGACTAATCACTGACATTAAAATAATCCCAGGCACAATATAGTCCATATAGCTTTGGCCATTAACATCGCCAATTCGGTCACCGATTAATTTACCAAAAATCAAAAAATATAAAGCGGTGGTAATTGCGGGTGGTAATAAAGTCTGCGGCCAAATTCGGGTAAATCGGCGGATTTCTTTAAATAAAATAGTGGTAAAAGCGATGGAATAATTCATTGCACCAGATCGATAAACAGTTGTTCAAGACGGTTGGATTTATTTTTTAAACTCAAAACCTTAATTCCCTGCTCAGAAAGTTGTTGGAATAAAGGATTAAGACCGTGGGTTTTTTCAACCGCAACGTTTAGGCTGTGACTATCAACCAGTTCAATGCTGTAACCATTTACAACCGGCGCAACAGTTAAAGCTTGATCAATATCCAATACAAACTGTTCGGTCTGAATTCGACTTAATAAATTCTGCATGGTGGATTTTTCGATAATCTGGCCGTGATTGATAATCGCAATATTGCGGCACAAACTTTCTGCTTCTTCCAGATAATGGGTGGTGAGAATAATCGTGGTGCCCTGCCGATTAACTTCTTCCATCATTTGCCACATCGAACGGCGAATCTCAATATCAACCCCAGCCGTTGGTTCATCCAAAATCAATAAGCGTGGTTGATGCACCATCGCTCTGGCAATCATCAAACGTCGCTTCATACCACCCGATAAACGCCGCGAAACCGTGTCGCGTTTTTCCCATAAATCCATTTGCCGCAAACAGCGTTCGGTTTGGATTAAAGCTTGTTTACGAGGCATGCCGTAAAAACCGGCTTGATTAAGTACGACGTTTTTAACCGTTTCAAATTGATTAAAGTTGATTTCTTGCGGTACTAAACCGATACAACTTTTGGCTTTGGCGCTGTCTTTTTGCAAGTCATAACCAAAGATACTGACCTCACCACTGCTTTTGGTAACCAACGAACTGATAATGCCAATTAGGGTGGATTTACCGGCGCCATTGGGGCCCAGCAAGGCGAAAAAGTCGCCATTTTCCACATCAAGATCAAGCCCTTTCAAGGCTTGAAAGCCGTTGTTATAGGTTTTTTTAAGATTTTGGATGGATAAAGCCTTCATTGGGTCATTATAATGGCAACAGAGATAAGGTTTAACGGAACAAACCGTTCCGCGTCAATCTAGGGGATTCTACCAAAATTCCATCTCACCCGTTGACTGAACAGGACAGGACATTGCCAAATCAAATACCGACTCATGTTGCCGCCATCGATTTAGGTTCAAACAGTTTTCACATGATTATCTGTAGCTTAAAAGACGGAAAGTTACAGACAGTCGATAAAATGAAAGAAATGGTGCGCTTAGCGGCTGGTTTAGATCAGGATAAAAATCTCGACTCAGATACCCAGCAAAGGGCACTAGCCTGCCTACAACGCTTTGGTCAACGCATTAGTCACTTACCACGCAATAGCGTCAGTATTGTCGGTACTAATACCCTCCGTAGCGCTAAAAACGCCCAACAATTCATCAGCAAAGCCGAAAAAGCCCTAGGCCATCCGATTCATATTATTTCAGGGATAGAAGAAGCGCGTTTAATTTACCAAGGCGTCGCGCACAGCTTAGCCAGTAATGGTAATCATCGCTTTGTGATGGATATCGGCGGTAGCAGTACTGAATATATTATTGGTCAACACGATATCGCTCACACTAAAGAAAGTTTGAATATGGGCTGTGTGACCGTCAGCCAGAATTTTTTCAAAAAAGGGGAAATTTCTCGGAAAGCGTTTAGAAAAGCCTGTTTATTTGCCGAACAGCATTTGGAACCCTTTCAAGACAAATTCAATAGCTGCCAGTGGCAGGAAGCGATTGGTGCCTCGGGTAGTTTGAAAGCTATCAACAGCGTGCTACAGGCATCAGGTTGGAGTAATAACGGCATAACTTTAGAGGGCATGGAGCAATTGGTAAGCCAATTATTGCTGCTTAAGCACGTTGATGAAATGAATTTTGCGGGTTTAAGTATTGAACGCAAACCGGTATTTATCGGTGCTGTCGCGATTGTCTATGCAACCTTCAAAGCCTTGAATATCCAGCAAATGACTGTCTCTGATGGCGCATTGCGCGAGGGTTTGATTTACGAATTATTAGATCGAATCTATGATCAAGATATTCGCAGTCAAACCAGCCAAATTCTTGCTGAACGTTATCACGCTGATCGCAAACACTCACAACAGCTTAAACAAACCTTGCGATATATTGCAGGACAACTTAGCCAACACCCCAGTTTTAAAGACCAAGAAGCCAGTTTGCAGTTTTTAGAATGGGCGGCGGATTTACATGAAATTGGTTTTGAAATAGCACATAGCCAATATCATAAACACAGCGCTTATATTATTGAAAATGGTGATTTAGCCGGTTTTTCCAAGCAAGATCAATTAGTATTATCAAAATTAGTTCGCAGTCACCGCAAGAAACTCAATTTAAGTCATTTTTCAGAGTTGGTAGCACCTTGGAAACAAAATGCGCCGATATTAGCGATTGTATTTCGATTAGCCTGTTTATTACATCGCAATCGACACAGCGAGCCCGTTGATTTTAAAATTGAAATTAACCAGCAAAATATTGAATTAGAATTTTCTGAGCAATTTTTTGAACAAGCACCGTTGACTTATGCTGATTTAAAACAAGAAATTGATTATTTAAAAGATGCTGGGTTTAGTCTGAGTTTAAATTAATGCAATTTCAATTAAAGCATAAAATTGACTATCATCTGCCAAGTTTGAACTGGCATCCTCCTGCGTGGGTGATAAAGACGCTTAAAATAATTGCGATTATTTTATTAACGATCATTTTTTTATTATCAATTTTATTATGCTTTGCGATTGACAACTCGCCACAACCGATTGTTAATCAAGGACTTAACCGCGATGACATTCAGCGCGCCAAACAAATTTTGCGTGTTACACCAGAAGAGCGCGACAGCATTAAAACTGTTAGCTTAAATAGCAAGGATTTGAATATTGCGGTTAACTACCTGATCAATCATTACGTTGAAAGTACCACTGCGATTAGAATTGATCCCGATCGGATTGCCTTTCAAATTGCGATTTTTGTTCCCAAGAGTTTGTGGGGACGATATTTAGATTTTAGCTTTAACATTCGCCAAAATCAGAATGGAATCTATTTAAAGTCGTTAAAAATTGGTGAAATCTCAATACCCGATAAAGCCGCTAATTGGCTGATTCCCTTTATCGTTCACAATACAATCTTGAATGACTATTGGCAGTTGGCTAGAGAATATATTAAAGACGTACAAATCACACCGCAAAGTTTAGATGTTAGTTATCTTGGTTCTATGGTTGAACAAACTAAGCAATTAGCCATAAAAAAACACAAAGATTATCCCAGTCTGCATATTTATCAACAACAAATTAACGATATTATCAATACCCATGATCCTGAGTGGCGGTTATCAATCATGGAATTATTAAATCCTTTGTTTACTACCGCTTTTCAACGTAGTGATGAATCTACTGCGATTAATGAAAATCGCGCTGTGATTATTGCCGTGGCAAGCTATGTATTTAAAGGTGAGTTAAGACGTTATTTGCCAATTGGCCTTATTTATAATAAAGAATATCCGGTATTTGCCTATAAGCGCATTGATATTCCTCAACATTTTATCGCGGCAGCCTTATTAGCCGCTGTCGACTCTACGATTTTGACTCAACAACTGAGCGTTGATAAAGAAGTCGGTGATGCCCAACATGGTAGTGGTTTTAGCTTTATTGATTTACTCGCTGATAAAGCCGGTATTCGCTTTGGTCAAATGGCAACTGCTTCACCAAAACAAGCGCGTCAATTACAACAGCTGCTCGCTAATAATAAAGACTACGCCAGCATCATTCCCAACGTACAAGATTTGCCCGAACAGATGGATGAAGACACTTTTAAACAGCGCTATAGCGAAGTGGGTAGCCCAGCTTATCAAGCCGTCATCGAGCAGATAGAGGCTAGAATCAAGCAATTAGCGATTTACAATTAAAAACAATCTATTGCTTAGCTAGGCTTAAAAAAATATAATCGCGCGCTTTTTTCCAGAACCTAATTCCAATTTTTCAATCACTTTCATGGCCTTAGCACAATGACAACACACATCATGCCCACTTACGCTCGGCAAGCGGTCACTTTTGAACGCGGTGATGGCGCGTGGTTATGGGATATTGATGGCAAGCGTTATCTGGATGTCATTGCTGGAATTGCGGTTTGTAACCTAGGCCACGCCCACCCTGCTGTTCACCAAGCATTATCTGAACAAAGCGGTAAATTGCTGCACACTTCAAACCTTTACGGCATTGATTTACAAGCCAAAGTTGCCGATAAACTGACACAACTCAGCGGCATGGACAATGTGTTTTTTTGCAACTCCGGCACCGAAGCCAATGAAGCGGCGATTAAATTAGCGCGTAAATTTGGTCATCAAAACGGTATTGAAAATCCGGTGATTTTAACCACCGAAAAAAGCTTTCACGGCCGCACGATGGGCGCACTTAGCGCCACCGGCAATGACAAAATTAAACAAGGTTTTGCACCGTTATTGCCAGGTTTTGTCCACGTACCTTACAACGACATTGCTGCGATTGAAGCCGCTGTGTCAGCCGATAGCAACATCGTCGCGGTTTTAATCGAGCCTGTGCAAGGTGAAGGCGGGGTTAATGTGCCGGCCAGCGACTATCTCAATCAAATTCGCGAATTATGCGACCGTCATCAAATTCTAATGATGCTGGATGAAATTCAAACTGGCGTTGGTCGGACTGGCAGCTTTATGGCTTTCCAACAAAACGGCATTAAACCGGATGTTTGCACCATGGCGAAAGCTTTGGGTAATGGTGTACCGGTCGGTGCTTGTTTAGCCAGTGGCAAAGCAGCAGCCGTTTTAACCGCCGGTAATCACGGCTCCACTTTTGGTGGCAATCCTTTAGCTTGCTCAGCAGTGTTGGCGGTACTTAACACCTTAAGTGACAGTGAGTTAATCGCTAATGCCAAAATCAAAGGCCAACAAATTTGCGATCAAATCGCCGAAAAAACCGCAGGCAACCCACACATTAAACAAATTCGCCATTTAGGCTTAATGATAGGCGTAGAACTCGACCGCCCCTGCGGAGAGTTAGTTGGCAAAGCCTTAGCACAAGGCTTGTTAATCAATGTCACCGCCGACAACACGATTCGCTTATTACCACCCTTATTAATCGACGAGCAACAAATCGTCTTCCTGACCGATACATTGTCAGCACTTATTCAAGAATTTACTCGGTAAATACCATGCAGCAACCTAGACATTTCACCAGTTTGTTGGATTTATCCAGCGATGAATTACGGACTTTGATAGCCAGAGCGATTTATCTTAAAAATCATCGTGATCCTGATTTTCAACCGCTAAAAGGTCGAGTTTTAGGGATGATTTTTGAAAAATCCTCCACCAGAACCCGTATTTCATT
>CAMCSF010000145.1 GCA_945877625.1 Methylomonas koyamae | reverse complement strand
GTGCCGATGAAATTACTTTCCTCGACATCACCGCTACCCATCACGACCGCGACACCATTGTTCATGTCGTCGAACAAGTCGCCAGCGAAGTGTTTATTCCCTTAACCGTCGGTGGTGGGATTAGAACCTTGGACGATATTCGCCGGATGTTGAATGCGGGCGCTGACAAAGTCGGTATCAACAGCGCGGCGGTGTTTAATCCTGAGTTTGTTCAGCAAGCCGCTGAGAAATTTGGCTCACAATGTATTGTGGTCGCAATTGACGCTAAAAAAGTCAGCGCCGAAGGCGAGCCAAACCGCTGGGAAATTTTCACCCACGGTGGCCGCAAATCGACGGGTATCAATGCTGTCGAATGGGCGATTAAAATGCAAGATTATGGCGCTGGTGAAATCTTATTGACCAGTATGGACAGAGATGGCACCAAATCCGGTTTTGACTTGCCATTAACCCGAGCGATTAGCGATGCGCTAACCATTCCGGTGATTGCGTCTGGCGGGGTAGGTAATCTGGATCATTTAGCCGATGGCATTATCGACGGCAAAGCTGACGCGGTGCTTGCGGCCAGTATTTTCCACTTTGCCGAATACAGCATCGAACAAGCTAAATTGCACATGCAAAGCCGTGGTATTGAGGTTAGGCTGTGAGTTTGGCGTGGTTAGATGAGATTCAATGGACCGATGACGGCTTAGTGCCGGTTATCGCGCAACAGCACGACACAGGTCGGGTAGTGATGTTTGCTTGGATGAATCGGGAATCGCTGGCGCTGACCGTCGAAAGCGGTTTTGCCGTGTATTGGTCGCGTTCCAGACAGCGTTTATGGCGCAAAGGCGAAGAATCAGGTCATCAACAAAAAGTCATCGATATGCAATTAGACTGCGATGCCGATGTGATTCTGCTACACATCGAACAACAAGGCGGCATCGCTTGCCACACTGGTCGCCAAAGCTGCTTTTATCGTCGCTTGCAAAACGGTCAATGGCAGACCACCGAAGCGGTGTTAAAAGACCCGCAACAAATCTACAAATAAGTGTTTATTGCGTTCCTGTTGAACTGTTTCAGCATGAGCGGAAGTCAAATCCCCATCTAAAACCCGCCAATCAGTTTTCTTCAGGCAAAAAAAATCCAGCTAAAGTGCTGGATCAGAGAAGGAATAGATAATGCTGCGCATAAGCATTGATGGTTAGAATACAGATAAATTAAGTCGATGAAAATGTGGCTAATTGTCGCGCGGCAAATTGTCGCAGTTAGCGGCAAGCTATTTTTGCTATTAAATCTGAGTTTTAAAAATTAAATTAACCTGAGTTAAAGCGCAGAAAAATAAAAAATGTGGGATATGACACACTTTTCTCTCAATATTGTGTCATATGACATAGTTTATTCAAATCAAAGGCTTGCAGTCGTTAGTGCGACAATTAGCCGCATTTATTTAATCCAAAAATCCATTTAACCTACCTCTCAATACTTGTATGCGAGTATTAGTTGCTTGTTCTTTTTAACCGGTCTCTGGCCGGTTTTTTTTACCAAATTTGGAATAGGTTTTCTCCCCTCGAAAACCGACAAGGATGTTCTCTTTATTAAATGTAAGTTTTGCCATTTCCACTCTTGGGTTTTGTGCGATTCTCATCAATAAAAATAGAAATTGCCCATTTATCTAATCGTGCGCTATCGCTTAACCAATACTGGTTTTTAAATCTCGATTTATGCCAGATATCAACCTTGAACAGCTTGCGAATTATTTTTCGCTGTATCGTGCCGAATTACATCGATTTTTATTACGTCGAGTTGATTGCGAGCAGATTGCCAATGATTTATTGCAAGATACTTATCTACGATTTGTTGATTACCACGATCAACAAACCATTGAGAACCCGCGCGCGTTTCTCTATCGCGTTGCAGGGAATCTAGCGATTGACCACTTAAGAACTCATCAACGCCAAAAATCGTTGATTTCAGACTTAGATAATCAAGATCATCACCTCGATCAAGCTTTGTTAAACAACCCCGAACACATCATTGATCAGCAGCAACAATTACAGCGGTTACAACTTGCGGTTAATCAATTAGACCCCGCCTGCCGCGATGTGTTTATCCGCAGTCGCTTTCAAAGCCAAACCCATCAACAAATTGCCAGCGATTTAGGTAAGTCAAAGAGTTGGGTGGAAAAACAAATCGTCCAAGCTTTGCGCCATTGCCAGCAAGCGCTCGAAATTAATCAGCCTTAAAAATCCGGTAGTTGTGGTTTGAATCGTCTTAACTAATAATCTTAATTTGTATTCCCAACCTGTATCGACATGACGAACCGCAAGCTCCCCGATTCGATTCAAGAAGCCGCCTATCTTTGGGTCGCTAAAATGACTTCTGGCGATGTCGATCAAACCCAACAGCAACAGCTACAAAATTGGTTAGCTGAAAACCCCGCCCATCAGCAAGCCTACAATGCGGCAAGCAATCTTTGGCAACAGCTTGGACAATTAAATCTAAGCCCAACAATCCCAAGCATTCAAACTAGCAGACGTCGCCGTCGGTATTCACGGCGATTCATTGCCAGCGCTGCTTCGATAGCGGGGCTTTTATTACTGGCTCAACCTAGCTTAATCAAAACCTTACAAGCCGATTACACCACTGCCAGCGGTGAAAGCAAAATGGTGCAATTGAGCGATGGCAGCACGGTTTATCTCAATACCGCCAGTGCGATTGCGGTTGATTATTCTGCCGAACGGCGTGGGATTCGCTTATTAGCTGGTGAAGCCGAATTCGTAGTACAAAAAAATCCTGAGCGCCCTTTTGTGGTCACAGCCGGAAACCAAACCATAAAAGCCTTGGGCACTGCGTTTATGGTCAAAAATCACCAGCAAGATGTAACCGTTACCATGTTGGAAAATCGGGTGGAAATTAGCGTGCCGCAATTAAGCCAGCCGATTGTGCTCAACCCCGGCGAGCAAGTGAATTATCAAAATCAGCAATCGCTCGGTGCAGTTCATAAAGTCGATACCCAAAAAGCCACCGCTTGGCGGCGTGGCAAATTAATTTTTGAATCAACCCCGCTCAAAACCGTTATCGAAGAAATCAATCGTTATCATCCAGGAGTAGTTAGATTAGTGGGCACTGAACAAGCCCAATTACCGGTGAGTGGCGTGTTTGATTTACAACAACTAGATCGATTATTAGGCGTGATTGAACACACCTTAGCGGTTAAATCGACACGGATTGGCGAACAATTGGTGTTGATTTATTAAATTTTTTTACGGTGTTTGCTTTCCCCATCGTCTTACCCTCTAACCAAGTCTAAAAACAACAAGAGGGTTAACATGAACACACCGTTATTTTCACGTTCCAACCGTTTTCGTTTAGGCGTATTAAGCCTAGCGATAGCGACGCAATTACAGACAGTAGAAGCGGCACCGGCTAACCAGTCGGTTGTTGCTTCTAGCAATATCAGCTTTAACATCCCCAGCCAAAAACTGATTCCCGCGCTATCGGCATTTGCAGAACAAAGCGGTTTGCAATTGCTTTACAGCGCGGAACTAGCTGAAGGCAAGCAAGCACCGACTTTATCTGGCAGCTTTAATAGCGAACAAGGTTTGCAACGCTTATTAAAAGACAGTGGTTTAAGTTTTCGTTTTGTTGACCAAGGTGTGGTGACGATTGAAAAACAAGCCCAAGCCAACACTAAGCCGGTCGCGCCTAACAACAACCCAATCAAAGCAGCAGTCGATACCAGTACCTTGGCTGAAACCGTGGTGACCGCCAATCCAGTGATTGAATCGATAGGTCTTGATGCTTTTTCCAGCGCTTCAGCGGTGGTGTCCGAGGATCAAATCAGAGATCAAAACGCACTCGATATTGCTTCGGCATTACGCAGAACACCGGGGGTACAAATTTCGCGTTACAACCCTGTCGGGGCTTTTGGTGGTGATCAAGGCGGTGCGGTTTCTATTCGTGGTCAAGGCATGGGTAGACCGGGTAGTGAAATCAAAACCTATATCGATGATGTGCCTATGTATATAGCAACTTGGAATCATCCTCTATTGGATTTATTGCCGGTTAATGGCATGAAATCGATTACGGTTTATAAAGGCCCTCAGCCACAAGTTAACGGTAATAACTTTGGTTCTATCAACCTCGAAAGCAAATCTGCGATTGAAGAGGGTATTCATGGTAGCGGGCGTTTATCCGGTGGCTTTTTCGGCACCATCAGTGAGCAAGCCGATATTCAAGGCAAAAAAGGCGATTTAGATTTTTCATTAGCTCAAGGTTATGCCAAATCCGATGGTAATCGTAAAAATGGCTTTGGTGAATTGCGTAATGTGATGGGTAAAGTGGGTTATCAACTGAATTCAAACTGGCGCGGCGATCTGAACTTTTTATATGCCAATAATCGTTCAGGTGATCCAGGTCAAACTGGTGTTACGCCACCGAAAGGTGAATTCGATACCACGGCGGGCATGGTGGCTGCCAGTGTCAGTCATGAACATGGTGATTGGAAAGGTAAATTCACCCTTTACCATAATGGTGGTGACGGCAATTGGTTACAACAAAATACCTATTGGGCGGGGTGGAGTGGTCGCCCGTTTATGTCAGCACCTAATTCAAGTTCTGACATGAAATCGCAATACAGCATGGACGGTTTTCGCTGGAAAGAGCAGTTTTCTCCATGGAAAGGCGGGACAGTGTTAGCCGGTATTGATAACGAATGGCAAAACGGTCAAGTTGATAATGACGGCGCAGAATCAAAAAGCAGTGTTTACCATATTGTGACCCCGACTTTTAGACTCAGCACGCCATATGTTGCAGTGAATCAAGACATTGCCTTAAATAGCGAATGGACCTTAGTGCCTTCGGTGGGTGTGCGTTACTACGACCATAGCCACTATCAATCTAAAGTATCGCCTCATGCCGGTTTATCATTGGTCTCACAAGACTTAACCCTGTTTGGTAATGTTTCAAACGGCGTTAACTATCCAGGTATTGATGGTGCTGCGAATGCTGGCGCTTTGTCTTATGTGCCGCTCAATGCATTTTCAGGCGGTTTTTTACCTAATTTCTCTGCTAATGGTTGGCAGAATATGTCACCTGAAAATGTCGATCATGCCGAAGTGGGTTTAAAAGCATCGCCATTTGAGAGCACTAAAATTGATTTGAGTTTCTTTATCGATAACGTCAAAAATCGCTATGTATTTGATTTGATGTCTGGTAACTATACCAATTATGGTAGCTACTGGATGCGTGGTTTTGAAGCCTCGGTTAAACAAGATTTGATTGCCGATTGGGCAATGTTTGCCAGCTTAACCATGCTTAACCCTAGCATCGATAATTTACCGTACACACCTGCTCAAGCAGTGACTGCTGGTATCAATGGCCCGATTGGCCCGCTACGCTTCTCGTTTGATATGCAATATCAATCTCGCGTTTGGGCGCTTAATCGTAGCCGAAATGTGGGTGCAAGCAATACCGATCAAGTCGAAGCCTTCACCGTGGCAAACACTCGTCTAGCTTACCCAATGCCGCAACTCGGTAAAAAAGGTGAGGTATTCGTTGGCGTAGAAAACTTATTCGACAAACGCTACCAATATCGCCCGGGTTACGAAATGCCAGGCATTTGGGGCCAAGTCGGTATCGCTGCGAGTTTCTAATGCAAAACCGTCGAATTAAGCTTGCTTTAATCGCTGCCAGCCTTTGGGCTGGTGGCGTTGTTGCTGCCGACAAAACCCCCGCTGTGCTGTTAAAAGCGCAGCGGGTGTTTGACGGTGTTGAATTACATCAAGCTGCCGCTGTGTTAGTCGTCGATGGCAAAATCAAAGCGATTGGCGATGCCAGCCAGCTTAAAGCCAAAGCTGCGCAAACCCTTGATTTAGGTGATGCCACGCTGTTGCCGGGATTGATCGAGTTGCACGGCCATGTTGCCTTTCAGCGTGTGCCGCAAAACACTGTGTTAGCGCACGGGATTACCACGGTGCGCGATGTTGGTGGGCCATTATTGCCAACGGCTGGCGGCAATGGTCAATTACGTTTACTAACCGCTGGGCCGATTATCACTGTGGCTGATGGTTATCCGTTGCCGATTTTTGGCCATGGTCACGCTGACGGCCATCAAGCTCATCAGCATGGCCATCAAAATCACAACCCGATTGCGATAACCGTTGCCAGCGAACAGCAAGCTAGACAAACGGTTAAAGACTTAATTGCTGGCGGTGCGGCGGTGATTAAAATTGCCTTAGAACCGGGTGGGGAAGTGGGGGCGCCGTGGAGTCAACATGCCGGTGACACGCCAACCCCTTGGCCGATGTTGAGCGTTGATTTAGTCAAAGCCATCAGCGACGAAGCCCATCAACATGGCAAGCTAGTTAGCGCGCATTTGTCAGAAGATATTGGCGTATCGATTGCTTTGGCCGGTGGTGTTGATGAATGGGCGCATATGCCGTGTTTAGCGATTTCCGATCATTTGCTGCAACAAGCTGTCCAG
>CAMCSF010000144.1 GCA_945877625.1 Methylomonas koyamae | reverse complement strand
CAATATGCCGGTCACATGCACGACCGGATGATGGGCTTTTACGGTGATCAAATTCTAGTCAACGGCAAACCCAACGCCACCCTCAATCTAGCCAGCCGCGCTTATCGATTCCGCATTCTCAACGGCTCAACGGCACGCATTTACAAACTGGCATGGGACGATAATTCCCCGATTACTGTCATCGGCACCGATGGCGGTTTATTGGAAGCGCCGCTCAACAAACCTTATGTGATGCTGGCTCCCGGCGAGCGAATTGACGTTTGGGCGGATTTTAGTGGCCGCAAAGTTGGCAGCCAGTTAGTGATGCGTAGCCTAGCGTTTTCCGGTGCCTTGCCGATGATGGCAATGATGGGCATGGGTGGCCGCCGTGGTGGTCACGGCATGGGAATGGGAATGCGCGGCGGCATGCACAACCGCGTCCAACAAGACGACACCCAAATGGGTAGCGATTACCCGATTCTCACCATCAAGATTAATCGCCAAGTCAGCGACAGTCCTAGCCTGCCCAAACAGTTATCGACCATCAAGCATTTCAGCTTGGCTGATGTCAGCAATCCTAATCAAGCCTTACCGATTGCGATTTCCGAAGCACCGATGGCGATGCTATTAAATGGCAGAGCTTATGCCGAAAACGATTTGCAAGCCTTCGAGCGGGTGCCGCTTAACAGCATTCAGTTAATCGAGATTTTCCATAGCAACAGCGGTCATGGCATGGGTGGCATGGGCGGCGGCATGATGGCCATGGCGCATCCGATTCATTTACACGGCCAATATTTCCAAATTTTCAGCCGCCAGCAAAGCAAACCCAGCGACGCTTATAACAGCGTCAAAGACGGTTTTATCGAAGGCGGCTGGAAAGACACCGTCTTGGTAATGCCCGGTGAAGAAGTCAAAATCATCAAGCCGTTTCAGGATTTCAAAGGCTTGTTTATGTATCACTGCCACAACTTGGAACATGAAGACATGGGCATGATGCGCGAATTTTCAGTCGAATAAGCTATTGCGATGCCTACAAGATTACGCTGGGAAATATCCGCCGCTTTGCTACTCAAAATCGTGTTGCTGGTCGGCTTGTGGTTTCTGATTTTTCGCTGGTCAGATCGACCAACCACCAAGCCCGATGTCGCCCAACATTTATTAAGTAACGATCCCATTTCAATTCAACCCACTCAGGAGTCTACTCATGTTCGGTGACGATATTGTCATGCTGTCACGGATGCAGTTTGGTCTGACAGCGCTTTACCATTTCTTATTTGTACCGCTGACGCTGGGTATGACTTTTATTTTGGGGATTATGGAATCGGTCTATGTAATGACTGGCCGCGAAGTCTACAAAGACATGACCAAATTCTGGGGCAAATTATTCGGGATTAACTTTGCCATGGGCGTGACCACTGGCATTACCTTGGAATTCCAATTTGGTACCAACTGGGCTTATTACTCGCATTATGTCGGCGATATTTTCGGCCCATTGTTAGCCAGCGAAGGCTGGATGGCGTTTTTCCTGGAATCCACTTTTGTTGGCTTGTTCTTCTTTGGTTGGGACAAATTAAGCAAAGTCCAGCATTTAACCGTGACTTGGTTATTAGCCGTCGGCACCAGCATTTCAGCCTTATGGATTTTGATTGCTAACGGCTGGATGCA
Source organism: Methylomonas koyamae (assembly GCA_945877625.1). Classification (GTDB taxonomy): domain Bacteria; phylum Pseudomonadota; class Gammaproteobacteria; order Methylococcales; family Methylomonadaceae; genus Methylomonas; species Methylomonas koyamae_C. The sequence continues at coordinate 4,830 of CAMCSF010000144.1, read as the reverse complement.
ACATCCGGTCGGTTCAGAATTTAATTACGAAACCTTACGGATGGAAATGACCAGCTTTGCGGATGTATTTTTCAATCCAGTCGCACAAGTGAAATTCGTCCACACCGTCGCGGCGGGTTATGTCACGGGCTCGATGTTTGTCTTGGGCATCAGCTCTTGGTACTTATTAAATAAGCGCGACATTGGCTTTGCCCGTCGTTCATTTTCGATTGCCTCCGCATTTGGTTTAGCCTCGATTTTGTCTGTGATTGTGTTAGGTGACGAAAGCGGCTACACCTCTGGCGAAACCCAAAAAATTAAACTGGCGGCGATTGAAGCCGAATGGGACACCCACCCCGCCCCAGCCAGTTTCACTTTGTTCGGCTTTCCCAACCAAGAAACCCAAACCACCGAATACGCGATCAAAATTCCTTATGCACTGGGTTTAGTTGCGACCCGCTCACTGGATGAACCAGTAATGGGCTTGAAAGACTTACATGCTGGCAGTGTTGAGCGCATCAAAGGCGGGATGTTGGCTTATGCAGAATTACAAAAACTGCGTGGCGGTGACCGTAGCGAAGCCACTAAACTAGCCTTTGCCAGCCATAAAGACGATTTAGGCTATGGCTTGTTATTGAAAAAATATACGCCAAACGTCGTCGATGCTGATGCAGCGATAATCGAAAAAGCCGCCAACGATACCATTCCTAGAGTTGCGCCCTTATTCTGGACTTTCCGCGTCATGGTTGCCTCAGGCTTTACCATGCTATTCATTTTCGCCATGGCGTTTTACTACTGCGCAACTCGGGTAGCCGACCAAAAACGGTGGTTAATGCGGATGGCGGTTTGGGGGATTCCTTTACCGTGGATTGCTGCCGAAACCGGCTGGTTTGTCGCTGAAGTCGGTCGCCAACCTTGGACTATCTCGGGGATTTTACCCACCCATCTCAGCGTTTCCAGCGTCAGCAGCCAACAACTGTGGATTAGCATCGGCGGCTTTGCGCTGTTCTACACCGTGTTGTTAATCATCGAAATGTACCTGATGTTGAAATACGTGCGCCTCGGCCCTAGCAGCTTGCATACCGGTCGTTATTGCTTAGAACAATCTGCTCATTAAGGGGATAACCATGTTTGATTATGAATCGATGCGTTTAATCTGGTGGCTGTTAATCGGTGTAGTGGCGATTGCTTTTGCCTTAACCGAAGGCTTTGATTTTGGAGTTAGCACCTTACTACCGTTTGTTGGCAGAACCGATGTTGAACGCCGCGTGATCATCAATACCGTTGGTGCGACTTGGGAAGGTAATCAGGTTTGGCTAGTGTTATTGGGCGGGGCAATTTTTGCGATTTGGCCTAGCGTTTATGCCACCTTATTTTCCGGTTTATATCTGGCGATGATGTTGGTGTTATTTGCCTTATTTTTTAGACCGGCAGGCTTTGATTACCGCAGCAAAGTCAACGATCCCAGATGGCGTAATGCTTGGGATTGGGGATTGTTTATTGGCGGCACCCTACCACCGATTTTGCTAGGCGTGTTGGCGGGTAACTTAGTTTTGGGTTTACCGTTTCATTTCGACCAAGATTTAAGATCGTTTTATGACGGTTCATTTTGGGCGCTGTTAAGTCCGTTTGCCTTACTTTGTGGCGTGGTGACTTTGCTGGGCACCAGCTTTCACGGGGCCTTGTTTTTAAAATGGCGTACCGATGGTGCGGTTCATCAACGTGCTAGTGCGGCGATTGCTGTATTAGGCCCAATGCTATTAATCGGCTTAATCGCTGTGACTGCTTGGGTGTTTTTAGGGATTGATCGTCCTGAAATTAGCCAAATGCTCGGCCACGATGCACCGTCTAATCCACTCAACAAAACCGTCACCGCAATCGGTGCTGGCTGGTTAGCGCACTTTTTATCTCATCCCTTGATGCTGATTGCACCAGCGCTTGGCTTTTTAGGCTTGAGTTTGGCTTGGTTGCTAGGTAAAGGTCGCGCAATGGCGGCGGCATTTGTATTCAGCTGTTTAGGGATTGCTGGCATGTTGTTCACACTCGGCTTTGGCTTATTCCCGTTCTTATTAATTTCATCCACTTCACCGAACTCCAGCTTAACTTTGTGGGATGCCACTTCTAGCCATTCCACACTATTACTGGCGTTCTGGATTACGGTGATTTTCTTACCGATTGTGCTGCTCTACACCCGCTGGGTTTACAAAATTTTGTGGGGCACTATTAGCGAAAAATCGATTATTAAAGACACTCACAGCCTGTATTAATTTTAGGAGAACAACAATGTGGTACTTCACTTGGATGCTGGGCGTTGGCTTTGCTTCGGCGTTGGCGATTATTAATGCGATGTGGCTGGAATCGGTGTGTGACATCGACAACCACGGTATCGATCAATCTTGTGACAGCTTGTCGCAACGTAATAAGGAGCGTATGCAATGACCAGAGAGCGTATCGTCAGAATCGTTGCTGGCAGCTTTATTTTGTTGTCATTGAGTTTAGGCTTAGAAGCCAGCCCGATTTTTCAATCCCCTAACTGGCTTTGGTTTACCGCGTTTGTCGGTGCCAATTTATTTCAGAGCGGTTTTACCCAATTCTGCCCGCTGGAAATTTTTCTCAAAAAATTGGGCATAAAACAATAAGCCACCCCACACTGGCAAACCTATCTATCTAACTAGGAGAATTTAAATGGCAAAAATCGTAATCATAGGCGCAGGTATTGGCGGCGTGCCAATGGCCTTGGAAATGCGAGAAAACGCGCGTAAAGAAGATGAAGTAATTGTTATTGCAGACACCCCAACCTTTCACTTTGTACCGTCTAACCCTTGGGTAGCGGTGAACTGGCGTAAACCAAGCGACATCAAAGTTGAACTGGCGCCGATGTACAAAAAAAAGAAAATTGGTTTTATTCAGCAAACAGTCACCCGTGTTCATCCAGAACACAATCAAGTCGAATTAGCTGACGGCTCATCGGTTGATTACGATTATTTGATCATTGCTACCGGCCCTAAATTAGCCTTTGAAGAAATCCCAGGCTTAGGCCCAGACGGTCACACCCAATCGGTTTGCCATGTTGACCATGCCGGTGAATCAGGCGAATTCTGGGACAACTTTGTTGAAGAGCCAGGCCCTATCATTATTGGCGCAGTACAAGGCGCTTCCTGCTTTGGCCCTGCTTATGAATACATGTTTATCGCTGAAACCGATTTGCGTAACCGCAAAATCCGCGACAAAGTCAAAATGACTTACGTCACCTCAGAGCCTTACATCGGCCATTTAGGTTTAGGCGGTGTTGGTGATACTCGCGGCATGTTGGAAAGCGAATTGCGTAACAAACACATCAACTGGATTTGCAACGCTAAAGTCGACAAAATCGAAGCCGGCATGATGTTCGTCACCGAAATGGACGAAAACGGCCAAGAGAAAAAGAAACACGAATTGCCATTCAAACACAGCATGATGTTGCCTGCTTTTAAAGGGGTTGATGCGGTATTTGGGATTGATAAATTGGTTAACCCACGCGGTTTCGTGCTGGTCGATGACAACCAACGCAACCCAACTTATAAAAACATTTATTCAGTCGGTGTTTGTATTGCGATTCCACCTTTGGAACAAACCCCAGTTCCAACCGGCACCCCAAAAACCGGTTATATGATTGAATCAATGGTGACCGCCACCGCTCACAACATCCGTGAAGAATTGGATGGTAAAGAGCCAAGCCATAAAGGTACATGGAACGCATTATGCCTAGCCGACTTTGGTGACAGCGGTGTAGCATTCTTGGCGATGCCACAAATTCCACCACGTAACGTGCAATGGGCATCACAAGGTAAATGGGTGCATTTAGCGAAAATCGCTTATGAAAAATACTTTATACGTAAAGTCCGTAAAGGCATCAGCGAACCGTTTTATGAGCGTTTACCGTTGAAAATGTTTGGCATTAAGCGTTTGAAAGACTAAGCGTTTGTTTAAACCGTGGCTGTAGGGTGGTTCCGCGATAGCGAACCACCATGCCTTTGAAGTATCGAATGGTGCATGGCTATCGCGAATGCACCCTACAATCTACGGCAGCTTGGTTGGGTTAGAGTTAAACCCAACAATTTGGCTATTTGCTAGCCAGTTAAGGCTTTTCCGTTCGTCCTGAGCTTGTCGAAGGATGAAGGGAAAAGCCGAGGCCATACCAACCAACCGCCATTCATGCTTCGACAAGCTCAGCACGAACGGCTCAGGTGGTAAGAAAAACCCGTAGGATGTGCTGAGCGATAGCGCAGCGCATCAATCGCGAAACAATGCGCTTCACATTGTTCAGCACATCCTATGGCGGCGTGATAAATAAAAACATGACCCACTTACTTTTTTGTTTGATTACTTAATTACCAAGCCATTCAATGAGATACCTCCCCTTTTGGTTAGCATCTTCGGCATTAGCGCTGTCCATAGGCCAAGCCATCGCCGCACCTGCCAGTTATTCGCTGGAGCAAGCAATTGATGCTGCCTTAGCCAATAATCCCGAACTGAACATCATGCAAGCGCGAATCGAGCAAGCCAACGCCCAACTCGGCGAGAGTTTGGCCAGCTTTTATCCGCAAATCAAAACCAGCTTGTCCTACCAGCACAGCAATAATCCGGCTCAAGCCTTCGCAATGATCATTGCCCAGCGCCGCTTGGATATGCAATCGGGTAACTTCAACAACCCAGGCTTTGTTGACGATTACCGCCCACAAGTCAGCGCCAGCTATTCGCTGTTTCGTGGTGGACAGGATTACTACAACAGCCAAGCCGCTGAACTGAATTTTGAAGCCTCGGAACTGGAAAAATCAGCGGCTCGCAACCGTCTGGTCAACCATGTCACCG
>CAMCSF010000143.1 GCA_945877625.1 Methylomonas koyamae | reverse complement strand
AAAAATCAGCCCCTTTATTAAGTGCCTTAATTTTTGGTTTTGTCATTCCGCTAGGAATCCCTTGGCCTCTAAGTGATTCAATACGTTTAAAACCAAGGGATCCCTAACGGGATGACAAAGCAAAGGTAGTCAGCTAACTCCAATGGCGTTAAAAATCACAAATGCTGCGTAACATCAGATCCTTAACTTAATGCTTATGCAGCATTAACCGCCAACACATCAACCCCTTCCCAAACTCGTTCAGCGAATTCAGCATTGATTTCTGGCATACCGTCTTTTAACCATTGCACCAAAATCTCGGCAACATTCGGGTAAGTGATACGAACCGCATGGGGATTGTGCAACCAGTCTTCGATAACCGCCGCATCAATATCAAACATAGTGTGACCATAGCCCAATTGTTTCAACGCCGCTGCATTGGAGATTTGTTCCATTTGCGCGTGTAACGGTTTAGCCAAAATCTTTTTGCCCAATTGCAAAGATTCGCTGGCTAACTCAAAACCAGCATTGCTGATAATCCCGCCGCAATCGTAAACATCGTTTTGAAAACCGTCTCTGGACAGCGGCTTACAAATAATATGCGGGTATTTTGAAGGCACGACATGTGGCGAATAAACGTGGAATTCGAAATTCTCAAACGGCGCTAGATGTTGAATCACTTCGTGACTGTCTTCGAATGGCAGATAAACCACGATTTTGTCAGCTTGCACTGACTCTGGCACAGGGTGAGTTTCGATAATCGGTGGCAAAATCGGCTGGCCAAAATGATGCCAATGCAAACCGACACCAATATCAGCTGGTGCGAAATAATTCATCACTTGATTGGCAATGGGGTCAGAACCTTCGCGTGGGATGTTGTGACGAAACGCATATTGATGACCGATGCCGATCACCTGCTTTTTTTGTCTTCTCGCTGCCCAAGCGGTGACGGGCTCAAAATCGCTAATCACCAAATCATAGCCGCTCAAATCCAAGGCTTTAATATCGCGCATAAAGCTGATTGGCTGCGCTTCCAAAGCGGTCTTTAAATACGACACTTGGCCTTTGTTGGTGTTAAAGGTCAGGCCGGCTTTAACCTGATAATCACCAAATATGTCCATATCAAAATATTTATCAGCAGGGCGGCCAGTGAACTGAAACGTCACCTCAAAACCTGCCGCATAAAGCGCTTTTGCCATCACTCTGGCGCGAGTGATATGACCGTTGCCGGTACCTTGTACACCGTAGAATATTTTTGTCATTCGCTAATCCGCTAAATTTGCATTGAAACTTAGAGCGAATATTAAAAAGCTCCAAGCACTAAGCGCCTAGGATAGAAACGATTTATGACAGTGGGATGACGAGTTTTTTATGGAATTGTGACAATCAAAATCAGGCAATTACAGCCAACGCGCCTTTTTCAATCGCCAATAGAGCAGGGCACTGGCTAACGTCACCACCGCAATCACCAACGGGTAGCTGTATTCCCATTCCAACTCGGGCATGTGCTTAAAATTCATGCCATACCAACTAAACACCATAGTCGGTATCGCTAAAATCGCGCCCCATCCCGCCAGTTGTTTAACCACATCATTTTGTCTGACGGTTTCAAAAGTAAGATGGACTTGCATCGCCGCCAACAACATCTCGCGCATACTGTGAATCGCTTGATCAATGCGTTTGATATGGTCGGCAATATCGCGAAAATAGACTAAAACGTCTTTGGGAATCAATTCATTATGAAACCGCATCAATTCATTGCAAATATCAATTACCGGATTAATCGCGGTTTCTAATAACAGCAATTCACGCTTGAGTTTATACAGGTCTTCCATGGTTTGCCGACTGGGTTTGTAGGCAAAAATCGCTGATTCCAAAACATCAAACCGCGCTTGTAAGCCATGAATCACTGGCATGTAGTTATCGACAATAAAATCCATAATCGCATACAGCGCAAAACCGGGGCCTTTGCTTAATTGATTGGGCATTGCCTCGCAACGCTCACGAACCTTGCTTAAACTTTTAGACGCACCGTGACGAACAGTAACCAGAAAACGCGGCCCTAAAAATAAATGCGATTCGCCAAATTCAACCTTGTCTTCGCCAAGATGGGCAGTATGTAAGACGATGAATAGCGAATCGCCATATTCTTCAATCTTGGGCCGTTGATGCGCCGAGCAAGCATCTTCGATAGCCAATTCGTGTAAGCCAAATTCGTCCTGAATTTTACCAAGCAGCTCTTTGTTGGCTTCACGCAAACCGAGCCAAATAAAAGTGTTGTCGCGTTTTAACACTTCGCTAATATCTTCCAAAACCACATCGCCAATCGCGATGCCATTTTCATAAGCGACGCATTTCATCACCATGTTGTGATTGATGGTATCGATCAACGGGGTTTCCTCATTTAGAAATGGTAATTTGCGGTGCACCTTTTTGAGCAAGGTCGGCCATGGTCATTTGGAATATCTGATGCAACAAACGAAAGCCTTCGCGATTCCATTGATAGCCGGATTCGGCTTGCACCGCATAATGAAAGCCTTGGTAATAGACCGACAAATTGGCATCGTCTGGCTCAGTTTTTGACACCGAAATCGCCAAGGTATGAACTGGATTTTCGCGCACCGACGGCGTCGCTGGATGCTTATCAATCGCCAACTCCGGTTCATCATTCAAATCACGGCCAATAAAATTCAGGACGTTGTAAAAACTTCGCAATCTAAAAAAGCCATGTAGCGGGAGTTCGCCACCAAGATAATCGCCACGAATATCAACCATCACATCATTACTTGAGCCATTATTCGCTTCGTCATTAAGCTTGATCCGCTCGTCGTTGCTTAATAACTGCGGGTCATAATTGGTGAGAATAATATGCCCCGCCACCCGTTTGGTGAGCTTTAGTTGTTTGCTGACGGGTAAATGCTCGACTTTGTATTCTTTCTGGAGATTAATCAGCTGTTCGCTAGTCATCGAAGCTTCGCTGATTAACCAACTTTGATCAAACCACAACGGCTCGACAAACAAGGTATGTCTATCTTGAATCGAAGAAAGATGGGTCACCGCTTGGCGAAATTTGCGATAGCCATCAACATCATTCGGCTTGTTATTCAGCACATGCTCTTGACCATTTTCTTTAATCCGCAATTCACCGGCTAACAAGCGCAAAATCAAATCCACATCAGCACCTTGGCGCAGCAACATGGTTAATTTGTTTTCTTGAAACGGGGTTAATAAGCGGCGGGTAAATTCTTCACCTTCAATCGGCACGATACTAATGGTGGGATTTTCCGACACCGTGCCACCAAAAATCGGCGTCATTAACGCACCCGCCTCGCCAGTTAAAGCGGGTGTTGCGCCAGCATTGAATTGAAAGTTAAAAGTGGCGGCAATATTGGAAACGCCGGTGAAATGTAAAGGCTGATGTTGATGGGCGCGGGCAATGTTCAACAACAATTGCTTGGATTGAATTTCCGTCGCGGTTTGATCGTAAGCCATAACCGCATGATCGAGTGCGATGGGGGAGAAGCAGGCTTGTAGGCTTAAGGCGGTAATGGTGATTAGGAGTTTGGGAGATTTCATGGGTAAATTTTTAGATCAATGGACAAACAACGGATGTTATTTTGGTAAACCATCAATTGAGTCGAGAGCGAAACAACTCAAGTAATCGCTGAACACACGATTTTGTTCAACGTTTTGATTATAAGCCGCTATGGCAGATTGATTTTCGCTAATCCAAGCTTGGCGCTGTTTGGATTGATCAGATAAATCCATATCAACACATGGATTGGTTGGACTTTTTCGTGCTTTTTGATTGTGAGAACTGAACATGACACCACTGAAACCTTACGCTAAACAGCAGTCAAAAAAAATCCCGTTGCTAAGCTTAACAACGGGATTTTTTTAACAGTCTTACGCTGCGAAGTTAGCGTTAGCTACTTCCCAGTTTACCAATGCCCAGAATGCTTCTAGGTATTTAGGACGCAAGTTGCGGAAGTCGATGTAGTAAGCGTGTTCCCAAACGTCGCAAGTCAAAATAGGGGTTTGACCAGCAGTTAATGGGCAACCAGCGTTGCTAGTGCTTACCAATGCCAAGCTACCGTCAGCATTTTTAACTAACCAAGCCCAGCCTGAACCGAAAGTGGTGACAGCACATTTGCTGAATTCTTCTTTGAATTTCTCGAATGAGCCAAAAGTCGCGTTAATTGCATCAGCCAAAGCGCCAGTCGGTTCGCCGCCAGCGTTAGGTGCCAAGCCATTCCAGTAGAAAGTGTGGTTCCAAACTTGTGCTGCATTGTTGAAAATGCCGCCAGTTGATGTTTTAACGATTTCTTCTAAAGACAAACCTTCAAATTCGGTACCTGGTACCAAGTTGTTTAAGTTGGTAACGTAGGTTTGGTGATGTTTGCCGTAGTGGTATTCAATAGTTTCCGCAGAAATGTGCGGTGCTAATGCGTCTTTTTCGTACGGTAATGCAGGTAATTCAAAAGTCATCTTTATTCTCCATGTTGAATGAACAGCAGCAGTTAGGCTAGGGCTAGAAGCCTTTGCGCCTAATTACCTAGTATTATAATAAAGAATTATCGCAGAACACTAACCGAATATGAGGAATCGCTATTCCTCGTTCCCATGCGCCGCGTGGGAATGCAGACTCACGACACTAAAACCAATCCCGAAACACCGGCAACAACCCCGTCAGGCCAGCATAATCACGGGCACTGGAATACCGCCAATGCTCAGGCAAATCGACATAGCCAGGCTTGACCGGATTTAAATGGATGTAATCCAGCTTTTGCCGTAACACATCAGGGTTATCGATTAACTGCGGATGGCTACCTTCTTCCCACAGTTGATAATCACGGTCGGTTTTATGCGCTTTGCGAAACCACTTGAGCTGCTCCAACAAACGCTCGGCCTTGCCTTGTTGCAAATAATCAATCAACTGACGTGCAGTGTACGATTTGAAATGGGCGAGTTGCTTGGGTAAATCATCGGCTTGCACCAACATGTGCAAATGGTTTTCCAAAATGACGTAACCATAAATGCGCCAGCCGTGTTGTTGCTGACGGTAAAGCAAAGCATCTAGTACGATTTCCGCCGTCGCTGGCCGAGTGAACAGTGGTATCCAGTTCAATACCGTGTAGGTTAGAAAGTGTGGATGATCAGGTTGGAGAATACGGTAACGGCTGCGGCCCATGATTTTGACCTGATTGGTTTGTTTGGCCTTATGGTGCCGCTGGCGCGGTTGATCTGCATTCCCACGCGGCGCGTGGGAACGAGGCCCTAAACCACCCCCAGCGACTGCGCGACTAGACAGATAAGGCCGGTGTTGTTAATTTACCCCATCACTTACAAATTCAAGCTAACAAAATAATGCCGAAAAAGAATTTTATGAAGGAGTTTCTAGCGTTATTAGCCCTTTCAGGATTAATAATCTCAAATAATTTGTATGCTGAAGACATCATCAATGAGTCGGATGGCGAAAAAATTTGCAATGCCAACATTCATGCGCGAAAAAGTGCACGCCGTATTAATGATTGGAATCAGCTCAATAAACTCGCTAAAGAATTTCAAAAAAGCTGCGAAACAATATCTGATAATAAAACCATGAGCGTCGCTTATGCCGACATGGGTGCGGCAAATTTAAACTTTAAAAAAACAAGCAAAGCACTTTCTATTTCTGAAGAATGTATCAATATTTTTTATAACAACTTTGACTGCCATATGAATAAAGCCAACGCCTTATTGGCACTGGGCAACTTTATTCCCGCCAACCAATACATCCTTTCAACCTACAAACTGATTAATCACCTAATTGAAGATAATCGATTAGCAATGAACTCAGCAAGACAAAGTACAGAAATAAAACAATTGGTTGCCGAAAGAGGCGAACTAGAAAAAAACTTACATGACGCGACCACTTTATTAGACTCATTCTATTTGGGCAGTCTTTATTAACGACGCACTCAGCGTCGATGACTAAGATCACGCCAAACCGTATGAATGACCAATTCATCATTTAATTTAATCGGCTTCAGCATCACTTCTACCAATACTTCCGAGCCATCGACACGATGTGCATCCATTCAAAACATTGAATGCCATCGCGTAGCACAGCCTCCAAAATTTCTTCGGCCTTCTGATCCGAGCGGCGGCCATCCGGTTGAAGCCGCGGTGAAATATCACAAGGGCGTTGTTTTAAAAAACTTGCTTTCGAATCGTAGCCAAGAAACTTAATCGCCGCATCATTGCAATCAGTAAAGCGCCCGTCTTTAATCACTAAGGTCGGATTGTTCATGCGCTCAAACAAGAAGCGATAGGTATCGTCGGGTTTAGAGGCAACCACCCACGAGGCTTTTGGTTGCCATTCATTTAACCTAGGGGCCTGGCCTGCATGGGTTGAGCAATTGCATAGCCTTGAACTAACTCACAGCCCATTTCTGAGGCCAAACCCAATATATTGGCCACTAATCTTAAATCTTCATTCGATTGGGTAATATTGGCTATAAAGCTACGGTCTAATTTAATGGTTTTAATCGGCAACTGTCGCAAATAAGCGATTGAAGAATAACCCGAGCCAAAATCATTTAACGCAAACTCAATACCTAATGCCCGACAGTCATCAATCACCAGT
>CAMCSF010000142.1 GCA_945877625.1 Methylomonas koyamae | reverse complement strand
TGGCAATGCTGCGCCACATGAGTCTGAATTTGTTCGAAAAGACGCATGTAAAACTCAGCCTCAAGCAGAAACGCTTCAAGGCCGCACTTAGCGATGACTTCCGTCAACAAGTTGTATTCGGCGGGTGAGTTTTAATGCGTTTGCCCTGGGGTGTTTACTTCTTTGTCGGATGCTTCATCAAAAATATGGTATCGGTTTTTACCTGATCTTTTCGCCACATACATGGCTTGATCGGCACGATGTAACAAGCTTTTGGCATTGAGTAATTGATCGCCCATATCGCAGCTGAATAAGCTACATCCAATACTGGCCGAGGCTTTTAGTTGATGCTGATTGAATGGTATCGCGGTGTTGCAGGCTTGTAATAATTTGCGCAATGGAATGGCAATATCGGCAATCTGATTAATTTCGGTCAGTAAAATCACAAACTCATCGCCACCCAAACGCGCTAAGGTATCGGACTCGCGAAGCACAGCAGACATGGCATGACTTATCCCGACCAAAAAAGCATCGCCAGCATCGTGTCCGTGTCTGTCGTTGATTGCTTTAAAACCGTCAAAATCTAAAAACAGTACCGCTAAAATCGTTTTATTTCGTTTAACGTAGGTCATGGCTTGCCCAATGCGATCAATCAACAGCAAGCGATTGGGTAGTTCGGTTAGGTTGTCATAATAGGCAAGGTTTTCTAGCTGTTTTTTGTTGGTGATGTCACGCTGAACGCTAAAGTACTGAACAATCTCACCCTTGCTATTAGCGATTGGGGTTATATCGAGTTCATTCCAGAACACCGAGCCATCTTTACGGTAGTTCAACAGTTCGCCTTGATAGTTTTTACCGCTATTGATTGCAACTCTGATCTGTTGCACTTCTTCGGCATTTGTTTCAGGTCCTTGAAAAATGGCGCAGGAATGACCAATCAACTCATCCAATGAGTAGCCAGTCAGTTCTAAAATGTAATTATTGGCAAAAACAACCTGACGATTAGCATCGGAAAGGATGATACCTAGCCGCATGGCACTGAGATTATCGGTCTTATCAAGAAAATTACGCATTAGTAACCTACCTCACACTTAGATAGTGAATGATCTGAAAGACTGATTTCGGGGAAAGCTCATTATTGCTTGTGTCGTTTAGTGATTCTGAGGGTTAATTTTCACCGATAACATCATTATCGAAGCGATAAATAAAGGCGCTATTAGCGCTTAATTCTACTTTTACATCATTAAGGTCTTGGCTAAATGAGGCACTAAAGACTGGGTGAACTTAATTGATTGGTGAAATTCTGTCCGCCCATCAGTCATTGAAGGTCAGCGCGATGTTTTTAAACGCCAGCTGCTCTGCAACAAATGCCTCCACAACCCAAGGATCAAAATAACTATTTTTATGGCGAACAATTTCTTGAACCGCTTGCTCATGGCTCCATTTTTTCTTGTAAACCCGCTCGCAGACCAAAGCATCGTAAATGTCGGCAACGGCCATAATTCTGGCTTCGAGAGGAATTTCATTACCGACTAATCCACGCGGATAACCCGAACCATCCCATTTTTCATGATGTCCACCAGCAATTTTTATGGCAATCGATATGACATCTTCCTCATGGCCATCGAGGGCAACTTCAGCCGCACTCAACACTCGCTCGCCAATCAGCGCGTGAGTTTTCATAATTTCCCATTCGTCGACATCTAACTTGGCTGGTTTTGACAAAATATAATCAGGAATACCTACTTTACCAATATCGTGAAGCGGGGCGGCTTTAGAAATTAATTCGACTTTAGTGGAGGTTAATTGATCGGAATAAACCGCCATTTCTATCAATTTAGCGGCTAATGACATGACATATTTCTGGGTTCTTTGAATATGCTGACCGGTTTCGGTATCTTTAGCCGAGGTTAATGATGTTAAAACAGAAAGAATTTGTTCTTCTTTAACATCTAGTTTTTGATGGGCTTGATGCCAGACTTTCTCATAAAAGAAGTTACCGATAAAAACAAATACCAATAAATTGATACAACTAAATGCCATTCTAAAATAAAACGGATTACCAATATCCTGATAGATATTTTCCGAAAATGTCTCAGGTGCGCTGGCGGCAACATAGGCCCGCAACAGCATAATGATAAATTCAAGCACAAAAAGCACGCAGACAATCCTGAGATTCAGGGATTTGTTGACCTTAATTAACCCCCGTAATTCAAAAATCTGAAACACACAGACAATCATTAAGGTCGCTACAACTAGAAAAATACGGTTTAAGTAGTCGCCCTGAGATCTCAAACATTCAAACACCCAACCAAAAATCATCAACAAAATCAATGCAATTAGTAATTGTGTCTTGGCTATCGGATGGTTAAATGATTTTATTAAAAACACCAAGGTCATCATTGAGGCGACCAAAGATGTGTTAGCGAATGTCAGAAAATAAAAACCAGCGACAGGCGCAATCGCCCATGACAAACAAGAAAACATAAATAGATAGACAGAAACACTCCAATAGACTTCTGTTTTTAAATAGGTAATCTGATTTTTAAAACCAATATATGAATTTAAACCCAAGCCTAATGCAAAAAATGCAAAGATGCCGTAAAAGACTTGGTTAATTTCGGTCATAGGGTTTAATTTTAGAAAATGATAACTATCAATAGTTTTTCAACTATTTAAATGCCAAAAAACCTACCATCTAGTGGCAGGCTTGAAAATTGAATAATATGATTCAGGTAAATTAATACTTTTGCAAAACCTGATAACATTTTTGTCAAAACCATCAATAATCCGCAATTGCAAAACACCTGACGATTGATCCAAAAATCAGCTTTGGCGCACAACAATTTGAGTATAGATTGCTCAATCAACTGATCGTTTAATCTTTTTTAAACCGGAACATACCTTTGATCCTGTTTATCTAAGTAATGCCCCATATTTACACAGAAGCGTTTTAACTGAATTAAAGACGGCATTTTACCCTTTACCACACGAAAGTCCCTAATATTTTTCAGGTTTTCATACCCGACAACTCTCTGTGTATACTGCTCGACAATCAACTTGAACACTTAACATGAGGAGATTGAGATGCTCAAATTACGCTGGATTCCACTCTGGCTGGTTATCAGCACCAGTGCGTCAGCCGACTGGACTTACATTACCCGCGCCGATGACAGCTTTACGTATGCCGATTTCAGCACCCTAAGAAAGACCGGCAACACCGCGACAATCTGGGAATTGGTTGACTATGAAACCGCCGGACGCCATCGCTATCTGTCACTGAAATCGCAGTTTCAATACGACTGCCGAGCTCAAACTGTCACTGGCCTGTTTTATATTAGCTATACCGGCAATATGGGCGAAGGTAAGGTTGTCGAGTCTTTTCAGCCGCCGTATTTAAGACCCGTGCCTATCATTCCTCAATCACCGGAACAAAGTATCTGGCAATTGGTTTGCAATAACTATTAATCATTTACCCAACTTAAAGGCTTATCCATGGCATTGGAAATTGAACATAAATTTTTGCTGGTTAACGATGCGTGGCGCGAGGAAGTTAGCCACTCGGTCTATTACAAACAAGGCTATCTCAGCAGCCAACCGACGAGTTCGGTGCGGGTGCGGATTTCTGATGCTCAGGCTTGGTTGAATATTAAAAGCGCAACGATTGGCAATCATCGTCAGGAATTTGAATACGAAATTCCAGTCAGCGATGCCAACACGATTCTTGATGACTTATGCCACAAACCCTTAATTGAAAAAATACGACATTTTGTACAACGCAACCAACATACTTGGGAGATTGATGAGTTCAAGGGCGACAATGCTGGGCTGATTGTTGCGGAAATTGAACTGTCTGAACTTGACGAGGCTTTTGCCAAACCGAGTTGGATTGGCGAGGAAGTAACGGCCGATTTGCGTTATTACAACAACAATTTAGTTAAATATCCGTTCAAAGCTTGGACCGATTAACAATAATTTACCCGATACATTGAAATATAGTCTGTGATGGATTATATTTCATGTATGAATAAAGCCACGCTTGTTGTTTTTTTGTTACTTTTTAGCCTGCCACTACAGGCTTCTGACCTGACAACTTCGATTGCCAGCTTAGAAACCGCGTGGGCGACGACTTATTATAAAAATAACGAAAACCAACAGCAGCAAGCTTACCCAGAACTACTGGAACAAGCCCAAGAACTCAGCAACCGCTATCCCAACTCAGCCGAGCCTAAAATTTTGCAAGCCACTATTTTGGCTAGTTCTGCTGAATTTCAATCGCCTTTACAAGCTTTAGCAACCATCAAACATGCCAAAACCTTGTTAGAACAAGCGATCAAGCTCAATCCACAAGCGTTGGACGGCGCGGCTTTTGTAACCTTGGGCAGTTTGTATTACATGGTACCGAGCTGGCCGGTTTCATTCGGCGACACCCAAAAAGCCGAGCAATTGTTGAAAGCCAGTTTAGCGATTAATCCCAATGGCATTGATGCCAATTACTTTTACGCGGATTATTTGCTACAACAAGATCGCTTGGCGGAAGCGGAAATTTATTTTCACAAAGCCGCACAATCACCGATTCGTAGCCAACAACCGCTGGCCGATAGCCAATTACAAAATGAAGCCAAATTAGCCTTGGCCAACACCCAACAGCGCAAACTCAACAACGGCCGCAACAAGTTTTTATCACTGTTCACGACGGCTACTTACAGCGGCCAATAGCGCTTACTGATAAAATCGCGTTTTTTCACTAAATCCACTCTATGCGCTTAATTCGCGGATTGAATCATCCTGAACCGTTTGCCGCTGGCTGCGTGCTGACTATCGGCAATTTTGACGGCTTGCATTTAGGTCATCAGCAAGTCATCGATAAATTGGCCGACAAAGGCCGCCAATTAAATTTACCAACCGTGGCGATGGTGTTCGAGCCGCAGCCTTTAGAATATTTCCTTGCCGACCACGCGCCATCACGTTTGACTCGTTTGCGAGAAAAAGCCATTCAATTCGCCAAATCACCGATTGATGCCTTGTTGGTGTTGCCGTTTAACCGCAAATTGGCGGATTACGATGCTGAACAATTTATCAGTGAGATTTTGGTCAAACACTTGAAAGTGAAGCATTTAGTAATTGGCGATGATTTTCATTTTGGCAAAGCACGGCGCGGCAATTTTGCGATGTTGCAAAGCAAAGGCTTGGAGTTTGGTTTTTCGGTGGAAAACAGCGTATCGTTTGAATTAAGCGGCTTGCGTATCAGCAGCACCTTAATCCGCGACGCTTTAGGGGACGGTCAATTAGCGGAAGCCAAACGCATGTTGGGGCGTGATTATTCGGTTTGCGGCCGTGTCGCTCATGGCGATAAGCGCGGCAGACAATTGGGTTTTCCTACAGCCAATATCGAAATGCTGAGAAGAAACACGCCGATGGTTGGTGTGTTTGCGGTGACGATGACCGGCTTGGACGGCAAGATTTATCAAGGCGTCGCCAACCTCGGCAACCGGCCAACCTTTGACGGCGGCGCTAAAGCGGTGTTGGAAACCCATTTATTTAATTTCAGCGGTGATATTTATGGCCGCTATGTCGAAGTGCATTTTAAAGCTAAGATTCGTGATGAAATCCGCTTCGCCAACTTCGAGGCCTTGCAAACGCAGATCAAACTTGATGTACAGGCCGCTCAACAAATTTTTGCTAACCTAAATCAACATGACTAACCAAACCGCCTCACCTTGTATCAAAATTTGCCAATTAGACGACGATGCGATTTGCATCGGTTGTTACCGTTCCGCGTTTGAAATTGGCGCTTGGTCAAAAGCCGATAACAAAACCCAACAAGCCATCCTCGCCACCGCCCAACAACGCCAACGTGATTATGCCGCTCGTCGCCGCAATAACAATCTAGCCTCAAACAACACCGATAATAAGTAGACCAACAGACAAGCGGTAGCACTCAGCCAAAGGTTGCAGTGGTATTCGCTTTGCAGATATTGATTGCCAAAATACAAGCCCAAGCCCAATAAAACATAAGCGCTAATTTTGGCTAACGGGTAGGGCACAGGGTAATAAAACCGCCCCAATCCCCACGAAGCGAGCACCATAAAACCATAGCAAGCCAAGGTCGCCCAAGCCGAGCCCAGATAACCAAACTCCGGTATCCAGAGCAGATTTAAACCCACCGTCAGCGCAGCGCCAGCCAACGATACCCAAGCCCCCAGCCCAGTTCTGTCACTCAATTTGTACCAAACCGACAAATTGACATAAATCCCCAAACACAAATTCGCCAACAACAAAATCGGCACCACCACCAATCCTTCTCGATATTCTTCGCCGATGAAATATTTGAAGAAATCCAGATACAAAGTCACCACTAAAAAGATCAACACCCCAGCCATGACAAAATATTGCATCACCAAAGCATAAGCGCGTTTGGCATCGGCGCGTCCGGCATAGGAAAAGAAAAACGGCTCGCCGGCATAGCGAAAAGCTTGCACGAACAAAGTCATTAAAATCGACAATTTGTAGCAAGCGCCATAGATACCGAGCATCTTTAAGTTGGTCGGCAAATCATAAGGCAGCATCACTTTCAAAATCGCCCGATCCAGCATTTCGTTAATCATCCCCGCAAAACCAATCACCACCATCGGTAA
>CAMCSF010000141.1 GCA_945877625.1 Methylomonas koyamae | reverse complement strand
AGTAATATTCGCCATGCCGCCAGTTGCGGCATCATTGCCGATTTAGGCGGAATCGGTGCCGCTATTTTTGTCACTTATTGGTTCTTCGGATAACTATCCATGCAAATACACCTTAAAACCTTGGGCTGCCGCCTCAACGAAGCCGAGCTGGAAACTTGGGCGCAAGCTTTTCAACGTGCAGGCCACGGCATCACTCGTCGCGTTGATGACGCACAATTGGTGATTATCAATTCTTGTGCCGTGACTCAAGACGCGGTGAAAAAATCCAAGCAATTGATTCGCCGGATTCATCGCGACAATCCTCAAGCTAAATTGGTGGTCAGCGGTTGTTATGCCACCCTGAACGAAGATGAAGCCGCGCAGTTGATGGGCGTGGATTTGATTGTCAGTAATAAAGACAAAAATCAGCTGGTCGAAAAAACTTTGGCTGAACTGAATTTGGACAGTATGCCAGCAATGTCTACCGAACCCGGCGAAGTATCTTTGTTTAGCAGAGGTCGGCAACGGGCATTTGTGAAAGTGCAAGATGGTTGCCGTTATCGTTGTACTTTTTGCATTGTCACTGTGGCGCGTGGCGAAGAAAGCAGTCGGCCAATTGCGGCGGTGATTGAGGAAATCAATAATCTGCACAGCCAAGGCATTAATGAAGTCATCATCACTGGCGTGCATTTAGGCGGCTATGGTAGTGATATCGATAGCAATTTGGTGGCGTTAATTAGCGAAATTTTGGCTAAAACCGAAATCCCTCGCTTGCGTTTAGGCTCTTTGGAACCTTGGGAATTACCGGCTGGTTTTTTTGAGCTATTTAAAAATCCACGCTTAATGCCGCATCTGCATTTACCGTTACAAAGTGGCAGCGATAGCGTGTTAAGGCGTATGGCTAGACGTTGTAAAACCGAAGAATTTGCTTTGATGGTGTCTGAAGCGAGAGCGACGATTCCGAATTTTAATATCACCACCGATATTATCGTTGGCTTTCCTGGCGAAACCGAACAAGAATGGCAAGATAGTTTTGACTACATAAAACGCATCGGTTTTGGTCACATCCATATTTTCAGCTATTCACCGCGCGAAGGTACTAAAGCCGCTGGCTTGCCTGATCAAATCAGTACCGAAGTGAAAAAACAACGCAGCAAGCAATTACATGATTTGGCGGAAAGCTTGAAACAAGCCTTCATTGCTGAAAACTTGGATAACCAAGCCGAAGTTTTGTGGGAAGGTCATACTGAAAACCTCGATAACGGTTTAGTGCGTTATTTCGGCTATACACCGAACTATTTAAGAGTGGCGTGTGATGTAACGGCTGATGTGGTGTTGGAAAATCAAATTTTGCCAGCCCAATTGCAAACCGCAGAAGCGCAATTTATTACTGGAAAATTAAGCCGCTAAGTGGTGTAGCTTAGCGGCTTGAGCAAGCTTTAGTAAGGGCTAACCGGACCTAAGTCTTTGCCATCTTGATTTTCATACTTTAAAACATCTTCGTCTGGGACATTGCCGTCTTTGACCAGATAGTTACGTTGTAGGAAATAGGCGTTTTTGAAGAAATCATAACGATCAACCGCCGCTTCGCTGGCGACTTTTTCTGTCGCTAAATTATCAGAGCGAATATCGATGGCTTTAACAGCACCTAAACCGCTAGACACAGCAGTAGCGAGATAATGGCTGGCGAAATAAACACCGGTGTAACTGATGGGATTCAGTGCTGCGTCGCCTAATAATCCGGTAATTCCGCGCGGTGAGCTAGGGCCGAAAAATGGCAAAACGATATAAGGGCCGGTTGATACGCCCCAGTAACCCAAGGTTTGGTCAAAATCTTCATTGTGTTTTGGCAAGTCAATCATGCTACCAACATCGACCAAACCCGCCACGCCAATAGTGGTGTTAACTAAAAACCGTGCGCCGTCTGAACCTGATTGGGCTAATTTACCTTGGAACAAATCGTTGGCTGAAACACCGATGTCATCCAAGTTGCTGAAGAAATTACTGACGCCTTGGTTGGCGAAGCTCGGCATGGCCCAGTTATAGCCTTTAGCCACCGGTTTCATGACATAATCGTCAACATGATCGTTGAATGATTGAACTTTTCTGTTCCAATTTTCATAAGGATCTTTCGGATCAGTGACTTGGGTTGTAGCACAACCGGTCAAAAAGGCTAAAAAGCCGATAGAAACAAACTTCAACGCGTGACTGTTTTTCATGGAATAACCTCCTATTAAGTTTTTATAGTTTTTAACCTGTCACAAAGTCGCGTAACATAGCACACAACTGAATTTTAAACCCAACCCCACATTCATGGAAACCTGCCCAAACCCACTAGGCAACCGCTTTCGGGGCTATTTGCCCGTCATTATTGATATAGAAACCGCTGGCTTTAATCCTAAAAAAAATCCCTTACTAGAGATTGCCGCAATCATCGTCGAAGCTGACGAACAAGGCTGGTTGCAGATTACTGAAAAACATAATTGCAACATCATCCCCTTTAAAAACTCGGAGCTGGATGAGGCGGCTCTAAAGTTTACCGGCATTGACCCTTATCATCCATTTCGAATGTCGATTGATGAAAAAGAAGCGCTCAATAAACTATTTACACCAATCAAGGCTGCCGTAAAACGCAACGAATGCAAGCGAGCGATTTTAGTCGGCCACAATCCGGCTTTTGACATTAGCTTTCTCAATGCGGCGATTGATAGAACCCAATATAAACGCAGCCCGTTTCACCCGTTCAGTAGTTTTGATACAGCCACCTTAGGCGGCATGGCTTATGGTCAAACCGTGTTGGCTAAAATTGCCGAAGCGGCAGGTTTGGAGTGGGATAACAGTCGTGCTCATTCTGCCTTATACGATGCCGAACAAACCGCGAAACTGTTTTGTATGATTATGAACCGCTGGAAACGATTCATGGAGATGGAAGATCAAAATCTGAGCAACTCGCTGTTTGCCAGTTGCTCAGAAATTGAGTAATACCATTAAGCGTTAGCAACCAAAGTTTGCAATTCGCCTTTGCTGTATAAATCAACAATAATGTCACAACCGCCAATCAATTCGCCTTTGACATACAACTGCGGATAGGTTGGCCAGTTAGAATAATCTTTTAAGGCTTCGCGCAGTTCTGGGTCTTCAAAAATATTCACCGCAAAAAAATCAGCATCACACGCTTGTAATAACTGAACGGCGCGACTAGAAAAACCGCATTGTGGAAAATCAGGGGTGCCTTTCATGTACAACACCACCGCGTTGTTGTTTAGCTGATTTTCAATTCTTTCAATTACGCTCATACTCATTTTCCATTCAAAAATAATAACCTAGTAATTTTATCAACTTTATTAAATCAATGTCACTTCTGTTCAAAGTTTGCTTAGCATCGGGGTATTGGTAAACAAACAACACAAGCTGAACAAACTTTCCCAACTATCGCCAGCTAATTGACCTTTAATTTGCTGATCGGTAGTCGCGCATAAACGCAAGATTGCTTGCAAATCAGACACTTTGAGTCGATTCAAGGCCTGATGAATCAAGGGCTTGCGCTGTTCAAAAACTTGATGTTTTTTGTAAACCGCGTCTTGATGACCACCTTGTTTTAAGGCTTGGCTGATATTAATTAAAGTCCGGGCCTCGCGGCTCATCGCCCAAAGTATCACCGGCGCGGCAATCCCTTCGGCTTTTAAACCATTGAGAATTTTCACCGCCCGATTCAATTTGCCTTGTAACAAAGCATCGCTGAGTTTAAACACATCAAACCGAGAACTATCAGCCACTTGATCCTCAATCATCGCTTTGCTGATACGACTGGCGCCATGCAAGATATACAACTTTTCAATCTCTTGGGCAGCAGCCAATAAATTGCCTTCAATCCGCGCCGCCAAGCTTTTCACCGCCTCATCATCAAACGACATCGCTTTTTTAGCCGCACGTCGTTGTAACCAAGCCAGTAAATCGGCGCCCTGCAAAGGCCAAACCTGAATAATCGCCCCCACCGCATCCAAGGCTTGAAACCATTGTGTTTTTTGCGAAGCACTATCTAATTTGGCACTGCTGATTAATAAAATCGTGTCGGGAGGAAGGTTTTGACAGTAAGCAACTAAAGTCTTACTACCCTCTAACCCCGCTTTACCGGAAGGCAAACGCAAATCAATCAGTTTTTTATCAGCAAAAATCGATAACGAATCCGCTTCGGTGCTTAATTGCGGCCATTCATTGCCGGTATCAATGGCAATCACTTCGCGGGTGGTGTAACCGGCTTGCTTGACGGCTAATCGAATTTCATCAGCCGCCTCGCCAGTTTGCAAGGGTTCGTCGCCTGTTACCAGATAAACCGGTAACAACGACTTTTTCAGGGCGGCCGCCAGTTGCTCAACTTTAAGCCGCATGTTTATTTCTTGATTTGATCAACCGCAACCTTAGCTCTAGCGATTAACATCCGCGCCGATTGCTTGTAAATTTCTTTACGAATCAATTGCTCTTCGTTGCTTTTCGCTAATACCGCCGTCTGGTCATTGAAATATTCACGCGCCATTTCAATAGTTTGCTCTTCCATCAACTCGTTTTCTTGATTGTCATAGAATTGAAAGCGCAAATAATAATTGAGCTCGGATTCACTGGATTTACCAGCAGAACCAATCGACAAAACCCGCGTGGTCATATCTTCTTTCAACACTTTCACCACGATGCCAGCGTCATTAGGCGAACCGGCAATTTTGCCTTTAGCGGACTTAAGCAGATTTTGAATTTCGGTTTGCAACAGGCTACTGGCGTTAAATAAATACATATTTTTTAACGATTCCGGCATATCCACCGAGCCACGCAAATGATAACCACAACCGGTTAGCATCAACCAAGCCATTAACAAAATACAGGCGCGGGTTTGTCTCATGATTATTCTCAATTAAACAACGATATTCACTAGCTTTTGTGGCACGACAATCAGCTTTTTAATCGGATTACCGTCGATGTAGCGTTGCACGTTTTCGTCTGCTAACACCAAAGCTTCAACCTCAGCTTTAGAAGCGGTCGCAGCCACCGAAAACTTACCGCGCAATTTGCCGTTCACCTGCACCACCATTTCAATCGCGTCTTGTACCAACGCGGATTCATCCAGCACCGGCCAAGCGGCAGTGACGATGTCATCGTTGTGACCCAGTTCATTCCACAACTGCTGGCAAGCATGAGGAATAATCGGCGACAGCATCAAAACAATACTTTCCAAGGCTTCTTGACGTACCGCGCGACCATTGGCTGAATCATCCTCAAATTTGTTCAAGGCATTGATCAACTCCATATTGGCAGCGATAGCGGTATTAAAGGTATGACGGCGTGCCATGTCATCAGTGACTTTTTGCAAAGCTTGATGCAATTGACGACGTAAAGCTTTTTGGCCGTCATTTAATTCGGCAACTTCCAAAGCTTGTTCTGGCAACCCAGCTTCAACATGCAAAAACACCTGACGCCACAAGCGTTTCAAGAACCGCGAAGCCCCTTCTACACCGGCATCATTCCATTCCAATGATTGCTCTGGTGGCGAGGTAAACATGGTGTACAAACGCACCGTGTCAGCGCCGTATTTATCAATCAACACTTGTGGATCAACGCCGTTGTTTTTCGACTTGGACATTTTTTCCACCGCACCAACAGTCACCGGCGCACCATCGGCTAATGATTTAGCGGCAATGATTTTGCCTTTGGCATCGCGCTCGACATCAATTTGGGTCAGGTTGAAATATTTTTTATGGCCGTTGTCTTCGGTTTGATAGAAAGTTTCTGCGACCACCATGCCTTGCGTCAGCAAGTTTTTGAACGGCTCATCACAAGCCACCAAACCTTCATCACGCATTAATTTGGTGAAGAAACGTGCATACAATAAATGCAAAATCGCGTGCTCAATCCCGCCAATGTAATGATCAACTGGCAACCAATAACTAGCGCGTTGATCCAACATTGAAGTGGAAGCATCGTTGCTGGCATAACGGGCGAAATACCAAGACGATTCCATAAAGGTATCAAAGGTATCGGTTTCGCGACGTGCCGCTTTGCCACAACTTGGGCAATCAGCATGAGGGAAAGTGGGATGCGCGGCCAATGGCGATTGTGAACCGTCCAACACCACGTCGCGTGGCAACGTCACCGGCAATTGGCTATCTGGCACCGGCACAGTGCCGCAATCATCACAATAAATCACCGGAATCGGTGCGCCCCAATAACGCTGACGAGATACACCCCAATCACGCAAACGGAAATTGGTTTTGCGTTCACCTTTGCCTTGTTCAGACAAGGTTTTAGCAATCGCATCAAACGCTTGGCTAAAGTTTAAACCATCAAACTGCGCAGAATTTTTCAACACACCTTTGTCGGTAAAAGCTTTTTCAGCAATCTCATCATTGGCGCCATCAACAGCAGCAATCACGGCTTTAATCGCAATGCCGTATTTTTTAGCAAATTCATAATCGCGTTGATCATGGGCTGGCACCGACATCACCGCCCCCGTGCCGTAATTCATCAACACGAAGTTAGCAATCCAAACCGGCACTAATTCGCCAGTCAAAGGATGCACGGCTTGATAGCCGGAATCGATACCGCGTTTTTCCATAGTTTCCATAGCCGCTTCGGAAGTTTCCATCAGCTTGCAAGA
>CAMCSF010000140.1 GCA_945877625.1 Methylomonas koyamae | reverse complement strand
TTATTCGGCCATTCCAAATCCTCTTCCGGCAATTCCGCTAAAAATCGGCTCGGTTCGCATTCGGCCATTTCGCCGTAGCGTTTGCGGTGGGTGCAATAACTGAAGGTTAAGGTTTTTTGTGCGCGGGTAATGCCGACATAAGCCAAACGCCGCTCTTCTTCGATATTGTCGGTTTCGATGCTGTTTTGATGGGGCAGCAGGTTTTCTTCCATGCCGATTAAAAACACATGCGGAAACTCCAAGCCCTTGGCGGCGTGTAGCGTCATTAAGCTAACTTGATCACCAGCTTCTTGCTCTTGGTTGCGGTCGAGAATATCCAGCAACATCACCTTGGCAATCACTTCTGACAGCGTTTTTTCTTCGCCTTGTTCATTGCCAGCAATCCGCTGTAACCATTCGATTAATTCATAGACGTTTTTCAGCTTACGTTCAGCTGCGGCTTGAGTTTTGCTGTTTTCGTTCAGCCATTGCGGGTAATGAATTTCATCAACCATTTTTTCAATCGCCGCAAAACTGTCACCGCTTTCAATTTTGCTGGCGGTTTGATTCAACCAATCGCAAAACTTACTGAGCCTATGTTGAGATTTTTCGGAAATTCGCTGTTGCAAGCCAAATTCGGTGCTGGCGGCGAACAAGCTGATATGGCGTTCATTGGCGTAAGCACCGAGTTTTTCTAAAGTGCTAGGGCCAATTTCGCGGCGAGGGGTGTTGATGACTCGCAAAAAAGCCGCATCGTCATCGCGATTCACCACCAAGCGCAGGTAAGCCAAAATGTCTTTAATCTCGGCATAAGCAAAAAACGAGGTACTGCCGCTGATGAAATACGGCACATTGCTTTCTCGCAATTCCCGTTCAAACAAGCGCGATTGATGATTGCCGCGATACAAAATCGCATAATCACCGTATTGGCCGCCAGTTTTAAAGCGATGATGAACTATCTCCGCTACCACTTGCTTGGCCTCGGCAATTTCGGTTTTATGACTCAAGACCCGCAGCGGATCGCCAAAGCCTAAGTCACTCCATAATTTCTTTTCAAAAGCATGGGGATTATTGGCGATTAACTGGTTGGCGACTTTTAAAATTCGGCCAGCGGAACGGTAGTTTTGTTCCAGCTTAATCACTTGCAGACGGCTGAAATCTTTTTGTAACTGACTCAAATTCTCCGGCTGAGCACCGCGCCAAGCGTAAATCGATTGATCGTCATCGCCAACCACGGTAAAGCGCCCCAAATTCCCCGCCAAGGCTTTGACTAATTGATATTGGGTAATGTTGGTATCTTGATATTCATCCACCAATAAATAGCGGATTTTGTTTTGCCACTTTTCCAAAATCCCCGGATGTTGCTGAAACAAAACCACCGGCAAGCCAATTAAATCGTCAAAATCGACAGCGTTATAGGCTTTTAAACTGCGGTTAAATTGCTGAAACAACATGGCGGCGGCAATTGCTTCCGGCGTGTCAGCGGTGGCTAAAGCTTGTTCGGGGCTGATAAAAGCATTTTTCCATTGCCCAATCCGATGGCTATAAGCATCGACCGCATCCTCATCGCAACCTTTGACATGATTGACCAACTGCCGTAGCAAGCTGATTTTGTCTTGCTCGTCGAACATGGTAATCGCCGATTTGTATCCCAAGGCTTTATGTTCGCGGCGCAGAATGTCTAAACCGAGCGAATGGAAAGTGGAAACAGTCAAGCCACGGCTTTGTTTATCATCCAATAAGCGACTGACCCGATTTTTCATCTCCCGCGCGGCTTTGTTAGTAAAGGTCACGGCAGCAATATGGCGAGCGGGAGTACCGTTTTGGACTAAATAAGCGATTTTTTCGGTGATCACACGGGTTTTACCGCTGCCAGCACCGGCGAGAACGAGCAAAGGATGATCAATGGTTTTGACGGCGGATAGTTGTTGGGGGTTTAGTTTGGGGGGCATTTTGGGGTTAATAGCTCGGCAATAAAATAAACACAGTGCATGTCAAAAACACTAACAACTCTTTATTTCAAAGAATTGTACCAATTTCACGCATATTAGAATGGGCTGACTCACTTTCGATTGGCTTCGGATTCCCGCCTTCGCGGGAATGACGGCTACATTGGTGAAAGACTGTCATTCTGAGTAACATCAGTATGTAATTGAACGCGACAGTTTGCCGCGCGGCAATTAGCCACATTTCTTATCCTAAGTTTTTTTGCTAGATTACCGCCACCGTCAGCAATGACTTGGCGGTAAAAATGACCCTTTTAATGGATATAAGAGAGATTAGCGATGAAAAAAAGTATTTTAGTTTTAGCGGCACTTGGCTTAAGCATTGGATTAACCGCTTTAAATGCAACTGTTGCCGGTGAAAAGGCTATCGATGATGTTAAATCTGTCGGCTGGTTTGTTGCGAATATCAAGGATGCTCGATTGCAAAATCAGCAGTGTCACGACAACCCTAGCCTGCAATCCTCTCAAAATTGTGCCAATGCTTTGCACGCTTTAGAAATTAGCTTTAAAGGCGCTAATTAACAACTAATGGGTGAAAGCAACGCGCTTTCACCCTATCCAATCTCTGTGGTTTTAGCCGAAGTTTATTAAGGTGGTATTATATCCGCACCAATTTACTAGGTTATTTTTACCACCACGGAGTGCTGTATGGCGAGCTTAGACAAATCCGCTATCGAAAATTTACTAACAAGCTTTATCGACCCTAATCTTGAAACCGACTTGGTATCAGCCAAATCGGTTAAAAAAATCAGCATTGAAGACAACAATGTCAGCGTTGCGATTGAATTAGGCTATCCGGCTAAAAGCTATTTGCCGACATTGAAATCGCAATTGGAACAGCTTTTAGCGACATTAGACGGCATCGGTAACATAGAAGTGACGGTGACCGTGAATATCGCTGCGCATTCGGTACAAAAAACCTTGAAGCCGCTCTCGAATGTTAAAAACATTATCGCGGTTGCTTCCGGTAAAGGCGGCGTCGGCAAATCAACCACTTCGGTAAATTTAGCACTCGCCTTAGCGGCAGAAGGTGCCAAAGTTGGCATTTTAGACGCTGATATTTACGGCCCCAGCATTCCTACCATGCTAGGTTTAAGCGGCAAGCCCGACACTATCGACGGCAAAATGATGTTGCCGAAAGTATCGTTTGGGATTCAAACCATTTCAATTGGTTATTTAATCGACCCAGACCAACCGATGATTTGGCGCGGGCCAATGGTGACGGGTGCGTTGCAACAGTTACTGACTCAAACCCGCTGGTCGGATCTGGATTATTTGATTATCGATTTACCGCCAGGAACCGGCGATATTCAATTAACCTTGGCGCAACAAATTCCGGTCAGCGGTGCGGTGATTGTGACTACCCCACAAGACATTGCTTTGATTGATGCTCAGCGCGGTTTGGGGATGTTTGAAAAAGTCAATGTGCCGATTTTGGGCTTGGTGGAAAACATGAGCAACCACATTTGCAGTCAATGCGGCCACGAAGAAGCAATTTTCGGTCACGGCGGCGGCGATGCGATGGCGATTAAAAACAATGTCGCTTTATTGGGTTCATTACCGCTGGATATTGCGATTCGCCAATTTGCTGATACCGGCAGACCAACGGTGGTTGCTGATCCTGATGGTCGCCCTGCGCAAATTTACAAGGCAATTGCCCGTAAAATGGCGGCAAAACTGGCTTTACGCAGCAAAGACTTTAGCAGTAAGTTTCCTAATATCGTGATTCAGAATAGCTAAAGCAGTTTGGAAATCGGCTTTGCTATTGGCAGCAAAGCCGATTGATTTAGATTAAAACTAGATTATCGCGATGAATTAATTCTTCATCATCGGCATAGCCTAGCAAGCTTTCAAATTCGCTACTGGCTTTGCCAGCAATTTTAGCGGCTTCATCTGAGGCGTAATTGATTAAGCCTCTAGCCACTTCGTTACCGCTTAAATCCAAGCAAGACACTAGATCGCCGCGCTTAAAATTGCCTTCGACACTTTTGACTCCGACCGCCAACAAGCTTTTGCCAGCGCTTTGCAGGATTTTTACCGCGCCATCATCCAAGGTAACGCTGCCTTTTAATTGCAACTGTCCGGCCAACCATTGTTTACGAGCGACTAATGGCGCAATGTTAGGGATTAAATAAGTACCTAATTCGGCACCGTTAAACACTTCGACCAGTACCTTTTCAATTTTGCCAGACACAATCACTGTCGCCGCACCGGATCGTGCCGCTAACCGCGCAGCGCGAACTTTGGTGGACATGCCGCCTCGGCCAAGACCGCTGATGCTGCCTCCGGCAACTTCATCCAATAATGTTTCGTTGACGCTGATGCTGGAAATTAATTTCGCATCGGGATTTAAACTGGGATTAGCGTCGAATAAGCCGGTTTGGTCGGTGAGAATTACCAATAAATCGGCTTCGACCAAATTAGCAACCAGCGCACCCAGCGTGTCGTTATCACCAAAGCGAATTTCTTCGGTGGCGACTGCGTCATTTTCGTTAATCACCGGCACCACGCCAAAATCGAGCAAAGTCAGCAAGGTGCTTCGCGCATTCAGGTAACGCTGACGATCTGATAAATCATCGTGGGTTAACAAGACTTGTGCAGCTAGTAAATCATGGAGCTGAAACTCGTCTTCAAAACGTCTAACCAAGCCCATTTGCCCGACTGAAGCGGCGGCTTGCAGTTCGTGCAAAGTTTTGGGGCGTGATTTCAGTTTTAAGCGGCACATGCCTTCGGCAACCGAGCCGGAGGAGACCAACACGACATCAACGCCTTGCTGTCTAAGCGCCGCCATTTGTGCGACCCAATCAGCAATCGCGACTTTGTTTAGCCCGCGTCCGCCATCGGTTAATAATGAGCTGCCAATTTTGACAACGATGCGTTTTGTTTTTGAAAACTCAGAACGGCTCACGGTGCAACTCCTGTTGCTGTTGTTTCTGCTCTTCTTTTTGTTGCTCAAGGAAATCCATGATGGCGTACATCAAAGCTTGGGTGCCTTGTCTTCTTAATGCCGAAATTTTGAATACCGGCCCTGTCCAATCCAAAGCATCAACAATCGCTTGGCAATGTTCATCGACTTCATCATCGGGTACGTTGTCGATTTTATTCAGCACCAACCAACGCGGTTTTTCGGCCAGCTCATCACTCCATTTTTCAACTTCATGAATGATTTTTTCTGCTGCCGTGACCGGTGTTTCATCACTTTCATACGGCGCAACATCGACCATATGTAGCAACAATCCAGTTCGGGATAGATGTTTCAAGAATTGCAGACCTAAGCCCGCACCTTCCGCCGCACCTTCGATAACGCCTGGAATATCGGCAATCACGAAACTGCGTAAATCATCAACTTTGACTACACCTAAATTCGGATGCAAGGTGGTGAACGGATAATCGGCGATTTTAGGACGCGCTGAGGAAACGGCGGTAATCAAACTGGATTTACCGGCATTAGGCATCCCCAATAAACCAACATCGGCAATTACCATCAATTCCAATTGCAGGATCCGATGCTCACCCGGGGAACCTTTACTGGTTTGTTGCGGCGCGCG
The DNA here is from genome assembly GCA_945877625.1 of Methylomonas koyamae. Classification (GTDB taxonomy): domain Bacteria; phylum Pseudomonadota; class Gammaproteobacteria; order Methylococcales; family Methylomonadaceae; genus Methylomonas; species Methylomonas koyamae_C. Next base: position 1,139 of record CAMCSF010000140.1, on the reverse strand, counting down.
GTTAATACTGCTTTTGAAGCGGGTATTACCTAAACCGTGGAAGCCACCTTTGGCCACCAATAGTTTTTCCCCTGGCGTGGTTAAATCGCCAATTTTCTCGCCAGTGGTGGCTTCGTAAACAATGGTTCCGGGCGGTACAGGCACAAAACAATCATCGCCTTTTTTGCCGGTACAGTTACGACTCATGCCGTTTTGTCCGCGCTGAGCACGAAAAACTGAGCTATAACGAAAATCAACCAAGGTGTTTACATTTTCGGTTGCAACTAGGTAAACGCTACCGCCATCGCCGGCATCGCCACCGTCAGGACCACCTAAAGGAATATATTTTTCACGACGAAAAGAGGCAACACCGTTACCACCATCGCCCGCTTCTACGCGAATTTCCGCTTCGTCAACAAATCTCATAATTTACCGGTATAAACAAAAAAGCCCCGCTGAAGAACGAGGCTTTTTTTATCAGTTGTGCCAAGTAGCACACCCAAAATTTTTATGCTGCTGCAATGCTAACGTATTTACGATTTTTAGGGCCTTTTTCTTCAAAAACCACTACGCCGTCAACTGTTGCAAACAATGTGTGGTCTTTGCCAATCCCTACGTTATCACCTGCATGAAAACGGGTGCCACGTTGACGAACTAAGATATTGCCCGCTCTGACGACTTGACCGCCAAAACGTTTAACACCTAGTCGCTGAGCATTAGAATCGCGACCGTTACGAGTACTACCGCCTGCCTTCTTGTGAGCCATTTCCCAACCTCGTTATGTTATGCAGAAATGCCAGTAATCTGGACTTCTGTGTAATATTGACGATGCCCCTGTTTTTTCATGTGGTGCTTACGTCTTCTAAATTTAATGATTCTGACTTTTGCATGACGACCTTGCGAAATCACTGTTGCAGTGACTTTGCTGCCGGCTACATAAGGCGTGCCAACTTTTGTGGAGTCTCCAGCCTGTACCATCAGTACTTTATCGAACTCTACGCTGTCGCCTGCGCCCAACTCAAGTTTTTCTATTTTTAAGGTAGTACCCTCTGCGACACGATACTGTTTACCACCTGTTTGAATTACCGCATACATCAGCGTAAGCTCCATCAAGCATATTCTGTTAAAAGTGAACAAGGGATTATATTTTCAATACTTGG
>CAMCSF010000139.1 GCA_945877625.1 Methylomonas koyamae | reverse complement strand
TTACCTCGTGATTCTAGCAAGTCAAGATTAAGAAATAGATGTAATCTTACAGGTAGACCTCATGGTTACTATAGAAAATTTGGACTAAGTCGTAATAAGCTTAGAGAAGCCACAATGCGTGGTGATGTTCCAGGTTTGACTAAAGCCAGTTGGTAATTCTGATCCGTGTTTTTGGAGTAATAATAATGAGTATGAGTGATCCAATTGCAGATATGTTGACTAGGATTAGAAACGGTCAAGCTGCAAACAAAAAAAGCGTAAAAATTCCATCATCTAAATTAAAGCTTTCAATTGCTAAAGTATTGAAAGAAGAAGGCTATATTTTGGATTATAAAGTTGAGTCAATCGGTAATCATCAAGAGATGATCGTTGATTTAAAATATTTCAACGGCGTTCCTGTCATTGAAAATGTTAAAAGAATTAGTAGACCTGGTTTAAGGATTTATAAATCAAAAGACGAGTTACCTAAAGTATTAGGTGGTTTGGGTATTGCCATAGTTTCTACGTCTAACGGTGTTATGACTGATCGTGCTGCTCGGGCTATTGGGCATGGTGGCGAAGTTATTTGCACAGTGTGCTAATGGAAGGGAGATAAATATGTCAAGAGTAGCAAACGCACCTATATCAATTCCATCAGGCGTAGATGTAAGCCTAGAAGGTAGCAAGGTCACTGTAAAAGGTAAATTAGGCGAATTGTCTTTCGGTTTAACTGACAATGTTGAATTAGATTTGGATTCCACAACTATAAAAGTTAAGTGGAACCCAGAAGTTAAAAATGCAAAGTCTCACGCAGGTACGACTAGAGCATCAATTAATAACATTGTAAAAGGTGTTTCTGAAGGTTTCGTTAAAAGAATGCTTTTGGTTGGGGTTGGTTATAGAGCGCAGGTTAAAGATAATTTATTAACTTTATCTTTAGGATATTCAAATCCAGTTGAATATTTAATCCCTGAAGGTATCACGATTGAACTTCCTTCGCAAACCGAATTATTGGTTAAAGGTAGCGATAAACAAAAAGTTGGTCAAGTAGCTTCTGAAATACGAAGCTTTCGTCCACCAGAGCCTTACAAAGGTAAAGGTGTGCGCCTTGCTGATGAATATGTCGCTAGAAAAGAAGCCAAGAAAAAATAGGTAATATCAATGGATAAAAAATCTTCCAGATTAAAAAGAGCTTTGAGATTGCGTAGTAAAATCAAAAAGTTCGAAGTTAATAGATTAACAATACACAGAACCTCTCAGCATATTTATGCCCAAGTTCTTAGCGTAGACGGAAAATCAACTTTAGCATCAGCATCTACAGTTCAGGCAGATGTTAAAAGTGGTTTAAAAAATACAAGTAACGTGAATGCAGCCATCGAAGTTGGTAAATCTATTGCACAAAAAGCAATTGCAGCGGGTGTAACTGAAGTTGCTTTTGATCGTTCAGGTTTTAAATATCATGGTCGCGTTAAGGCATTAGCTGATGCTGCTCGCGAAGCTGGATTGAAGTTTTAGGGGAATAGTATGGCGACAGCACCAGCTCAAGGTAGTACAGACGGTTTGCAAGAAAAATTGGTTGCAGTTAGACGTGTGGCAAAAGTTGTTAAAGGTGGACGTGTATTTGGTTTCGCTGCATTAACAGTTGTCGGCGATGGCGATGGTCGTGTTGGTTATGGCGTGTCAAAAGCACGTGAAGTACCGGTGGCAATTCAAAAGTCATTAGAGCAAGCAAGAAAAAATATGAAAAAAGTAGCGTTGAAAGGCGGTACTCTCCAATATTCAATTATGTCAAATACAGGTGCTGCTAAGGTTTATATGCAGCCTGCTTCAGACGGTACTGGTATTATTGCTGGTGGCGCGATGCGTGCGGTATTTGAAGTTGTTGGGGTTCATAACGTTTTGGCTAAATGTATCGGCACAAATAATCCAATTAATGTAGTTAGAGCAACTATTAATGGCTTGGTTTCTATGCACGATGCTAAAGAGATTGCTGCTAAACGTGGTTTGTCAGTTGAGCAAATTACAGGATAATGAATATGTCAGGCAAAAAAATTAGTGTAATGATGACAAAAAGCAAGAATGGTAGATTAAAAAGTCATCAGCAATGTCTTAAAGGTTTGGGTTTGAGTCGCATTCGTCAAACTGTACAAGTGATCGATACACCGGAAAACCGTGGAATGATCAATAAAATTGCATATATGCTTAAAGTTGAGGAAGTTTAATGTATTTAAATACAATTCAATCTGCATGTGGCGCTCGCAAAAAAGCTAAGCGAGTTGGTCGTGGTATCGGTTCAACTGATGGTAAGACATGTGGAAGAGGTCACAAGGGTCAAAAAGCCCGTTCTGGTGGTTATCATAAAGTAGGTTTTGAAGGCGGTCAGATGCCTTTGCAACGTAGATTGCCAAAAGTCGGTTTTACATCGAGAATTAAAAAATTTACAGCGGTTGTTCGATTGAATGAAGTTGATAATCTGGGTTCTGATGTTGTTGATTTGCAATTATTGATATCTAAGAATGTGATTCCCGTTTTCTCTAAAAAGGTAAAAGTTATTCTTAGTGGCGCAGTTACTAAGGCTATTACTTTTAAAGGTTTGGGTGTAACTGTTGGTGCAAAACAAGCGATTGAAGCTGCCGGCGGCAAAGTTGAGGCTTAAGTGAGTTCTAAAGGATATGATGTATCTGCCGGTAAATTTCGCTTCGGTGAGCTAAAGGCAAGATTGCTTTTTGTTTTGGGTGCATTTATTGTTTATCGCATTGGTGCTCATATTCCTGTTCCAGGCATTGATCCAAAAGCTCTATCAGCTATGTTTGAACAACAATCAGGTTCTATACTTGATATGTTTAATATGTTCTCTGGTGGGGCTCTGATGCGGTTGAGTTTATTCGCATTGGGGATTATGCCATACATTTCGTCTTCTATTATTATGCAGTTGATGACCATTGTGATTCCTGCAATGGAGCAGCTAAAAAAAGAAGGCGAGTCTGGTAGAAGAAAAATTTCTCAATTTACACGCTATGCGACTGTCGTTCTTGCAATGTTTCAGTCAATTGGTATTTCGATAGCCTTACAAAATCAAACTGCTGGTGGTTTTCCAGTTGTAATTCAGCCAGGCATTTCTTTTATTGTAGTTACTACAATAACTTTAGTGACAGGTACTATCTTCCTTATGTGGTTGGGGGAGCAGATAACTGAGCGCGGCATTGGAAACGGCATTTCACTTTTGATATTTGCCGGTATCGTTTCTGGTTTGCCTAATGCAATTGGTGGTACTCTTGAATTGGCAAGAACGGGTGAAATGAATGGCGCTCTAATTGTTGTTCTATTTGCTTTGTCGATCATCGTTACCGGTGTGGTGGTTTTTGTAGAGCGAGGACAGCGGAGGATTATTATTAATTATCCAAAGCGTCAACAAGGTAACAAAGTTTTTGGTGGCCAAACATCGTTTTTGCCATTGAAGTTGAATATGGCTGGTGTTATTCCCCCAATTTTTGCTTCAAGTATAATACTATTTCCTGCTACAATTGCTGGTTGGTTTGGTAATGTTGATGGTTTTTCGTGGTTGCAAGATATTTCTACCTTGCTATCACCTGGTCAGCCTGTTTATGTTTTGTTTTACGCGTTAGCCATTATATTTTTCTGTTTCTTTTACACTGCATTGGTTTTCAATTCAAAAGAGACAGCAGAAAACTTAAAAAAATCTGGTGCATTTCTTCCTGGTATTCGACCTGGTCAACAGACCACAATGTATATCGACAAAGTAATGACTCGATTGACATTGATTGGTGCTGTGTACATTACACTGATTTGTTTGTTGCCTGAGTTTTTGATTGTTTATTGGAATGTTCCTTTTTCGTTTGGTGGGACATCTCTATTGATCATAGTGGTTGTGGTTATGGATTTTATCTCTCAAATGCAAACGCATTTGATGTCACAGCAATACGAAGGTTTGATGAAAAAAGCAAACTTGAAAAAATAATTTAATTTAGTAGTGGATTTATCATGAAAGTAAGAGCCTCAATTAAGCCAATTTGTAAAAGTTGCAAAATCATCAAAAGAAATGGTGTTGTAAGAGTCATTTGCAAAGATGGTAGACACAAACAACGTCAAGGTTAATTTTTTGCATTTTTGGGCGGGCACTGATATGATGTCCTGCTTTACTTTATATTTATAGTACGATCTAGGAGTATCTGAATGGCACGTATTGCCGGTATTAACGTACCTGATCATAAGCATGCTGCTATTGCTTTAACTGCCATCTATGGTGTTGGTAGAAAAACAGCAATTAATATATGCAATGAAGTCGGTTTTTTACCAACTGTTAAGATTAGGGACCTTTCGGAAGAACAAGTTGAATCAATTCGTAAGGTTGTATCTGGTATGACCGTAGAAGGTGATCTTAGAAGAGAAGTCTCTATGAATATTAAGAGATTGATGGATCTAGGTTGCTTTCGTGGCATAAGACATCGTAGAGGTTTGCCTCTAAGAGGTCAAAGAACTAGAACAAATGCTCGTACTAGAAAGGGCCCTAGAAAGCCTGTTACTAAATAATATTGAAATAATAAGGTAAGTGATGGCTACTCAAAACAGAGTAAAGAAACGGATCAAAAAAGAAGTGTCCGACGGCATTGTTCATGTTCATGCTTCTTTTAATAACACCATAGTTACGATTACAGACAGAAAAGGTAATGCCTTGTCATGGGCAACATCTGGTGGGTCAGGTTTTCGTGGCTCAAGAAAAAGTACCCCTTTTGCTGCTCAGGTTGCTGCTGAAAAAGCAGGGGCTGTTGCGCAAGAGTATGGTGTTAAAAATTTAGATGTCATGATTAAAGGTCCTGGTCCAGGTCGTGAATCTGCAGTGCGTTCTTTGAATAGCATGGGCTTTAAAATTTCAAATATTGTGGATGTAACACCCATTCCTCATAATGGATGCCGCCCACCCAAAAAACGTCGTGTTTAGGAAATTGGAGTAAACAAATGGCAAGATATCTTGGTCCTTCCTGTAAGTTAAGTAGAAGGGAAGGAACTGATTTATTTCTGAAAAGTAGAGGTAAATCACTTGAGGGTAAGTGCAAATTAGATCAAAGACCTGGTCAGCATGGCGCTAAGCGCACTAGAAATTCTGATTATGCTTTGCAGTTGCGCGCTAAACAAAGACTTCGTCGCATTTATGGTGTTCTTGAAAAACAATTCAGAAACTACTATAAGGCAGCTGATTTGCAAAAAGGCGCAACAGGTCAAAACTTGTTGAACTTTTTAGAATCTCGTCTTGATAATGTTGTGTATAGAATGGGTTATGCCTCTACTCGTGCTGAAGCAAGACAATTGGTTTCTCATAAATCAATTATTGTTAACGAGCAGTTAATCAACATTCCATCATATCAAGTTAGTGCTGGTGATTCTGTAAAAATTCGTGAAAAATCTAAAGCACAGCAGCGTATCAAAGACTCTTTGACTGTTGCGGAGCAATATGGATTTCCTAATTGGGTTGAAGTTAATTCAAAAGAGATGAGTGGTGTCTTTAAATCTGTTCCTGATCGTATTGAATTAGGTGCGGAAATTAATGAACAGCTTGTTGTTGAGCTTTACTCCAAGTAATTAATTTAGGATTTAATTTATGCAGAGTTCTATTGTTGGCCTTCTGAAACCTCGATTAGTTGAGGTGATTAATGAATCGGCTAACCATTCGAGAATTGTGATTGAGCCGTTAGAGAGAGGATTTGGCCACTCTCTTGGTAATGCATTACGTAGAGTTATGCTTTCATCAATTCCTGGTTGTGCAGTAACTGAAGTTGCAATTGATGGTGTTCTTCATGAATTTACCAGTATTGATGGTGTTCAAGAAGATGTTATAGACATTATTCTTAATCTTAAGAAATTAGCTGTCGTATTGCACTCTAAAGATGATATTACATTAACATTATCTAAATCAGGTGTTGGTGTTGTTACAGCTCGCGATATTGAAACTACTCATAATGTTGAAATTATTAATCCTGATTTAGTTATTGCAAATATAACCCAGGACTGCACTCTGAATATGCGTATTCGTATTGAGCGTGGTCGTGGTTATGTTCCATCAAGCATTAGAAAAGAGCTTTATGAAGACACGCCTGTCGGTGTTCTTATGGTTGATGCTGCGTATAGTCCAATTGTAAAAGTTGCTTATCATGTTGAAAGTACACGTGTTGAGCAAAGAACTAATCTTGATAAACTTGTCATTGAATTAGAAACAAATGGTACGGTTGATCCAGAAGAAGCAATTAAACATGCGGCTTCAATCCTACATGATCAATTGTCTGTATTTGTTGATTTTGAAAAAGTTAAAGATCAAGTGATAGAAGAGGTTGTAATTGAAGAACAATCTTTTGATCCTGTTTTATTAAGACCAGTTGATGATCTTGAATTGACCGTGCGATCTGCAAACTGTCTGAAAGCTGAAAATATTTTTTATATTGGCGATTTGATTCAGCGTACCGAAGTAGAGTTGTTGCGTACGCCTAATTTAGGTAAAAAATCACTTACTGAAATAAAAGATATTTTGGCAATCAAAGGGTTATCTTTGGGTATGAGACTAGAAAATTGGCCACCTGAGAATTTGGTCGATCAGTCGCAAGTTGGTATTTGAAATTAAGGCATTTTAGAAATGAGACACCGTAAATCTGGTAGACAGTTAAATAAAAACAGCAGTCATAGAAAAGCTTT
>CAMCSF010000138.1 GCA_945877625.1 Methylomonas koyamae | reverse complement strand
TACCGCGATCTTGCCAAGCAAGTGAAAGCCAAAGAAATCGACTTGCTGATTGTAGTGGGCATGTTCTTGACCGGCTTTGATGCGCCGACACTGAATACCTTGTTTGTTGATAAAAACTTGCGCTACCACGGATTGATGCAAGCCTATTCACGCACCAACCGTATTTATGACGCCACCAAGACCTTTGGCAATATCGTCACCTTCCGCGATTTGGAACAGGCGACCATCGATGCCATCACCTTGTTTGGTGATAAAAACACCAAGAACGTGGTGCTAGAGAAGAGCTACAAGGAATACATGGAAGGCTTTACCGATGTGGTGACTGGTGAGGCTAGACGCGGCTTTGTCGATGTTGTGACGGAGTTGGAACAACGCTTTCCTGACCCCGCGGCCATTGAAAAAGAGTCCGACAAAAAAGCCTTTGCGAAACTGTTTGGCGAATATTTGCGCGTTGAGAACGTGCTGCAAAATTACGATGAGTTTGCCAGCCTGAAAGCCTTGCAAGGCGTTGATATGAAAGACTCCGAAGCGGTTGAAGCATTCAAAGCCCAACATTATCTAAGCGATGACGACCTTGCCGCACTGCAAGCGATTCAAATACCCGCTGAGCGCAAAATTCAAGATTACCGCTCCACCTATAACGATATACGCGACTGGCTGCGCCGAGAAAAATCAGCCGCTGAAAAAGAACAATCCAGCATCGATTGGGATGATGTGGTGTTTGAGGTGGATTTGCTGGAATCACAAGAGATTAATCTGGATTACATTCTGGAGCTGATTTTTGAAAACAATAAAAAGCTCAAAGATAAAGCGACATTGGTTGAAGAAGTGCGGCGTTTAATTCGCGCCAGCCTTGGCAACCGAGCTAAAGAAAGTTTGTTGGTTGATTTTATTAACCAAACCAACTTAGACAAGATTCTCGACAAGGCCAGCATTATCGAGGCTTTTTTTACTTTTGCCCAAGCAGAACAACAGCGCGAAGCAGCAGTATTAATTAGTGCGGAAAACCTCAATCCAGAAGCTGCGAAGCGTTATCTCACTGCATCGTTAAAACGCGAATATGCCAGCGAAAATGGCACTGAACTCAATGCAATCCTGCCCAAAATGAGCCCATTGAATCCGCAATACTTAAGCAAAAAACAAACGGTTTTCCAAAAAATTGCCGCTTTTGTTGAGAAATTTAAAGGGGTAGGGGGACAGGTTTGATGGAAAAATTCCAAAAAGTATTGCAAACGCTTTTATTTATTTGCTTGATGCCAGCAACTGGTTTTTAAATAAATTTAAGCGCCAACTTCGCGGCTCAAGGCTTCGCTAATCCACTGGTTTAAACTCTTGCCACTAGCGGTTGCCGCATTAACTATACTGGCATGTAAATTGGGTGTAATACGCACATTAAACTTGCCTGAAAACGATTTAAAAGGCTCGATGCCTGATTCCTTGCATGTGTCCATAAATACCTGCAAGGAAATTTCACCTTCATGCTTTAGTCCCGCTACATCGGCAGCATAAAAATCAGCACCACCGTTCAAGCCTACAAATTCCCCGCGAAACAATTCAAGGTCTGAGTCGTAAGTAATGACGGCATTAACACCGTTGATAGTCATTTGGTTAATCATGGGGTTACTCCATTAGCTTTAAGCCATTCGTGAATACTAGCCACTGCGCCTTTATCCGTATTTGGTGAAGGATGTGGGCGGTGAAATACACGCACCTCACCAAATAACACCACGCTAATCCTCGAGCCTTCGCGTTCACTGATAACTGCACCTAATTCAATAAATAGCGCTTCAATGTCGCGCCATTGGATATTGCCGCTAATTGGGTGGCTGAAAATCAAATCAAGGGTTTTTTGATATTTGCGCTTCATGGTGGAATGGTACTAAATAATAGTACTATTTGGCAGTCATCAGATCGATGAGAACTTCGCAAAACTTGCAACAATTCAGGCATGTTTAAGCGTTCACGCATCGTAGGTCGAGTAACTTATCCACGACCTACGATCTTTAGAGTAGAAAACTACTTGCCACCGCGTAGCTCTCTGTCAAAACAAGGTCTCTGTAGCTGATGAATCGGTAGAAAATTAACGCTAGATTAAGCGGTTTGAATTGAAAATAATTTTATCGGTAAGTATTGTTGATAAAACCCAAAATCTTTGTCAGTGGTCAAAATTGGGCAATTTAAACGAACTGAAACAGCACAGATTAGTAAATCAATGTGAGAACCTTGGATTCCTTTCTGGCGGCATTGGTTATTGAATTTCGCTGCCAAAATATAGTCATCGTCCATGACGGCTGTATTTTGAAAATAGCTCAACTTTGAACATAAAATTTCAAATTTTGCCAGATCACTATAGCCGGATAGTAATTCTTGTCGGATAGGGCCAATGATCAGAACGCTGTCCTCACTGATCAAAGCTTCTAGGATTTTAACTTCTGCTGCAAATTCAGGCTTTTTAGAACGTAATGCGTGTGACCAAATGCAGGTATCGACTAAAACTTTCAAGCATTTCGACCTTGTTTGTAATCATAATTTTGATCAGGGTCGAATTGGCCGAATAAGCTGGTAATTTCCATTTGTTTGCGGCGATTTATAAATTCTCGTAACGCTGTTACAACGGTATCTTCTTTGGATTTAAACTGCCCCAAAGCTAATGCTTCGTTAATTAAATTATCATCAATGGCAAGATGTGTTGTCATGGCGTTTTCTCCAAATTTATAAAGTATCGTAGGTCGAGTAGTTTATTCAACCTACGATCTTGGTGTAGAAACTCTACTTCTCGCTACTGTAAATCACTTTAGGTTGGAAGTTGGCAGCGGGATAGCGTGGGTCAAAATCGCTTTTTTCGGCAGCTTTTTGTGGCTGTGCAGGCGCTTTTTCTTCTTTGATGCCTTCAGCGCTATAGATTACTTTTGGTTCGAAAGAAGCGGCTGGGTAATTGTCGGCACTGGCCAATGGGCTAATCGATAACAGGCTGATAGCAAAAATCGTTAATAAGCTTGCGTTTTTCATTGAGTTCCACCTATTTATAATTATGAAGTAAGGCGCGGATTCTAATACAAGCTGTCGGTTGAGCGAAAGTGGTGCGAAAAATGCGCTTATCAGGCAATTAAATTTACCGCTATTTTGGCTCTATACCTTACAATTCGCTAGTTCATTGTTATCACAATAATAATTAGGAGGATGTATGTTTAAATTTCGTTTGCTAGTGTCTGCGATTGCATTGACTGGCTCTATGGCTGTTGCGGCGGCTGAAGCTTTGCCAACTACTGCACCAGCACCTGCTGATAATCCAACAACCACTGAAAAAGTTGAGTTGGGTAAAATGTTGTACCACGATCCACGTTTGTCATCGACTGGTACTGTGTCTTGTGCGTCTTGCCATAACACCATGTTGGGTGGTGAAGATAATCGCCCTAATTCTATGGGGGTTAATGGTCAAACTGGTGGTCGTAGTGCGCCAACGGTTTGGAACGCAGCGTTCAACAAAGTTCAATTCTGGGATGGTCGTGCGGCGAGTTTAGAAGCGCAAGCGGCTGGCCCTGTGACTAACCCGATTGAAATGGGTATGAAAAGCTGGGATGACGTGGTTGCCCGTTTGAAAACTATTGATGGTTATCAAGTGGCGTTTGAAAAAGCCTTTGGTGATAAAAACTCAATCAGCAAAGATAACGCGACTAAAGCGATTGCGGCTTATGAAAGAACTTTGATCACCCCAAACAGCGCGTATGACAAATATGTGTCTGGCAACAAAGCGGCTTTGACTGAGCAACAAGTGCGTGGTTTGGAAAAAGCTAACCAATTAGGTTGTACTAGCTGCCATAGCGGTCCAGCGTTTAACGGCCCTGGCGCATTCCAAAAATTCCCTGTTATTACTAATGGCTACTTCGAAGCGCAACACCATTTCAGCAAAGACGGTGGTTTAGCCGAAGTAACGGGTAAAGATTCTGATAAACACCTGTGGAAAGTGCCAACTTTACGCAATATCGCTTTGACTGCACCTTATTTCCATAACGGTTCAGTGAAAACTTTGGATCAAGCGGTGCGTATCATGGGTAAATTGCAGTTAGACAAAGATTTGTCTGATGCGGATGTGAATGACATCGTGGCATTCTTGAATGCTTTGACTGGTGAATTCCCTCATCAAACCATGCCAGTTTTGCCAGGTACTCCAGGTAAAACTTTCAACTAATTTTCTTAGTTGCTAGAAACAAGAAAGGGGCTGAAAAGCCCCTTTTTTTATGTCGCGTGCTTGGATTGCTGTCATTCCCGCGAAAGCAGAAATCTCGAAGCAGGACGGGATATTTATCCCGTCCTTAACTGTTTCACATTACTTTTAAGTGGATATAAATAGTTCAGACTGGGTTTAAACCCAGTCTGGCCAATGGTCAAGGGCGTTTATTGATGGCTAGGTCTGAAACCACTGCAATTGTTTTTGTAAGCTCACCACTGTCCCTACAATGATTAACGTCGGTGGCTTAATATCATCCGCTGCAACTTTTTGCGGCATATCGCTTAGCGTGCCAGTAATTACCCGTTGATGTTGGGTAGTACCTTGTTGAACGATGGCGATAGGATGATCTTCTGGGCAGCCGTGAGCGATTAATTGCTGGCAAATTTCCGACAACCCAACCAAACCCATGTAAATCACTACCGTTTGATTAGGCGCGGCTAATTGCGGCCAATTTAGATTGATTGAGCCATCTTTTAAGTGGCCGGTGACAAAGGTACAGGATTGGGCGTGATCACGATGAGTGAGCGGAATGCCAGCATAACTGGCGCAACCGGTTGCCGCAGTCACTCCCGGCACCACTTGGAAGCTGACGCCATGCTGAACCAAAGTTTCGATTTCTTCACCGCCGCGACCAAAGATAAACGGATCACCACCTTTTAAACGCGCAACCCGTTTGCCTTTTAAAGCTAGATTGGCAAGCAATTCGTTGATTGAGTCTTGCGGTAGGCTGTGGTTATCGCGTTGTTTGCCAACATAAATCTTTTCCGAGTCGCGTCGAGCTAAATCCAAAATTTCCGCTGAAACCAAGCGGTCGTAAACAATCACATCGGCTTGTTGCATCAAACGTAGCGCTTTAAAAGTCAGCAAATCAGGATCACCCGGCCCAGCACCGATTAAATACACTTCACCTTGGTTTTTGCCTTGTTCGGCTTGCAAAATTTTGTCACGCAATTGCTGTTCGGCTTGTTGGGTTTTGCCAGCGAAGACCAATTCGGCAATACTGCCTTGCAAGACGTTTTCCCAGAAAATCCGTCTCGGCGCACCTTCGGCGATGTATTGCTTAACCATTGGTCTAAATTGGTCGGCTAAATCAGCCAATTTGCCAAAGCTGGCGGGAATGGTTGATTCAATTTTGCCGCGTAATAAACGCGCTAATACCGGTGATGCGCCCCCCGATGAAATGGCAGCAATCACTGGTGAGCGATCAACAATGGCTGGAAAGATAAAATTACACAGTTCTGGGTTATCGACCACGTTAACCAACAGATTTTTTTGTTTGGCGGCTTCGGCAATGGCGATATTGGCTTGACGATTATTGGTGGCAGAAACCACTAATTGAATGCCGTCTAAATCGCTTTGTTCAAAAGCTCTTTGATTGATTACTAATGAATGACGTTTTTGTAATTTGGCCACCGTGTCGCCAATTTCTAAACTGACGACGGTAATCTGTGCGCCGGCTCTGGCCAGTAATTCGATTTTGCGGGCGGCAATTTCGCCAGCACCGACCACTAAGCAGGCTTGTTGTTTCAGGTCGAGGAAGAGCGGGAAGTAATCCATCTGTGCGTTGGTCTGCATGGTTTCAGTTGATGGTATTATAAAGATTGTTTCGATTAGCTATTTAAAAAGCGATTTATGATGGAATTTGATTTAGAAGTAGATGCCAGCGGCTTGAACTGTCCTTTGCCGCTATTACGCTTAAAAAAAGCAATCATGGAAGTCGAGAGCGGCAAGGTGATTAAAATTATCGCCACCGATCCGGCAGCACATTTGGATTTTGGCGTCTACCTTGAGCAAGCAGGGCACACGCCGTTAAAAATCCTTAATCATGAACAACAACAGATTTTCTTCATCCAAAAGAACTAATTAGTCCCTTAAGCTAATCACTGGCCAATTCGCTTGTTGCGCGGCTTCGCGCAATTTGTCATCAGGATCAACCGCAACGGGGTTGTCGACTAAGCGCAGTAATGGCAAGTCGTTATGCGAATCGCTGTAAAACCAGCTGTTTTCCAACGATTCGGTCGAATTGGCCAGCCAGTCATTGAGTTGTTTGACTTTGCCTTCTTGAAAACAAGGCGTGCCGTGAAATTTGCCAGTGTATTGGCCGCCGATAAATTCCGGTGTGGTTGCCAATAAGTTATCAATGCCAAACAGTTCGACGATAGGCGAAGTGACAAAGCGATTGGTGGCGGTAATTACCAGCAAGGTGTCACCTTGGCGACGGTGTTTATCTACTAAGGCTTGAGCGGCTTGTAATTTAATCGGTTTGATTAATTGCTCAACAAACTCTTCACGCCAGCGGTGTAATTGTTCGGCATCGTGTTTGGCTAATGGCGCTAGGGAAAAATTTAAAAATTCAACAATGTCCAGACTGCCTTGTTTGTAGTCTTCGTAGAATTTTTTATTGGCGTGTTCGTATTGGTCTTTATCGACAATGCCGCGATCAACCAAAAACTGGCC
>CAMCSF010000137.1 GCA_945877625.1 Methylomonas koyamae | reverse complement strand
AAGGCATGAATACGATGCCTAAAAAAAACTACTTTAACGAAATGCAAGCCGATAGCGGCGCAATCCGAGAAATCTACCAACAGTACTCGCGTTGGTTGGCGGAGGTGCCGCAAGGTACGCTGGAGCGTAAAAGCGCAGAAGCTGAGTTGTTGTTTAGACGACTAGGTATTACTTTTGCGGTTTATGGCGAAGCGGACGGGGCTGAGCGTTTAATCCCTTTTGACATTGTGCCAAGGATTTTCGGTGCAGCGGAATGGCGACGCCTTGAGCAAGGTATCAAACAGCGGGTGAGGGCGCTCAATGCCTTCCTGCATGATATTTACCATGATCAGGAAATCATCAAAGCCGGCATTATTAGCGCTCATCAAGTGCTGGATAACGCGCTTTATCGACCGGAAATGCGCGGTGTTGATTTGCCCAATCAAGTCTATGCCCACATTGCTGGTATCGATTTGGTGCGAGTCGCTGAGAACGATTTCTATGTCTTGGAAGACAATCTGCGCACGCCGTCTGGGGTTTCCTATATGTTGGAAAACCGCAAAACCATGATGCGCTTGTTTCCTGAGCTATTTGCCAATCACACCGTAGAGCCAGTCGAGCATTATCCGCAAATGTTGCTGGATACTTTACGCGAGGCTGCGCCTAGCCACGTTTCCGATCCGGTGATTGTGGTGATGACGCCCGGTGCGTTTAACAGCGCCTATTTCGAACATGCGTTCCTTGCTAGTCAAATGGGTGTCGAATTAGTTGAAGGCCAAGATTTATTCGTGCAACAAAACAAAGTTTATATGCACACCACCGAAGGCCCGCAGCAAGTGCATGTGATTTATCGGCGGGTGGATGATGATTTTCTTGATCCACTGGCGTTTAGACCGGATTCGGCATTAGGTGTACCTGGTTTATTAGCGGCTTATTGCAGTGGTAACGTGATTTTGGCAAACGGTGTTGGTACAGGGGTGGCGGATGATAAATCCACTTACTTATATGTGCCGGAGATGATTCGTTTTTACTTGGGTGAAGCGCCTTTGTTATCGAATGTACCGACTTGGCGCTTAAGCGAAAAAGATGACTTGAAGTATGTACTGGAAAATCTGCCAGAGTTGGTAGTTAAAGAAGTACAAGGTTCTGGCGGTTACGGGATGCTAGTCGGCCCGACTAGCTCAAAAGCCGAAATCGAAGCCTATCGGCAACGGATTTTAAGCGAACCCGCTAACTTCATCGCGCAACCGACTTTAGCATTATCAACATGCCCAACCATGGTCGAATCCGGTGTTGCCCCGCGTCACGTTGATTTACGGCCGTTTGTGTTAAGCGGCAAAGAAGTGCGTTTGGTGCCGGGTGGTTTAACTCGGGTCGCGCTGGCTGAAGGTTCTTTGGTGGTCAACTCCTCGCAAGGCGGCGGCACTAAAGACACATGGGTTTTGGAGGACTAAAAACATGCTATCGCGTACTGCTGATAATTTATTCTGGATGGCTCGCCATATTGAACGTGCCGAAAATACCGCGCGGGTTTTGGATGTTGCCCATCGTTCTTCCTTATTACCGGTTGATATTGATGGCAGCACCGAAGCTTATCTCTGGTACGCACCTTTAAACATTACCGGCTGCGCCAGTGGCTATGAAGAAAAATATGGCCTAGCAAGATCGGAAGCGGTAACCCGTTACATGGCTTTGGACCCTGAAAACCCATCGAGTATTTATAGTTGTTTGAAATTAGCCAGAGAAAACGCTCGCTCGGTGCGTGGTGCGATTACCTCGGAAATGTGGGAAATCATTAACGCGACTTGGTTAGAGTTGAACCGTTTGTCAGCGCAAATGGAATATGAACAATTTCCAGAGTTTTTTGAATGGGTTAAAGACCGCTCGCATCTGTTTCGCGGGGTGACTTTAGGTACCATCTTAAAAGACATCGCTTTAAGCTTTATCAAACTGGGGACTTTTTTAGAACGCGCCGACAATACTGCGCGAATTTTGGATGTGAAATATCACATTTTATTGCCTAGCGTGAATGACGTCGGCGGCTCGGCGGATTATTACCAATGGGGTTCCTTGTTAAAGTCGGTGAGTGCTTTTGAAGCGTATCGCAAAATTTATCGTGATGTGATTACCCCGCAAAGAGTTGCTGAGTTATTGATTTTGCGTGATGACATGCCGCGTTCTTTGCACGCTTGTATGAATGAAGTGGAAGCGGCGTTGATTGATATTAACGGTTGGTCGGGGCGCGAAGCCCGTCGTCGAGCCGGTGAACAACACGCTGATTTGCACTTTGGACGGATAGAAGATGTATTTTCTATTGGTTTACATGAATACCTGAGCAACTTTTTAGTGCATACTGACCTCTTGGGACAAGAGATACGCACTGCTTATTTATCTTGTCGAGATTATTCAGCGCAAATGCAGGTTTCGGCCTCGCAAATGCAATAAAGCCCTAAACAAGACTATGACCTATTGTGTTGCCTTAAAACTCGACGCCGGTATGGTGTTCGCTTCAGATTCCAGAACTAATGCGGGAATTGATCAGATTTCCTGTTTCAAAAAAATGCGGAGCTTCGTTAATGAAGGTGATCGAGTGATTACCATCATGAGCTCTGGCAATTTATCGATTACCCAAAATGCGATCAATTTGTTGGAACAGCAAGGTCGCCATATCGACCAGCGCAATATCTGGAATGTCGATTCCTTGTTTGAAGTGGCGCAATTATTGGGCGAATGCCTAAGGGAAGTGCGTCAACACGACGGCGTGTTTTTAGCGCAGAACAATGTTGATGCTAGCGCTAATTTTATTCTCGGTGGACAGATCAAAGGCGAAAGGACCCGCTTGTTTTTGATTTATGCCGAGGGCAATTTCATTGAAGCCGGTGAAGAAACCCCGTATTTCCAAATTGGTGAAACCAAGTATGGCAAGCCGATTATTGATCGAGTGATTCGTCCAGACACCGCGCTGACTGATGCAATGAAGTGTGTGTTGATTTCTTTTGATTCGACCATGCGTAGCAATCTGTCGGTGGGCTTGCCGATTGATTTGGTTTGTTATGCCCCAGACAGCTTAAGCTTGGAGGTCAGTCAACATATCGACCAAGATGATCCGTATTTTGCCCAAATTAGCCGACGTTGGGGGGATGGTTTGCGGGGCGTGTTTGCTTCCTTGCCGAATCCAGAATGGCTGTCTGATGCCGATAAGCCACATTTATCACCGCCTTATTAATTCAAGGTAGCTATGACTATTCGCGTTGCTTTACATCATCAATCTCATTATGTGTTCGATCGGCCAGTAACCGCGTCGCCACATGAAATCCGTCTTCGCCCTGCGGCCCACAGCCGCACGCCAGTGACTGGATATTCGTTAAGCATACGCCCTGAAAAGCATTTTATTCACTGGCAACAAGATGCTTATGGCAATTTTGTTGCCCGTTTAACTTTTCCAGAACCGACCAGCGAAATCAATATCAGCGTGGATTTGCTGGCCGATATGACGGTGATCAATCCATTTGATTTTTTTGTCGAAGATTGGGCTGAGCATTATCCGTTTGCTTATCCTGACACTTTACAGCTGGAATTAGCACCGTATTTAGAAGCCGAAGCCGCTGGGCCATTGCTGAAAGCGTGGCTAAGCCAATTTAAATCGCAAATTGCTGATGATTTAAACATTACCCATTTTTTGGTGCAGCTCAATCAAAGCCTACACCGCGAAGTGTCGTATTTGATTCGGATGGAGCCGGGGGTTCAAAGCTGTGAGGAAACGTTAAGCAAAAAATCCGGTTCTTGCCGTGATAGCGCTTGGTTGTTGGTGCAAGTGTTACGGCATATGGGCATCGCTGCCCGTTTTGTTTCAGGTTATTTAATTCAATTAGTTGCGGATGAAAAACCCTTAGAGGGACCATCTGGCCCGATTGAAGACTTTACCGATTTACACGCATGGTGCGAGGCTTATATTCCTGGCGCTGGCTGGGTCGGTTTGGATGCGACCTCGGGCTTGTTAGCTGGCGAAGGCCATATTCCGTTGGCGGTCAGTGCCACACCCGCTTCGGCAGCGCCTGTGGTTGGGATGACCGGAATCTGTGAGTCGCACTTAGATGTGGTGATGAAAGTCACCCGTATTCATGAAGATCCTCGCGTCACCAAGCCTTACAACGATAGCCAATGGCAAGCGATCCGCGCTTTAGGCAAGTCTATCGATAAAAAATTAATCGCCTCTGACGTGCGTTTAACCCAAGGCGGCGAGCCGACGTTTGTCTCGGTCGATAATATGGATGCGCCGGAATGGACGGTGGCGGCATTGGGCGAGCAAAAGTGGCAATTGGCTAATCAATTATTACATCGCCTGAAACAGCAATTTGCCGAGCATGGCGTGGTGCATTTTGGTCAGGGTAAATGGTATCCCGGTGAACCTTTGCCGCGTTGGGCTTTAAATGTGTTTTGGCGTACCGATGGTGAAGCGATTTGGCAGCAACAGGCTTTAATTGCCGATCAAGCGGCTGAGATTGGTCATAGCCAATTAAAAAGCTTTGCCGAGCAATTGACTAAAAATCTGTCCCTGCATTGTGATTATTTAATCCCCGCTTATGAAGACCCTTGGCACGCTTTAGATCAAGAAAGTCGTCTGCCGATCAATCTCGATCCGCATCAAGCCGATTTACAAAATGCTGGCGAACGCCAAGCCTTGGCTAATAAATTGCGTCACGGTTTAGCGGAAGTGGTCGGTTATGTGTTGCCGATTAAGCCTGTTGACAGTTCAGGTTGGCAATCCAGTTTGTGGCCTTTAAAACATCCTCGCTTGTATTTATTAGCGGGTGATTCACCAATGGGCTTGCGTTTACCGCTGAATAGTTTGCCTTGGCTGGCGCCGGATGATTTTGAAGCGCAATTGCCGGTTGATCCATTCGCCGAGCGGCAAGCCTTAAAACCCAGCGAAGCCAATAAAAAAACCAATAAACCCAATCCGGTTAATCGGCAGCCAGAGCCAAAACAAGTGATTCATACCGCGTTGGCTTTGCAAGTGCGTGATGGCTTTTTGTATGTGTTTATGCCGCCGTTGATGCGTTTGGAAGAATGGTTGGATTTAGTCAGTGCTATCGAAACTACCGCTAGTGAGTTAAAACAGCCGATTCGTTTGGAAGGCTATCAACCGCCGCGTGATCCGCGTTTATCATCGCTGTCGGTCACGCCTGATCCCGGTGTGATTGAAGTGAACGTGCAACCCGCAGCGAGTTGGGAGCAATTAGAAACCAATACCGAGATTTTTTATCAGCAAGCGCGTTTAACCCGTTTAGCTACCGAAAAATTCATGCTCGATGGCCGACATACCGGTACTGGTGGTGGTAATCACATTACTTTAGGCGGTGCATCGGCGGCAGACAGCCCATTTTTGCGCCGTCCCGATTTATTGCGGAGTTTGATTGTCTATTGGCAACAGCATCCGGCTTTGTCGTATTTGTTCTCTGGACAGTTTGTCGGCCCGACCAGCCAAGCGCCACGAGTTGACGAAGCCCGTGATGACAATTTGTATGAATTGGAGATTGCCTTCCAACAAATGCAAGACAGCCTGAAATCTGGCGAAGAAAGCGCACAGCCTTGGTTAGTAGACCGTTTATTACGCAATTTATTGATTGATTTAACCGGTAATACTCATCGTGCTGAGTTTTGTATCGACAAATTGTATTCGCCCGATTCTTCAACCGGTCGATTAGGTTTGTTGGAATTACGAGCTTTTGAAATGCCACCGCATTATCAAATGAGTTTGCTGCAAGCTTTGTTGCTACGGGCTTTGGTGGCGCGGTTTTGGAAAACACCGTATCAAGGCAAATTGGTGTATTGGGATACTGCGCTGCATGATCGATTCATGTTGCCGTATTTTATTGAACAAGATATGCGCGATATTGGTCGCGATTTACGCAGCGCTGGCTTTGCCTTTGATGATGTGTGGTTTGCGCCGTTTATCGAATTCCGTTTTCCGCGTTATGGTTCGGTGGTTTATGAAGGCGTTGAGCTGGAATTGCGACAAGCGATTGAACCTTGGCATGTGTTGGGGGAGGAAGTTAGCGGTTCAGGTACCGCGCGCTATGTCGATTCATCGGTGGAGCGCTTGCAGGTTAAAGTCACGGGGATGATTGGTAATCGTCACCAAGTGGTTTGCAACGGTCGTTTAGTGCCTTTGCATCCGACTGGTGTGCCGGGTGAGTACGTTGCGGGGGTGCGGTTTAAAGCCTGGGCGCCGCCGTCGGCTTTGCATCCAACGATTGGTGTTCATGCGCCGTTGGTGTTTGATGTGTTGGATAGCTGGAATGGCCGTTCGATTGGTGGTTGTACTTATCACGTCAGCCATCCCGGTGGTCGCAATTACGATACGTTTCCGGTCAATGCCAATGAAGCGGAAGCGCGGCGTCGGGCGAGGTTTTGGGAGCATGGGCATACGGCAGGGGCGGTTCATGTCAATCCCGAGCCGCTTAATCCACGGTTTCCGATGACTTTGGATTTACGTTGGCAGCCGCAATCTTAAGCGCTTTCATCCTGCACTTGCTACAAGTCAATAACAAGCCCTTAAAGATAGTTTATTATCCTTAAAACTGAAAAATCTTAAACCATGCCGTATCAATCCAGTTTGATCGTAGCGGTTCCCCCGTCTGCCGCGCCGAGCACCAAAGCTTTTACTGGGAATAGCCCGTTAGGGTTGCCGCATGGATGCGGCAAGTTGGCAAAGGGACAGGAAGTCCCTTTTGCCAACCCCCAGTAAAAGCTTTGGAGC
>CAMCSF010000136.1 GCA_945877625.1 Methylomonas koyamae | reverse complement strand
TTCTTGGCTGAGGCTGCGAAATTGGTTTTGGTTGCTTTGTACTTCCGGTTGCGAAAGTAAAACGGTGATTTCTTCGAAGCGTTCACCGAGGTTTTCTAATTTGGTTTGGATTGAGGGTTTCATAAGGTTTATCGTAATTTGAAAATTTCGCGCGAGGCGGCAATGAGGTCGTGGCGTTCGTTAGCGCCGGCTTCGCGCAGTTGGGCGCAAGGCGTGTGGATCAGTTTGTTGGTTAAAGTATGCGCTAAACGCTGTAAAACTTCATCAGCAGGTGCGCCGCTGTTGAGTTGGCTGAGAGCTTTTTGCAAAGTGTCGTCGCGGGTGAGTTCGGCTTGCAGGCGGTAATCGCGGATGGTTTCTTGAGCGCCTTGTGAGCGTAGCCAAGCCAGAAAATGTTCAACTTTGGTGTCGATAATTTCTTCAGCTTGCTCCGCGGCACGACGGCGCGAGTCCATATTTTGATTTACGGTATGCTGTAAGTCGTCAACGGTGTACAGGTAAACATCGCGTAATTGTTCGACTTCGGGCTCAATGTCGCGGGGTACGGCGAGGTCGACCATGAACATGGGTTTATGTTTGCGTTTTTTAATCGCGCTTTCGACTCGGCCTTTGCCTAAAATTGGTAATTGGCTGGCGGTCGAGGAAACGACAATATCGGCTTCGGCTAAATGGTCGGGAATTTCGGATAAGGCGATTGCGTAGCCATTAAATTGGCTGGCTAGGGCGTGGGCTTTATCGTAAGTGCGATTGGCGATGATGATGCGGCCAATGCCGTGTTGATGCAGGTGGCGAGCGGTCAGTTCGATGGTTTCACCAGCACCGATTAATAAGGCGGTTTGGTTGCTGAGTTTGTCGAAAATTTGTTGGGCAAGTTGTACTGCGGCAAAGGCAACAGACACGGGGCTGGAACCTATGGCAGTGTCTGTGCGTACTTTTTTGGCGGCCGAGAAGGTGTGTTGAAACAATTTGCTGAGGGTTTTGCCTAAAGTGCCGGCTTCATAAGCGGCTTGGTAGGCAGTTTTCATTTGCCCGAGAATTTGCGGTTCACCCAAAATCATCGAATCTAGTCCGCAAGCGACTCTGAACATATGGCGAATCGTTTGATTATCTATGTGGCTGTATAAATAAGGGGTGAATTCGGCTGGGGCGATTTGTTTGGTGTCGGCAATCCATTCCACTAGCGAACTTTGGTCGGTGCTGTTGGCGTGGTAATAAAACTCGGTGCGATTGCAGGTTGATAAAATCGCAGCTTCGCTGATATCGCTAATATTGAGCAGTTTTTTCAATGTGTTATCTAAAACGTCTGCTGGGAAAGCAAGGCGTTCTCGAATCGCGATGGGCGCGGTGTTGTAGTTGATGCCGACGGCAAGAAGAGTCATTGGTTGCGAACAATTGCACAGGATAATTGGGTTATTTTAAGGAATGCGCTGTGTTTATCCAAATAGATTGAAACAGCAATCTAAATTTAGAAGCATTTTCTGATAATCTATGATTTAAATTTTATTTGCGTATAGGTCTTTAGCTGGCATGAATAGATGGATAAACATCGCATTACTTTTTTCTTTGGCCGGTTGCGCTGCGACCCCAGAAAAAGCGCCCGACATTGATGTCAGTTTGCTACCAAGTGAGTCTATTGTTGCTGGCGTTAATCACAATACGGTGATTGATGAAGAAGTGTTGTATTTGTTGATGGCGGCAGAATTGGCAGGGCAACGTAATCAGTATGATTTGGCCTTGGATGCTTATCTGCAGGCGGCAAAGCGGGTTGATGACCCTAGGATTGCAGAAAGAGCGGTCAAGATTGGTTTGTTCTTAAAAGATGAGCGTCGTACTCAAGAAGCTTTGACTGTTTGGTTGGAAAAAGACGGTAAAAATTTAGGCGCCAGAAAGTTTGCTTTGTTGTTGGCGATTAAAAATGCCAATCGCAGTGCCGCCGTTGAAAATATCAATGCGATGTTGCAGGAAGATCCGGCGGGGTTTGAGGCGGGTTTGCTAGAGTTGATAAAGTTGTTTGAGAAAGAGGGGCGAGCTCAATTTACTTATGATGTCTTGGAAGAGGTTTCAAGGCAGCAGCCAACACAAGTGAGTGTGTTGTTCTTGCAAGCCGTATTGGCGACGATGTTGCCAGACAATGTTTTAGCGCAAGAAAAAATTAGCAAGGCTTTGGAATTGCAACCTGACTGGAATAAGGCGGTGATTTTTCAGGCCCAATTGGCGGGGCGTACCGGTGATTTGGTGAAAGCCCGTCGTTATTTAGAAAAGGCGGTTAAGCAAGCGCCAGATGATTTGCAGCTGCGGAAGATGTTGATTGAGGTTTTGGTGAATACCGAGGCTTATGATGATGCGATTCGGGTTTGTCAGAATGTGTTGGATGAAAAACCGGATGATGCAGAGAGTTTGTTTTCGATTGCCTTAATTTATGCACAGCAAAATCAGCTTGATAAGGCAGAAAATTATCTTGAAAAGTTATTGAGCAATCCTGAGTGGGATGATCAGGCGAGTTTTTATTTGGGCAAGCTGGAAATGCAAAAGCGTCGCCCTGAAAAAGCCTTAGCTTGGTTTGATAAGGTGGTTGATGGCCGTATGGCGTTTGATGCCGATATGGCGGGTTTGTCGATTGTGATGAATTTAAAGCGTCAAGAGGAGGTTGAGCAACGTTTATTAAGGATGGCAAATAAATATCCTGAACAGCGCTTGAGGATTTTGACGACTAAAGCCGAGTTCTTAAATCAGCAAGGTCATTATCAGCAAGCGTTTGATACTTTAAGCGAAGCGTTAAAAGAATCGCCAGATAATCGCGATGTGCTGTATGCCAGAGCGTTAATTGCTGAGCGTATGGATAAGTTGGAGTTGCTTGAAGCGGATTTGTTAAGCATTTTGCGGAAAAACCCAGATGATGTGGGGGCGTTAAATGCGATGGGCTACACCTTAACCGATAAAACTGTGCGTTATGATGAAGCCGAGAAATATTTGAAACGCGCTCTTGAGTTGCAGCCAAATGAATCGGTGGTTATCGATAGTTATGGTTGGTTGTTGTATAAAAAAGGTCAGGCGGAACAGGCTTTGATTTATTTACAAAAAGCCTATGAAAGACAGGCTGAAAATGAGATTGCTGCGCATTTGATTGAGGTGTTGTGGTCTGTCGGTAGTAAAAAAGAGGCGAAAGAGTTGTTTGATAGCGCTTATAAAAAATCACCCGATGATGTGTATTTGCTTAAGGTTAAAAAGCAGGTTTTACAGAGTGGTCAATGATGAATAAGTTGGGGTTGGTGCTGGCCATTTTGTTGTTGCAGTCTGGTTGTGCGTTTATCGAGGAAAAGCCTGCGGAAACTTACCAAATGGCTGATATGCAGTATTTCAAACAAGATCGGCCCTGGCAGTTTGATGGTCGTATTGCTTTAGCAAATGAAAAAGAATCGATTTCGGCATCAATAAATTGGATTCATCAATTAGATTGTGATGATATTGAGCTGACTGGGCCTTTGGCGCAAGGACGATTGGTCATTAAGGTTTTGACGGATAAAGTGATTATCGAGGACGGGGATAATCGACAAGAATTTCAAGGCTCGGTGGAATCAATTTTTACTGATCAGTTGGGTGTTGAAGTGCCTGTGAAGGCGTTGAGATACTGGGTGTTGGGTGTAAACGATCCGCATCAAGCTGTTGTTGAGCAAGGCGATGGTTTTAGGCAGTCTGGATGGTTAGTAAAATTTAAAGAGATGCAGCAGGTTAATGGTTTGAAATTGCCGCATAAAATGGGCATGGAAAAAGATTTAACCAAGATTAAGTTAATTGTGGATGAGTGGAAAATTAAGTGAGTCAGCTAGAACAAAAATCATTTGGATGGGGTGATCGGTGGCCTGCGCCTGCAAAGTTGAATTTAATGTTAAGAATTACTGGTCGTCGAGATGATGGTTATCATTTACTGCAAACAGTTTTTCAGATTATAGATTTATGTGATTGGTTAGTTTTTCATCCAGTTAATGATGGTAGTGTTAGTTTGCAAAATCCAATTCCAGGTGTGCCGGAGCAAGATGATTTAACCGTTCGGGCGGCAAATTTACTGAAGAAACATGCGCAGTCAGATCTAGGTGTTCGAATCGAAATTGAAAAGAATTTGCCTATGGGTGGTGGTTTGGGTGGCGGTAGTTCCGATGCTGCAACGACTTTGATTGTGTTGAATAAGCTTTGGAATATTAACTTTTCAGTCGAAAAATTGATGGAGTTGGGCTTGCAATTAGGTGCAGATGTCCCGGTTTTTGTGTATGGACATTCCGCTTGGGCTGAGGGTGTCGGTGAGCAATTAGAGCAAATAAACTTGCCAGAACATTGGTTTGTGATTGTGAAGCCGGATTGTCATGTCAATACAAAACAGATTTTTTTATCTGAAGAGTTGACAAGAGATAGTAAAGTGATCAAAATAAGCGACTTCATTGCAGGCGAAGTCGGGAATGACTGTTCTGCAGTGGTGAGTAAGCTTTATGAGCCTGTTAGAAGTGCTTTATTTGATTTGTCAAAATATGGTGAGTCAAGGTTAACAGGAACCGGTGCTTGTGCTTTTGCTGAATATTCAACAAAACAAGAGGCTGTAAAAGTTTATGAAGCAATAAAAAATACTGGTCAGGTTTATTTGGCAAAAGCTTTGAATAAGTCATCGGTATATGAAGTTTTAGAACAGGGATAAGTCAATCAGTTTAATGGGCTGTCGCCAAGCGGTAAGGCACGGGGTTTTGATCTCCGCATACCTAGGTTCGAATCCTAGCAGCCCAGCCATTCTCCATAATAAAAATCCTTGGGAGTCTTGAATGCGAGAGGCCTCGATAATGATATTTTCAGGCAATGCTAATAAAGCGCTGTCAGAAGGTATTGTTAGGAAGCTTAACATGCGTCTAGGTATGGCGACTGTTGGGCGCTTTAGTGATGGAGAGATATTTGTTGAGATTGAGGAAAATGTTAGGGGGCGAGATGTTTTTATCGTTCAGCCTACTTGCTCTCCAACAAATGAAAATTTAATGGAATTATTGGTGATGATCGATGCTTTGAGACGAGCATCGGCAGCACGGATTACAGCAGTGATACCATATTACGGTTATGCTCGACAAGATAGGCGGTCAAGGTCGGCTAGGGTTGCAATTACAGCAAGACTGGTTGCGGACATGATTGGAAATGCAGGTGCTGATCGCGTATTGACGGTAGATTTGCATGCTGATCAAATTCAAGGTTTTTTTGGTATCCCTGTCGATAATGTTTATGCTTCTCCAATTTTGCTGGGGGATGTGTGGCGACAAGAATATGAGAATCTTATTGTAGTGTCTCCGGATGTTGGTGGTGTTGTTAGAGCTAGAGCTTTAGCAAAACGCATGGGTGATGCGGATTTAGCGATTATTGATAAGCGTCGACCAAGAGCAAATGTGTCTGAGATTATGCACATTATTGGTGATGTTGAGGGTCGTACTTGTGTGATGGTTGATGATATAGTCGATACGGCTGGGACATTATGTCATGCTGCTGCTGCCCTGAAAAAGAATGGTGCGCGTAAGGTTGTTGCTTATTGTACGCATCCTGTTTTATCTGGATCGGCTGCTGAAAATGTAAAGAACTCGGTTTTGGATGAATTGGTTGTTACTGATACGATTCCATTATCTGATGATTTGTTGTCGATTGGTAAGATTAGGCAACTAAGTGTTGCTGAGATGTTGGCAGAGACTATTCGGCGGATCGCTGTCGGCGAGTCTGTTAGCTCGCTTTATGTAGATTAATAAAACAATAATTAGAACTTGTTTTGCAGTTTTGGAGAATGTGATGTCTGGTGTGTTTGAATTTGTGGCGGAAGCGCGTAGCGCAACAGGAAGCAGTGCGGCAAAAGTTGTCCGTCGTCAAGGTCGAGTTCCTGCTATTGTTTATGGTGGTGAGGGTGATGCTCAACTGATTTCTCTGGATCACAATGAAATTGTAAAGCATTTGAGCCATAAAGAAGCGTATACATCTATTTTGGATTTGAATGTCGCTGGTAAGGTTGAGAAAGCGGTGTTGAAGCATATTCAGCGTCATCCTGCTAAGCCGCAGATTTTGCATATTGATTTTATGAGAGTTACGGCTTAATAAAGCTTACTTAAATTATGATTAGATTGATTGTTGGCTTGGGTAATCCAGGTTTGCAATATCAAAGAACCCGGCATAATGCTGGGTTTCTTTTTTTAGATAGATTAGTTTTGGTTAACTTGGGTGCGAATTGGCAGGTGGATCGTCAATTTTGTAGTGAGTTATCAGAAATTAATGTGAGTGGTCGAATTCTTGCTATCAAGCCATCAACTTTTATGAATAAAAGTGGTCAGGCGGTTGCTAAGATAGCTTCTTTTTATAAGATAAAGCCAGAAGAAATTCTAGTGGTTCATGATGAGCTTGAGTTGGCTGTTGGTCAGATGAAAATGAAGTTTGGTGGTGGCCATGCTGGTCATAATGGGTTAAGGGATATAATTGCTCAGATTGGTTCTGCAGATTTCTATAGGTTGCGAATAGGTATTGGTCGTCCTGTTGTGGGAAGTGTTGCTGATTATGTGTTATCCAAGCCATCAATAGATGTTCAACAAGAATTAGAAAGTGTGACGGCGTTGGCTGTTGCGGAAATTAAAAATTTGATATCTGGTGATGTTGATAAGTTTAATCAACTACTTGCTAGGGTTTGAATTACTAAAGCATAAAGAATTTTAAAATTATCTTGACTGAATGGAATAAAGCGTAGATAATTACAAGCTTAAACGGAGGGGG
>CAMCSF010000135.1 GCA_945877625.1 Methylomonas koyamae | reverse complement strand
AATTTGGTCGATCAGTCGCAAGTTGGTATTTGAAATTAAGGCATTTTAGAAATGAGACACCGTAAATCTGGTAGACAGTTAAATAAAAACAGCAGTCATAGAAAAGCTTTGTTTAGCAATATGACAGTTTCTTTGTTTAAACATGAATTGATTAAAACTACACTTCCAAAAGCTAAAGAACTTCGTATGATAGCTGAGCCATTAATCACACTTTCTAAAGTTGATTCTGTTGCAAAGCGTCGTCAAGCATTCTCTAAGTTGCGTGATCGTGATGTTGTTACAAAATTATTTAACGAGTTAGGTCCACGTTATCAAGAAAGAAACGGTGGCTATTTGCGTATTATCAAATGCGGTTTCAGATCTGGTGATGACGCTCCTATGGCTTACGTTGAATTAGTCGACAGACCAGTTGTAACTAGCGCTGAGTAATCAAGATTTAAACCTGATATTAATATTAATATCAGGTTTTTTCTTTTTTGAGTGTTTTTAAAAATTCTAGTTTTTCTTTTATCTTCTTTTCTAATCCTCGATCTGTCGGTATGTAATACTGACTGCCTTTAAGTGCTTCTGGTAGATATTCTTCTGCTGCGTAAGCAAATTTCTCATTATGTGCATAACGATAATTTGCACCATATCCTAGTTCTGACATCATTTTTGTCGGTGCATTTTTTAGGTGAATTGGTACTTCGAGTGATCCATTGCTCTTAGCGTCATGCATTGATGATTTGAATGCCGTATAGACAGCATTACTTTTTGGTGCACAAGCTAAATATACTGTTGCATGTGCTAATGCCAGCTCCCCCTCTGGGCTCCCTAATCGTTCGAACGCATGTGTTGCATCAATTGCTATTTGCAGTCCTCTAGGGTCTGCATTCCCGATATCTTCAGATGCCATCCTAATTAAACGTCTAGCAATATAGTAAGGGTCGCACCCGCCATCAATCATCCGTGAAAACCAATATAAAGCGGCATCGGGATCTGTGCCTCTTACTGATTTGTGTAATGCGGATATTTGTTCATAAAAGATATCGCCCTTATTGTCATATCGATTGGTTTGTCCTTGTAATACTTCGTTTAGTACATCAATGTTGATGGTGTTTATGTTATTGATTGGTCTTGATAAATCTGAGGCTATTTCAAGTAATGTTAAACAGCGACGTGCATCGCCATCAGCTGCTTTACATATTAAGTCCAATGCTTCTGGTGTTATTTGGATTTTCTTGTTGGCTAATCCGTGTTCATGACATAACGCTCTATTCGCAAGGACTTTTAATTGATCAATTTCAATGCTACGTAACACATAGACTCTCAATCTTGATAACACAGCGTTGTTTAATTCGAATGATGGATTTTCTGTGGTCGCTCCAAACAGAATTATTATTCCACTTTCCATTGGTGCTAATAAAGAGTCTTGCTGGCTTTTTGAGAATCTGTGAATCTCGTCTACAAATACTATTGTTCTGACGCCGCTGTGTTGTTTCATGTATTCAGCTTCTTGTACAGCCGCTCTTAATTCTTTAACTCCGGCCATTACCGCCGATAATTCTATGAAATGACATTTTGTCTGTTTTGCTATGATTTTAGCTAAAGTTGTTTTTCCAACTCCCGGTGGGCCCCAGAAAACCAATGAATGTATCAACCCTGCATCAATGGTAATCCTCAATGATTTTCCTTCACCGAGTAAATGCTGTTGGCCGATAAATTCGTCAAGACATGTTGGACGCATACGGGCTGCGAGTGGAGTTGAATGGTGGTCGTTTACGATGTCGTCGAACATGAGTTATATGAGTTAGATTTTTATCAGACAAGTGCTGATTATCCGAAATAGATAGGCTTTTCAGTGGTTTTTCTTTAAAATTAGCATATTTATATAATTGCGAACCAATACTGATATGGATTTAAAGTTTTTAGATTTTGAACAACCTATTGCTGAGTTGCAAGCTAAGATTGATGAATTGCGCAAAGTTGAATTTGATAACAATTTTGATATATCTGAAACTCTAAAGCAATTGGAACAAAAATGTGAAAGTTTGACTGAAACTATCTTTTCAGATCTTTCTGATTGGCAAATTTCACAATTATCACGCCACCCTGGCAGACCTTATACGCTTGATTACATTTCGTTAATATTCACCGATTTTCATGAGTTGCACGGTGATCGTGCCTATGCCGATGACCCTGCTATTGTTTGTGGTTTGGCGCGCTTAGATGGTCAACCTGTTGCTGTTATTGGGCATCAAAAGGGGCGTGATACTAAAGAAAAGATTTATCGTAATTTTGGTATGCCTCGACCAGAAGGTTATCGAAAAGCTTTGAGAGTTATGAAATTGGCGGAGCGATTCCAACTGCCTATTATTTGTTTAATCGATACTCCGGGTGCGTATCCAGGGATTGGGGCCGAAGAGCGAGGTCAGAGTGAAGCAATCGCTCGTAATTTGTTTGAAATGGCTCAATTGAAAACGCCGATTATTTGTACTGTGATTGGAGAAGGTGGATCGGGTGGTGCTTTAGCTGTTGGTGTTGGTGATCGATTATTGATGCTTGAGTACAGCACTTACGCGGTTATTTCACCAGAAGGTTGTGCTTCAATTTTATGGAAAAGTGCCGACAAAGCTCAATTAGCCGCAGAAGCTATGGGGATTACCTCTGATCGCGTTCGGGAACAAGGTTTTCTTGATGAAGTGGTTCGTGAGCCTATTGGTGGTGGTCATCGTAACTTTGATAAAGTAGCTTTAAATTTACGTGAAGCTTTATTAAGACATTTGGATGATTTGACCAGTGAAGCTCAGAATATGGAGCAACTTTTGGAAAAACGCTATCAACGCATTATGCGTTTTGGTTCTTTCCTTGATGAACCTGTCAAATAACTTACAAATTAGTTTAATACTTAAAAGGCCGAATATTTCGGCCTTTTTTATAGCTATTTGTGGATCTTCATGCTGAGTTTTAGTTCTATTAGTAACCTAATTCCATCCGATTCAGCCACTATTTTTATTGGTTATAGTGGTGGAGTTGATTCTCATGTCTTATTGCACTTATTGGCAAATATTCCCTGCTTAGCCCCTAAAATTGTCGCGCTATACGTCAATCATGGTTTGCAGGATGAATCCGATAATTGGGCTAAACATTGTCAGCAACAATGTAAGCAATTGAATGTTGCTTACAAAGTGCTCAGCGTCGATGCAAAGGCAAAAGCTGGTGAGAGTCCTGAAGAGGCTGCAAGAAATGCTCGTTACGCCGCTTTTCGCCAATTAGTAAAATCAGGTGATATTTTATTAACAGCACAACACAGGGAGGATCAGCTCGAAACTGTGTTATTGCAAATGTTTCGTGGGGCAGGGTTGAGTGGTTTATCTGCTATGGCCAGCTATTCAGCTTTTGGCGACGGCGCGTTAATTCGACCTTTTCTTACTATTTCAAAAGCGCGTATACAAGCTTATGCGATTCACCATGATTTATCATGGATTGATGATCCCTCTAATCTTGTTGATGATTTTGATCGCAATTATCTTCGTAATCAGATTATTCCTTTATTAAAACAGCGCTGGCCTTCATTAGACCAAACGGTATCTAGGAGTGCGCAGCATTGCGCTGATGGGGCTGCTTTAATAAATGATTGGGTTATTCGCAATATGCGGCAAATGGTTGATCCTATTGATAATGGCTTAATAATCCCGCTATGGCAGTCTTTCGATTCTATCCAGCGTTCTTATTTGTTAAGACAATGGTTAACCGATTTTGGTTTGAAACCGCCGAGTCAAGCCGTTTTGCAAGCCATTATGTTGCAAGTGATTGATGCTACGGATAGCGCCAATCCTAGTGTTTCACTTCAAAATAAACGCATTAAAAAATATCGCCAAAAACTATATTGCCTTGATTCCAGTGAGTTAGTTGATACCTTCAATACAGGTGGATGGGAACCAAAACAATTATTTTTTGATTTAGCTAATGGTTTCCATTTGAAGTTAGTTGATTCGACTAGTGGCATTCCAAAGTCTTTTTGGAGCAGTAAAGCGGTTACTGTTCAAAAACGCAAAGGTGGAGAGAGAATTCAGTTACCGTTTAGGCAGGGTAGCCATTGTCTTAAGAAACTTTTTCAAGAATCTAATGTTCCGCCTTGGCAACGAAACAGCAAGCCCTTGATATTTATTGATGGTCAATTAGCCGTTGTGCCTGGGTTGTGGGTAGATCAACGGTTTTGGGCTGATGATGGCGATTGCTATCAAGTCGTAATGGAGAAAAATGATTAGTTTTGATTCGAGCGGCGAAACCTCATAGAGATTTCGCCTTCTGGTAATTATTTGATTTTCACTAACTCTTTGCCGTCACTAGTGAAGTGGCAAATGCCAGCAGCGTAATAACTGCAATCTTCAGATTGTTCTAATTTGGCACCATTCGGTGTTAGGTGGACTTTCAAAGAACAATTCTTTGCTTCACCTTCAATACGTTTTTTCATGACGATTTCATTTTCAGCTACTTGTTTTGCATCGCCGCTGACTTCAGCAGAGCATGCATGTTTTCCTGTTTCATCGACATTTGGCTCAAAATCAACATCGGCACTAACAGTAATATCGTCTTTTAATTTGGTAATTTTAAGATGTTGAACGTGATTACCATCGCGCAAGATGTAATGATCGGTAGCAGCGAAACTGTTAATGGAAAATAGTAAAGCGGTAACAAAAAACAGATTTTTTTTCATGATATACCTTTGTTTTTATTAATTTTGGATAATACGGGTATTAACTATTATCCCGCATTTAGATTGTACCTTACTGCTGATTTTTACCAAATCCAACTTGCTGAAGTTTAATTAATTCTAGTCCCATTCAAACAGTAGCCATTGGTTAATGTCAGTATTTTTATCAAGATCATTTTTTTTAACATCCATTTTGCCATCGCCATTGGTATCAAGCATGTAATAAGCTGGACCGACTTGAGGCACGATTTTAATCATATACACTTTTCCATTGCGTCTAAACTCCTGAATAGTTTCTTTTCCTTTGCGGATAATCGTAATATCAGGCTGCATTTCTTCGCCAGACTGAATCGCGGGCGGTAATTCTGGTTGCTCAGGCATGGCAACAGGCTCTGCTTCTGTGGCGGCGAACGCCAGAGTAGTCAGGAAGAAAAATGCAATACTTGCGTTTATAAGGATGCGCATGGGAGAAGATTGTTAAATAATCTATAAAGCGGAGATGATAACAGTTTAGTAAAGCTGTTTCTGTTGGATTGGCTATTTTATTGTCGACAGTTGCCGATGAAGATGACATCTACCGCCGTTTTGGAGGTAGATGTCATTTAATTAAGCTTGCTTACGCAGGTATTTTTCGACACCTGTGGTTCTTGTAAAGCTTGAATCAGTTGTTTGCAGACTTTGACGAGCAAGATATTTTGCAACGCCAGAAATGTGAGGTTGATCTTTGCTAAGTGTTTCTTGATTACTCAAGTACTTAGCAACACCCGTTATCTCTGACTGAACTCTTGGTAATGCTTCTTGTTTTGCCAAATATTTACTAACTGAACTCAATTCAACGGTTGGCTTGATGACTAACAGTTGTTTAGCCAAGTATTTGTCGACACCGGTTAAAGCTGGTTGCTGTTTAGCGATGATTGCTTGTTTCGCTAAATATTTTGCTACGCCGCTTAAAGGCTCGGCCTGACTTTGTAATTGGATTTGTTTAGCAATGTAACGTGCAACACCGGTTGGCTTTGAAGCTTGGCTATCAGCAGCGGTAATTTTAGCGAGATATTTATCAACGCTTGAGCCTTCAACTACTTCTTCAATGACTGATGTATCAGCAATCTCGGTTTCAGCGTCTTGATTAGCTAAAGCTTCGGCTTTTTCTCTTGCCATTCTTGCTTCCTCTTCGATGTAGCGTGCAACTAACGCAGCGGCAGCGGACTTTCTTTCTGCTATTGATTGTTCTGCGATGAACTTAGCAACACCGGTTAAGGGTGTTTGTGCATTTTGGGCGCGCTCAAGTTGTTGCAAATATTTGCTAACGCCAGTCACGATAATTGGGTCTTTTGTGCGTAAGGCTTCGCGAGACACATATTTAGCAACGCCAGTGGCTACAGGTGCTTCTTTTGCTAATAAATCCTGTTTCATGACGTATTTAGCAACACCGGTTAAGCTTGGTGCGTCTGAGCTTAATAATTGCTGTTTAGTCAAATATTTAGCGACGCCTGTTACAATATTAGCCTCTTTATCATGCTTGGTAATGTATTTAGAAACGCCGGTTGTTGGTGTTTCACGTGCCAAAATCGTTTGCTTAACTAAATATTTAGCAACACCAGTAATTGGATTTTCTGCTTGGCGTGATAAATATTTTTCAACACCGCTAATGATAGTTATTTCTTCTTCTGGTTCAGCTATAACGACAGCTTCTTCAATAACTATTTCTTCAAGTTCTTCGGCTACTTCGGTTACAACTGCTGCTGTTGCTTGCTGATTTGCAAGATAACGAGCAACACCTGTTAATTCTTCTGTTTCTTGTTCCAATGCGTCCAGAACTTCTTCGACTTCTGGTTGCTTAGGCTCTAATTGTTGTAAATAACGGGCAACGCCTGTTAAAGCTTGCTCCGAGACATCTGGTTGTTGTGGTTCAAGCTTTTGCAAGTATCGAGCCACGCCAGTCAATTGGTTGCTTTCCCAATTTTGCCCATCTCTGTTTTCGACAGTGCTCGTTGCAGATGGGTTGTCGAATAAAAAGGTCGGCAATATCCCGAATAAGCTATTCATCAAACTATTTTTTTTCATCTGTGAACACCTCTGGTTTGT
>CAMCSF010000134.1 GCA_945877625.1 Methylomonas koyamae | reverse complement strand
CGAGCGCTCTCAATTGCTTAGCGAAAATCTCATCGTAGTGGTAATCGTTGGCAATCGAAGTAATGGTCGAAGTATCGGTACTTAATGCAATCGCCGGTAAAGCCGGACGTTCGCGTTCAAAACGATTCAGCATTTCCGATGAAAAATGCTGGGCATCGCCTGCCGAACCACCATTGCCACAAGTTAAGACTTTTTTATCATTGACCAAAGCTTCTACAATTTTTTGTGAAGCGAATTCAATCAACTCACACAAGCTAGCCATTGCATCTTGTTTGGTTTGGATGCTGTCTGAAAAGTGGTTGATGATGCGATCTTGTAAGCTCATAAATTTAAGTTTGAAATGCGTTTTTAATCCAATTAAGGCGATTATCGCCCGACACTGCCACCACATCAAAACGAATCGGCAGATGGTATAAATGATTAGCGGCCAAATAATGCTGGGTTGCAATGATGATTTTGGCTTGCTTTTGGGCGGTGATACTTTCTAAAGCACCACCGAATTGCGCTGATTTTCGATAACGCACTTCGACCACCACCAGCATGTCGCCATCCTTCATCACTAAATCCAGCTCACCGTACTTACAACGAAAATTACTAGACAGCCATTGCAAACCTTGTTGTTTTAGATATTGCAACGCCAACTGCTCGGCACTATCACCGATTTGTAAATGCTTGGCTTTCGGCTTATCTACCATATCTGCTCTCCTACCTGCAAAACTCCAGCAAAATCAGCTCTGACCACGGATAATATCAAGATTCAAATCAAACAGGACAGCGTCAGCAATGAGTGGGAAATTATACGTGGTTGCCACACCAATCGGTAATCTGGCCGATTTTAGTTTTAGAGCGATTGAAGTGCTCAAACAAGTCGATTTAATCGCTGCCGAAGATACCCGTCACGCACGCCTGTTGTTACAACACTATGGCATTAACAAACCGCTGATTTCCTTACATCAACATAACGAAGACAAAGCCTCACAAGGTTTAGTTGAGCGAATGTTGGCCGGTGAATCAATAGCCTTGGTATCCGATGCTGGCACGCCGCTATTAAGTGATCCGGGCTTGCCCTTAGTACAACTCGCAAAACAACAATCAGTCGATGTTTGTCCTATTCCTGGTGCTTGCGCTTTGATTGCAGCGCTATCAGCTTCTGGCATGGCTTTAAGCCGCTTTAGCTTTGAAGGTTTTCTACCGCGAACCG
Source organism: Methylomonas koyamae (assembly GCA_945877625.1). Lineage (GTDB taxonomy): Bacteria > Pseudomonadota > Gammaproteobacteria > Methylococcales > Methylomonadaceae > Methylomonas > Methylomonas koyamae_C. The sequence continues at coordinate 5,587 of CAMCSF010000134.1, read as the reverse complement.
CTTCCGCTCGCAAAAACTTTTTTCAGGAAAAATTAAACGACACATCGACTTGGGCATTTTACGAATCCAGTCATCGAATTCAGGCCGCTTTAGAAGATATGTTGACTATTTTCCCAGCAGACCATCAAATCGTCATCGCTCGCGAAATTACCAAATTGCATGAAACGATAGTCAAAGACAGTCTGGCTAATCTGCTGTTTAGAGTTCAAAACGAAGAAAACATGCGCAAAGGCGAGTTTGTGGTGATTGTTGATGGCGTCACTATTGCCGAAGAAACCCAAGGTATTAGTGATGAAGAAATGCGGATTTTAAGTCTGTTGCTAAAGCAATGTTCGATCAAAACCGCTGTTGCGTTAGCGGTTGAAATTACCGGCCAACGCAAAAAACTGCTTTATCAAGCTGCATTAGATTTACAAGGGCAACCCTAAAACCATTTATTGCTTACTGCCTTCAGTGACAATCACGCCGATACCATTCTTTACCAAAATCTCTTTAATGGTCGATACGCTGGAGGAATTCTCATAAGGGCCAATTTTAACTCGGTACCACATCACGTTACCGACTTTAGCCGCTTCCACTCGCGACTCAATCCCAAGCTGAGCTAATTTTGCTTTATGGCGCTCTGCTTCTGCCGTTTCACGAAACGAACCCGCTTGCATCATGTATTTAGCGGTTTTGGTTTTACCAACCAACTCTTCCCGCACCCGAGTTTTAATTTCGAAATCAGGCACCACAACTTCAGCTTGCGGCAGAATGGTAAAGAAATCGAAATGCGGTTCTTCCGGCTCAGCCGCTGCGGTCACTGCTGGTTGTTCAGCTTTCTTTTCTGTATCAACTGCGACTGGCTGTTTTACAACCTGTTCTTGTTTCACCTTATCTTCTGCTGGTTTGGTGAATAATTCAGGCTTGCCCGCCATCAATTCTTTCACCATATTGGAAATCATATTCAGACCCAATACAAAAAACACCAGCAACACCGCAACTAACAGCAAACGCCAAAAACCTCCTGAAGATTTTTTTTTGGTTTGCCTACGACTATTACTACTATAGCTAGGCTTATTTACGCGGTGTTTATAATCTCTGGCCATTTACATCGCTTCAGGTGTATTGATTTTAAGTAGCGTTAAAGCATTCACTAACACTTGCTTAACTGCACAAATTAGATTTAAACGCGCATTGCATAACTTGTCATCATCAACTAAGAATTGATGAGCGTTGTAATACGTATGAAATTGCGTCGCTAATTCACGCAAATAATGAATCAATTGATGCGGTTCGTAATAAACCGCAGCACGTTCCAAAATTTCTGGATATTTAGATAAGGTGGTTAATAAAGCGGTTTCTTGCTCTTCAACCAACAGATTCAGGTTGTCAAAACCTAGTTGAATATCACGTTGACGGGCTTTTTCATCCAATTGACGCAATACGCTACAAACCCGAGCATGAGCATATTGAACGTAATAAACTGGATTTTCGTTGCTTTTTGAGGTCGCCAGTTTCAAGTCAAAATCCATGTGCTGCTCAGATTTACGCATCACATAGAAGAAACGACAAGCATCGGTACCGACTTCGCTACGCAATTGTCTTAAAGTGACAAATTCACCCGAACGAGTCGACATTTGCACTTTTTCATCGCCGCGATACAACACCGCGAATTGCACTAACAACACTTTTAATTTGGAATCGTCAGCACCCAAAGCCTGCATCGCCGCTTTTACCCGCGGAATGTAACCGTGATGATCGGCGCCCCAAATATTGACGATTTGATCAAAACCGCGATCCAGCTTATTCATGTGATAAGCAATATCGGATGCAAAATAAGTGCTTTGGCCGTTGTCGCGAATTACCACGCGGTCTTTTTCATCGCCCAAACGGCTAGAAGCAAACCAAGTTGCGCCTTCTTGTTTATACAAGAAACCCGCTTCATCTAAACGTTTTAACGCCTGTTGAATCGAACCATCATCCATTAACAAGCGCTCAGAAAACCAATGTTGGTAGCTAACGCCAAACTCAGCCAAATCATCTTTGATGTCGGCCAAAATATCATCTAAACCGGCTTGGAATACTTGATTGTAATGATCGGTTCCTAACAAGGTTTTGGCGCGATCAATCAAAGCGTCAATATGCTTTTCTTTGTCGCCACCTTGCGGCTCATCGGCAGGAATATCAGCAAAGATTTGTTCTGCGGCGTGACGATATAAATCACCGGCTTTTTGATGCAAATTAGCGGAAATATCCCGCACATATTCGCCACGATAGCCATTGCTTGGGAAAGTAAACACTTCACCACAGGCTTCTAAATAACGTAACCAAACACTGGTAGCGAGAATATCCATCTGCCGACCGGCATCGTTAACATAATATTCGCGCTCAACCGCAAATCCAGCCGCGTCTAATAAATCGGCAACCGCCGAACCATACGCCGCACCGCGACCATGACCAACATGCAAGGGGCCGGTAGGATTCGCTGAAACGAATTCGACTTGCACCCGTTTACCGGCACCGATTTGGCTTTTACCAAACTCAGCGCCAGCGTCGTGGATTTGCTTAACAATTTGAAATTGAGTATCAGGATTGATGAAGAAATTAATGAAACCGGGACCGGCAATTTCAACTTTAGTAATGGCGGCATCGCTTGCTAGTTCTGCGACGATTTTTTCCGCTAATTGGCGTGGATTTAATTTGGCTGGCTTAGCCAACAGCATCGCTAAATTAGTGGCGAAATCGCCATTGACCGGATCTTTAACCCGTTCGATATTGATACGGGCAACCACCTCTGCATCTAAAACAGCTTGGTTTTTAAGTGCGGTAACTGCGGCTTGTAAAAGTGATTCTAGCTTTTGTTTCATTATGTTAGGAAATTAACTTCATCAAAAAACACAGCACATTATCTATTAAATCCGGCCTATTAGCCACAATGTACCTTTTTATAGGGGTTTCAACGCGAGCCAAACAAGGCGGTGCCAATTCGGACTATGGTTGCGCCTTCAGCAATCGCAGCTTCAAGATCGCCACTCATGCCATAAGAAAAACTGTCTAAACTGGGCTGATTTAATTGCTGTACTGCTTGGTATAACTGTCGATAGGGTTGACGCTGGCGTTGATAATCATTTTCTGGCTCTGGAATCGCCATCACCCCGCGCAAACGCAAGCGCGGCAAGGCTTGGACTTGTTTAATTAACTCGGGCAATTGCTCAAGCCTTATCCCCGATTTACTGTCTTCGCCGCTAATATTGACCTGCAAACAGATATTCAGCGGTGGCAAATTGGCTGGGCGTTGTTCACTTAATCGCTCGGCAATTTTTAACCTGTCAACGCTGTGTACCCAATCAAAATGGCAAGCAATCGGCTTAGTTTTATTGGATTGAATCGGGCCAATAAAATGCCAACTAATGTTAAAAGTGGCTAATTTTTGTTGCTTGATTAAGGCTTCTTGCAAATAATTTTCACCAAAATGCCGTTGCCCCAAACGATAAACAGCAGCAATTTGTTCAGCTGGCTTGGTCTTGCTAACTGCCAATAATTGCACCGAACCTGTCGGTCGATTAGCGGCGATTTCGGCGGCGCGGATTTGTTTTTGCACCGATTGAAAATGCTGTTCAAGACTACTCATCTGCGGATTTTTTCACAAACAGACGCGAAAACAACAATCCCGCTTCAAACAGCATCCACATTGGCACCGCTAACAAGGTTTGCGATAACGCATCGGGTGGCGTCAAAAACATGGCAATCACAAACACCCCAACAATCACATAAGGACGTTTTTCAGCCAAACTTTGCGGGGTAATGATCCCCGTCCAGACTAAAACAATAGTAAAAATCGGGATTTCAAACGCCACACCAAAGGCAAAAAACATCCCTAAAACAAAGTCCAGATAAGTAGCAATATCGGTCATCACCGCCACACCTTCTGGCGCTGCGGCGGTTAAATAACCAAACACCAACGGAAAAACCAGAAAATAAGCAAACGCCGCACCACCGTAAAACAACAAGGTACTCGCTAATAATAACGGTGCAATCATGACCTTTTCGTGACGATACAAACCCGGCGCGACAAAGCCCCAGAATTGATAAAGAATAAACGGTATCGAAATGAAAACCGCGACTACAAACGCTAATTTAAATGGCGTGAAAAACGGTGAAGCGACGTCAATCGCAATCATGCTGCTGTTTTTCGGCATGTGTTGCAATAAAGGCTCAGCCAGATAGTGGTAAATCTCGTTAGCGTAAGTGGCGGTACCAATAAAAATCAGTAACACACAAAAAATCATCTTTAACAGCCGATCTCTTAACTCGATTAAATGACTGATAAACGGCTGTTCGTTACCTAATTCAGGCGGGTTTGTCATGATTGTTCAAATCCTTTGAAAGGCTTTCACTGCTGGTTTTGATGTCGTTGACTACCTGCTGAGTCTCGGCTACCAATTGCTGCACTTCCTCAACAATGCTTTGTTGCTGCATGATTTGCCGCATTTCTTCGGCATGTAATTGCTGTTTGATTTCGATCTTAACGTTGGCAATAGTGCTTTGCAGCTTACCTATCCACAACCCAGCTATGCGAGCGGCAGTTGGCAAACGCTGCGGGCCGATGACAATCAAAGCCACTAATCCCACCATCACCAATTCTGAAAAGCCAACTTCAAACATACTACGACCTATTGCTTATCTTTATGGCTAACTTCGCCTTCTAAGACGTTGTCATCTTTAACAGTGGTTTTTTGCTCTTCGCTAGTTTCGTTAATCGCTTTACGAAAGCTTTTGATTGCTTCGCCTAAATCACCGCCGACATTTTTAAGCCGCTTGGTGCCGAATACCAAAATCACGATCACTAATACCACTAATAAGTGGGGAATACTGAAACCCATGGTCTACTCCTATTTAGATGTATTACGTTGCGCTTTTTCTTCTAAGCCGGACAATCCGAAACGACGCTGTAATTCAGCAATCACCAATTCCGGCCCCAAACCTTGATGAGCCAACATCACCATGCTGTGAAACCAAAGATCAGCGGTTTCGTAAATAATTTTGTCTTTGTCGCCATCTTTAGCGGCAATCACAGTTTCGGTGGCTTCTTCACCGATTTTTTTCAGAATATGATCCAAGCCTTTTGCATACAAACTGGCCACATACGATTGATCGGCGGATTGTTGTTTACGTTGTTCTAAAACATCGGCTAATTGCTGTAAAACGTCACTCATTATGATTACTCGTGGGAATTTGGGCAAAAATCATAACACGTTGCTTTAAAGGCAAAAAACGACAGCCAAAAAAAACCTCCCAATGCTTACGCAGTGGAAGGCAAAAAACCAAGCAGAATGCTATGAGGAGGATCTGCTAGTTATTACAACACCAGGAGGTAGTTACAAATTCGGAGCTTAGCGGCCTAATCCGCTATGCGGGCAATGTTGGAAAACATTGAAGCAGTGGCAAAAAGCACTGCGGAGATGACGAAGAGTCCAGAAATGAAGCTTGAGATGCCGGCGATATACAACGCGCCTACTAAGATGTCTTTACTTAAGTTGTTCATGCTTTTCCTATACCTAACTTGTGCTTTCACAAGTTCTCTATGTCGTTTCTCTTTAATTGC
>CAMCSF010000133.1 GCA_945877625.1 Methylomonas koyamae | reverse complement strand
GCACTGTTTTCATCGGCAACTGCTGGCGCGTTAAACAAGGCACCGAGTTTGCTGACATCGTCATCATTAGCGGTCACGGCTTGATAAATGCCTCGGCCCTTTTGCGCTAATGCCGCCAAGCCATCAACATCCAGTTTAGCTAAGACGATATTGCCATCACTGTCTTTGACAAATCCGCCATTGGCTTGCGCTATCGGCGCACCGTCTTTTGTGCCGACAGCCAACACCGAAAGTTGATAATCAGCTAAATCTAAATTACCCACTGCTTCAGCGTTGTCGGTAATTAATAAAATATGTCCGCGTGGCAAGCCTGCTTGTTGCAATAATTGTTTGGCTTTATCGATGGCGACTGCGGTATTAGTGCCAGGACTGGGCATAATATCGGTGCTTAAGGCTTCTAATTGGCTGGCGATGGTGGCGGTGTCGGCGGTTAACGGTGTGACGGTAAAAGCATCGCCGCCGTAAACTAACAAGGCTGTTTGGCCGTCTTTGCGTTGTTTTAACAAATCGGCAATTTTGTAACGGGCTTTGGCGATGCGACTGGGTTTGATGTCGGCAGCGTCCATGGTTGGCGCTAAATTTAAGGCAATCACCAAGGCGCTGTCGTTTCTAAACGCGGGGCTGGGCAGGCGTTGCCAAGTGGGGCCAGCTAAAGCGGTAATCGCTAACAAAGCCGCTAAACCACCTGCGATTAAGTTGCTATGCTTGGGTGCGGTGGGTTTGTGATCAAGCAAGAAGGGCAATAATTCCGCATCGCAGACTTCAGACCATTGGCCTTGCCCATAGCGATGTTTGGCTAATTTGAATAATAAAATTGCCAATGGCATTAAGGCTAACCACCATTCTGGGCGTAAAAAATGAAATTCACTCATCGCCATCTCACTCGACTTGCCGCTAAACCGCCCGTTATCAATAAAGCAATTGCCAACGGCCAATGAAATAATTCGCTACGGGGGCGGAAATATTGTTTGTCTTTTTCCACCGGTTCTAATTGATCTAACAGCGCATAAATTTGCGCTAATTCTTCACTGCTACGAGCGCGAAAATAACGACCATCAGTGATTTCAGCGATAGCGGTTAAGGTTTTTTCATCCAAATCAACTGAAGGATTAACCCGACGAGTGCCAAATAAACTCCGCACCAACATTTCGTCAGCACCGATACCGATGGTGTAGATTTTAAGTTGGGCGCTGGCGGCTAATTCGGCGGCTTTTAACGGACTGAGTTCACCAGCAGTGTTAGCGCCATCGGTGAGTAAAATTAAGACTTTGCTATCGGTTTTTTGATCTTGCAGACGTTTGATTGACAAGCCGATTGCATCACCAATCGAGGTTTGTGGCTCATCTTCAGTAATGCCGATAAAGGCTTCGTTGAGCAGGGTTTGTAGGGTGTTGCGGTCGAAAGTGAGTGGTACATGCAAATAGGCTTGAGTGCCGAATAACACCAAGCCCAAACGGTCGCCAGTACGCCGTTGAATAAACTCGCCAGCCACTTGTTTAAGCGCTGTGAGTCTGTCCACTTGCTGACCTTTAATCACGAAATCTTTTTCTTGCATACTGCCGGACACATCCACCGCCAGCATCAAATCCCGTCCGTTGACCGCTTGCTCTAAAGGCTCGCCTAACCATTGCGGTCTAGCCACCGCTAACAACAAACACAGCCAAGCTAAACTCGCCAGCCATAAAGCCCAAGGCTTAATCGCGCTCACCACTCGCGTTTCGCCTGCACCAAAATCGTCTAAAAACGGTACTTTTAAGGCCGCTTGCTGGCTATCGGTCTGGGCTGGTAACAGCAAACGCAACAACCAAGGCAAAGGTAATAACAACAGTAGCCAAGGCCAATCGATATGTATCATGGTTAACCTCGTTGCGGTTGTTGCTGTTTTAACCAGCGTTGGCAGAGTTTGATTAAGGCTGGCAAATCGACTTCGGCGGGTGTGGCTCGGTAATGAGCATCGGCAAGACAACGACCAATACCTTGGCTGAAAGGTGCATCTTTAAAGCCTTTATCTAAATAAGCCAACCAAGCTTCGCCATTTAAGCTGGCTACTTCGCTACGTGGCGCGGTACTGAGGGCGACGCGGCGTAATAAAGCCGACAAGGCAGTGAGTTTTTGTTGATCGGTTTGTTGTGGGTCATTGGCAATCGCTAATAACAGCTTGTTGGCAACACGTAATCCGGCGCGACGTTTAAAGCGTCGATAAAGCCAGAAACCGCTGACAATGCAAAACACGATTACAGCGATTAATAACCACCATCCTGTGGCTAGTGGCCAAACGCCAACCTCCGGCGGCAAGTGAATGTCTTTTAAAGGTAAGGATTCCATGAGCGATTGATCTAGCTAAAGAGAGTGGAAATGAACTTCCAACTATTTGCCGATTAATTGATAACTCCATCAGGTTGCAGATTTCATTCTATACCAATTTCAAACCGCTTCTGAGATTCAATCAATCGAAAATTATGACTGTGACATTTTGTCGCGCGGCAATTAGTCACATTTTCAACTCGACTAATTCCCTGTAATCTACAACCCATGCCAGATGCGCTGGCGGAAACTATCCTCCTTATAAATCCGACCTCCAGTCGGATTTTTTTTGCCTGTCGAATTTACCCTCATTGCGTTACCTCAAAACTATTCAATCAAAAGAAACAATCTATGCGCTTTTAAGTCTATTGTTAGGGTTTTTGATTGGGTATACACTGAAATCGACTGCTCAGGATACAAAACCAGTTATCCAGTAAGCTCATCGTTAGTCCTCGCTGCCGCCGTAAAAAGGCAGTTAGTTAATCAATACGATTTATGGAGGTCAAAATGGCGAATATCAAAGCACCTAACTCAATGATTGCCGATGCTTTCGATTTATTTGACGTTGCTAAAACGGTATCGTTGAAAAAAACAATTGAAGAAAGAGAGTTCGTCTCATCCTCAACCACCTCTTATTTTTTCTTAGGCACCGCAATCGAACTCGCGCTACTCGGTTACCTAAGCTACAAAGGTTTTTGTAGTGAAGAATTAGCCACCATCAACCACGATTTAGAAATCGCCTTAGAAAAAGCCTACAAAGCCGGCTTAGACAATATCACCACCCTAACCGATGCCTATATCGGTTCAATCAAAGCATTAAATTCAGAATTTAAGTTCCAAAACATCGAAAAATCGGACATAAGCACCACCAGCATGCCGATTTTTTCTCACCTAGAAAATGGAACTCAGACTTTATTAAAAACGATAGCTAATGAATTAGGGGTTAATAGCATGATCTCTATATGAGAATGCTAGGAGTCTGTTAAACAGTAAGTATTTGAATTTACTGATATGTTGCTGCGAAAATCGCCGAGAAGGGTGTTGCTGCATTTAAACCGAGGTGTTTAAGTTGACGCTGGATTTTGTCAGTGACCTGATGAAACTGGCCGATCAAGCCAAGCCGGATGCTGATGATCAAGCGGTAAGAATTGACGATGCTTATAAAAAAGGCCTGCATAAAAAAACCGCTTTTAGCGAACTCGGTTTGCGGCGTTTGATTCGTCGAGAGGATGGCGAGATTAAGGTGGTGTTGGCTTTTAGTAAAGCTTGATTCGCAACGGTTGTGCCCAAATTTACCGTCAAATTAGTCGGGTACGCACCGCGTAGCGATTGAAGGTTTTTCTGTTAGGAAATGCTTCAAAAACGATGCGGTGCATACACTCGGCAGGTAAAAAATCAATTACCGGATTTGTTATCCCAATAAACTCGCCAATTGATGTAACGGTGGCAACACCATCATCTTCGCCAAATGCAGTAAAAACAAGGCCAGCATGGGCGATAAATCCAAGCCGCCTAAATTCGGTATCACACTGCGGCAAATGCTTAGCAACGGTTCGGTGATGCTGTACAAGATCGATGAAGCTGCACTGAAGCTGCCACCGCCAACCCAGCTGAGGATAATCGTCGCAAAAATCGAGTAATAGTAAATATTCATCAACAATTGCACTAAATCCGCGACCGAGATTAATGTCAAGCCGACAAGGCTGGTGGTTAAGCCTTGAATTGCTAACATCGAATAAGTCGCGGTCATTTGCAATAACAAGGCAAATACCAAACAAGAGGTATCAATACGGCCAATTGAAGGCACTACTCGACGCAATAGTTTTAGCGGTGGATGAGTGATTTTGACCACGAATTGCGAAATCGGATTGTAAAAATCGGCGCGGGTCCATTGCAGTAAAAAGCGTAATAAAACCGTGAAAATGTAAACCGAGAACAGGGTGTCGATTACAAAAATCGCTGGGTCTGAGATGTAATTGCCGCCCATTAGTCTGCTCCGAGTTGTTTGGACATTTCGATTGAACGGTCACGCGCTGCGTGTAGCGCTTTGCCGACTAAGGCTTCAAAGCCGTTTTGCTGGAAGGTTTCGATGGCTTTTTGGGTGGTGCCGCCCGGCGAGGTGACGCGTTCACGCAAAATGGTGGGTGATTCTGAGGATTCCAACGCAATTTTGGCCGCGCCTAAAGCGGTTTGTTGAATCAATAACCGCGCTGAGTGTTCGTCTAAGCCTAATTCTAAAGCGGCTTTTTCCATCGCTTCCATCATCAGGAAATAATAGGCTGGGCCGCTGCCTGAAACCGCAGTGACCGCGTCTAATTGTGCTTCGTCATTAACCCATAGCGCTAAGCCCACCGCGCGTAAGATGTTTTCAGCTAAGTCTTTTTGTTGAGCGCTGACTTTGTCGTTGGCGTGTAAAGCGGTGGCGCCAGTTAAAACTAGGGCCGGTGTGTTGGGCATACAACGGACGATGGCTGCCTCATCACCTAGCCAACGTGACAAGCTGGCTTGAGAGATACCGGCAGCGATTGAAACCACCAATACTTTGCGTTGCTCTACCAAGCTGGCAATCGATTGGGCAACTTCGCGGAGGATTTGCGGTTTGACAGCCAAAACCACCACATCGACTTCGGCAACCACCGCGTCATTATCGGTCGAGACATTGACCTGTAATTGTTCGGCATGTTGGGTTAAGGTTGCTTGATTGGTGTCAGAAACCCAGATTTGTTGTGGCGCATGGCCGCTGGCAATCAAGCCTTTGATAAGACTGGTGGCCATATTGCCGCCACCGATAAAACCAATTTTTTTTGTATTCATAGTTAACCCGATTAGATTGCAAAAAATTCTCAGCTGGGATGTTGTCCAAGCTGACGAGGTCTAAAGCCTAATAATAACAACGCTACAGCATAAACTAACATCGCTAAGCCTATCATTAAGGCCAGTTGTAAACTGCGTTGCGATAAATTCCAAGTGAGCCATAAATCGGCTTCGGTAAAGCGGCATAAGAAAAAACCCATCGCTGCGTTAGCTAATATTACTCGTAATAAAAACCGCCACCATTGGCCGATGGGTTGATAAATCTGTTGTTTGATTAATAACCACAATAACCAAACTGCATTCAAATAAGCCGCCAAGCTAGTCGCTAAAGCAGGGCCTGCATGAGCTAATGGGGCGATTAAGATCAAATTCAAGACTAGGTTGCATAGCATCGAATAGATGCCCAGCCGAACCGGTGTCCGTGTGTCGTGGCGCGAGGTAAAACCCGGCACCAAGACTTTAATCAAGATAAACGCCAATAAACCCAATGAAAAAGCCCCCAAACTTTTTGCCGCCATTTGCACATCGTTGGCGCCAAATTCGTTGTATTGGAACAAAGTCGATAGCAACGGTTCGGCAAGTAGCGTTAAACCTAAGGTAGCCGGTAAACCGATTAACAGCACCCACTTTAAACCCCAATCCAAGGCTTGCGAAAAAGCCTGTTGGTCGTCATCGGCATGATGTTTAGCCAAATGCGGCAAAATCACCGTTGATAAGGCCACGCCAAATATGCCAATTGGAAACTCTACCAAGCGATCTGAATAATACAACCATGACACGCTGCCAGACGGTAAAAACGAGGCGAACAAGGTATCGACTAATAAGTTAATCTGCACCACCGAAACGCCAAAAATCGCCGGCAACATCAAGCCCATCATTCGCCTGACCCCAGCATCTTTAAAGCCCAAGCGTGGTCTGGGCATTAAGCCTAAGCGGATTAAGGCGGGAATTTGAAACAACAATTGCACCACGCCAGCAATAAACACGCCCCACGCTAAAGCCATCACTGGCTCGGCCATTAAAGGTGCTAACCAAATGGCGGCGATTATCATGCAAATGTTTAAAAACACCGGAGTAAAGGCGGGAGTCGCGAATTTGCCGTGAGTATTTAAAATCCCGCCAGCGAAGGCGGTCAGCGAGATAAACAGTAAATAGGGAAACGTGATTTGTAATAACTGTACCGCGAGTTGGTATTGATTGCCTTCCCATAAAAAGCCCGGGGCGAACAGCATAATCAATACTGGCGCGGTGATAATGCCGATTAATGTCAATAAGGTTAAAACCAGCGCTAGGCTGCCAGCGGTGCGGTCGATGAACAACTTTAAGGCGGCATGACTGCCTTTGCTTTTGTAATCGGCCAGCACTGGCACAAAAGCATGGGCAAAAGCACCTTCGGCAAATAGCCGGCGCAGGAAGTTGGGGATTTTAAATGCCACAAAAAAAGCGTCGGTGGCGGCATTAACGCCAAACAGATTGGCGAACAAAATATCCCGCGCAAAGCCCATCAGCCTTGAGATCATGGTCATGCAAGCGACCACAATCGTTGATTTAAAAAAACGCTGACTCAAAATAGTTTAAGATGTTGTTGAGTTATAGGTTGACAATCATAGCATCCAGACAGATAATTCACCGTTTCCAAATTAACCTAAGAAGACTGATAGACTATGGCTAATTCACCACAAGCTAAAAAA
>CAMCSF010000132.1 GCA_945877625.1 Methylomonas koyamae | reverse complement strand
GCTGGAGGCGGCTGGGTTTGATGTCACGGCAATGCTCTGGGCTTAATTGAATAGGTTGGCATTGTAAGCTGAGGCTTAATTGCTCAATTAGGTAATAACAGCGGGTTTTAAGCTCTAAATCGGTGGTTTAAAAAATTTTCGATTGGCTTTAGTGTTAAAAACTGAGCTTATGCAGGAATTTCATTCATTTTCGGCTATGGCCGTCATTCCCGCGAAAGCGGTAATCCAGACCGCGAAGCCAATACAAATAGCTCACTGATGTTACGCAGCATTTGTGATTTTTAACGCCATTGGAATTAGCTGACTACCTTTGCTTTGTCATCCCGTTAGGGATCCCTTGGTTTTAAACGTAGTGAATCACTTAGAGGCCAAGGGATTCCTAGCGGAATGACAAAACCAAAAATTAAGGCACTTAATAAAGGGGCTGATTTTTTTAAAGTCCTAGGGTTTTACTCAGTGCTAACAAAAATAGTCATCTATGTAAGGTCACAATGTTGCCTTCAACATCATTAACCTGGTTATCTCCTATTGGTTTCGTCATTCCTGCGTAACATCAGATCGTAATTTTTTTCGGTATGTGCTGTATCCAATGCTTGGTAATAACTTAGACGCTGTTCAACAGCAATGATGATCGGCAGATAGCCGTGACGCATTAGTTCAAAATTCATTAATAGCCGAGAAGTACGGCCATTACCATCAACAAACGGATGTATGCCGACAAAATCCACATGCAAACGCGCGGCTAATTCCACGGGATGCAAATTGGCGTTGGCTTGATATTGCTCAATCAAATCAGCCATTGCTTCAGGGACTTTAAAATAATTGGGCGGCAGATGGTCAGCGCCGGCAATCACCACGTTTTCTTGTCGATATTGGCCAGCGTTATGGCTGTCGATAGTTTTCAAGACTAATTGATGGATCGATTTAATTTGCCATTCGCTTAAGGCATTTTGGTTTTGTACCATTGCTTCGACGTAATCAATCGCTTCTTTGTGATTAATCACTTCAAAATGTTCGCGCATTGATTTGCCGCCAATAGTAATGCCTTCTAGCACGACTTTGGTTTCTTTCAAGGTCAGCGTATTGCCTTCAATCGCGTTGGAATGATAGGTCCATTCCAAAACTTGCTGCTGATGCAAGCTACGCACTGTATGTTCTGGGAGCGGCCGCAAGCCATCCAGTTGCGATTTGAGTTGGTCGATTTCGCTAAAACGCTGCATCAATTATTCACAGTTCTATTGGCAATAATCTCTTCCACCACCGATGGATCGGCTAAGGTGGAAATATCGCCTAAGTTATCAAATTCATTAGCGGCAATTTTGCGTAAAATCCGACGCATGATTTTGCCTGAGCGGGTTTTCGGTAAGCCCGGTGCCCATTGAATGATGTCCGGCAAAGCGATAGCGCTGATTTCGGCTTTAATTAATTCCGCCAAGGCTTTTTTCAGCTCAACATCACCGCTTACGCCGACATTCAAAGTCACATAAGCATAAATGCCTTGGCCTTTAATCGGATGTGGAAACCCCACCACCGCCGCTTCTGCCACATCATCATGCAACACCAAAGCACTTTCAATTTCGGCTGTGCCTAAGCGATGACCGGAAACGTTAATCACATCGTCCACCCGTCCGGTAATCCAGTAATAACCGTCTTTATCGCGCCGAGCGCCATCACCGGCAAAGTAATAACCGGGAAACGGTTTGAAATAAGTTTCTATAAAGCGTGGATGGTCGCCGTAAATGCTACGCGCTTGTCCCGGCCAAGGATGAGTTAACACTAAAATGCCTTCCGCTTCGCCTTCTAATAAATGGCCTTCGTTATCGACAATCGCCGGTTTGACGCCAAAAAATGGCAAACTGGCGGAGCCGGGTTTCAATGCTGTCGCGCCCGGCAGTGGGGTAATCAAAATCCCGCCCGTTTCGGTTTGCCACCAAGTATCGACAATTGGACAGCGTTGTTCGCCGACTTGATGGTAATACCATTCCCATGCTTCAGGGTTAATGGGCTCGCCGACGCTGCCGAGAATCCGTAATGAACTGCGTTGGCTGGTTTTAAGCCACTGATTGCCTTGGGCCATTAAGGCGCGAATCGCAGTGGGTGCGGTATAGAAAATATTGACTTGGTGTTTGTCGATGACTTGCCAAAAGCGGTCGGCAGCAGGGTAGGTGGGAACGCCTTCAAACATCAAGGTCGTTGCACCGTTGCAAAGCGGGCCATAAAGCACATAAGAATGCCCCGTTACCCAGCCAATATCGGCAGTACACCAATAAATATCGCCATCTTGGTAATCAAACACGTATTTATGGGTCATCGCCGCAAACAGCAAATAACCGCCAGTGGTGTGCAAGACGCCTTTGGGTTTGCCAGTGGAGCCGGAGGTATAAAGAATGAATAAAGGGTCTTCGGCGTCCATCGCTTCGGCGGGGCAGTCACTTGAAGCGGTTTGCATCGCGGTGTGATAACAAACGTCACGGTTTTGATGCCAAGGCACCTCGTGGCCGCTGTGTTTAATCACAATGACGGTGGTTAGGTTAGGGCATTGGTCGGCGGCTTTATCGGCATTGATTTTAGACGGTACTAATTTGCCGCCGCGATAGCTTTCGTCAGCACAGATTAGGATTTTGCAGTCGGCATCAATAATCCGATCACGCAAAGCATCGGCAGAAAAGCCACCAAACACAATCGAATGCACCGCGCCAATCCGCGTGCAAGCCAAAATCACTACCGCCGCTTCGGCAATCATCGGTAAATAAATACAAACTCGATCACCTTTTTGTACACCTTGAGCTTTTAGGACATTGGCAAATTGGCAGACTTGTTGATGTAGTTGCTTGTAAGTTAGGCTGCTTTGTTGCTGTGGGTCGTCGCCTTCCCAAATGATGGCGATTTGCTCGCCGCGTTGTTCAAGGTGTCGGTCCAGACAATTCACGCTGACATTTAATTGTCCACCTTTAAACCAGCTGATTTGGCCTTTAGGGTAATCGTGTTCCAACACCTGTTGCCAAGGTTGCTGCCAATCTAAAAAAGCTTCAGCTTGTTCGGCCCAAAAAGAGTCGGGGTCGTTAATGGATTGCTGATAAAGCTGCTGATAGCGGTCAGCATTAATGTGGGCTGAAACAGCAAGCGCTGGATTAATTGGGTAATGCGACTGTTCGGACATGATTTAAAAATGATTTTACAAAAACAAGTGTCGCTATTTTGCCAGAAAACACTTGAATAACCTTGAACAGTCGTGCTGATTATTGGGAAAAGCGGTTTTTAAGACGATTTGTGAGCCATTTAGACGGATTGATTCAAGCCGTCCAAATGGTTTGTTGCTATTAATCTAAACGATTAAATCCAATCCGAATCGCTGTCATCAGTTTGGAAATCACTGTCATCGCTGACGAGGTAATCATTTTGATCTTGTTGGTTATCAGCCATTTGCATGGCATCATCACCATAGTAATTGTTAATTACGGTTTGTTCGCTGGCATGCTCATTAAAGCCCTGATCATTAAAGGCTTGATTATGTTGACCCCAGCCTGATGATCCGTGATGGCCGCCCATTAGGTTTTCAATGCCTTGGAATAAAAACGAACCGGCGACAACCCCAGCTGCAGTGGTTGCTACGTTACCTAAAAAGCTTGATGCACCGCCACCAAAGGCGCTGGGTTGCGCAATTGGTTGAGCGGGTGCTGGGGCGTAACGTGGGATTTGGTAGTTACCAGCACCGAGTACGGGGGCTGAGTTATTAGCCGGTTGCGCCCAAGGGTCGTTATTTAAGAAACTGTTGCTGGTGTTACTGCTATGGTTTCTGACTTGATTTTGTAAATCGGCGATTTGGGTTTTGGCATTATTGAGCGCTTGTTCCAAAATCAACGCGCGTTGAATTAACAGATAGTGGGCGTCCGGTTGCTGTTTTATCGCCGCCTGAATCAAGGCTTCGGCTTCTGGATCTTTTTGGCTGAGTTTGGCTTGGGTTAATTGGTTAAGAAATTGACTTAATTGTTGCTGTTCTTGTGGGGTCATGCTGTTTGCTCCAATGCGGTTTGTTTAGAGTTAATGACTGTAGTTGGTGCTTTAAAGTTTCCAAGGTAAATTGGGATGGCGTGATTAATTTCAATCTATTGACTTAAATTTAGCTTAAAAACTCATTATTAAAGTGGAAGCGGTTGAAATTTGCTGACTATGCCGCTATTTTAACGACATACTAATTGCAAACCTCCACAATGTCCGATTACCAGCCAGATAAAGATTTCGACGGCGATGTGGCTTTAAAAGAAGCCAAGCCAGAATTAAAACGCCCTTCAATGTATAAGGTGCTGTTACTAAACGATGATTTCACGCCGATGGATTTTGTGGTTGAAATCCTCACTGATTTTTTCAATATGAACGAAGAGCGGGCTACCCAAGTGATGTTGCAGGTGCATACTCAAGGCATGGGGGTTTGTGGGGTTTATACTAGAGATGTCGCTGAGACTAAGGTTTATATCGTTAACGATTATTCACGTGAACATCATCATCCTTTGATGTGCACTATGGAAGAAGCATGAGGAAACTAATATGTTAAGTAAAGAACTTGAAGTCACCTTAAATGCTGCTTTTTCGGGCGCTCATGCCAAGCGGCATGAATTTATTACGGTTGAACATTTGTTGTTAGCTTTATTAGACAATGAAACCGCCATTCCGATTTTGCTGGCTTGTGGTGGCAATATTAATGCTTTACGCGCTGAGTTAACGCGTTTTATCGATGAAACCATGTCATTAATTCCAGATGGTATTCAACGAGAAACCCAGCCGACTTTAGGTTTTCAGCGTGTTTTGCAACGCGCTGTTTTCCATGTGCAATCTTCTGACAAAAAAGAAGTGACCGGCGCTAATTTATTTGTAGCCTTGTTCAGTGAGCAAGAGTCGCATGCTGTTTATATTTTGAATAAACAGGATATTAGCCGCTTGGATGTGGTTAATTATTTGGCGCATGGTGTTTCGAAACTTGATCAACCTGAAAAACCAACTGATTCAGAGTTTGAAGCTGATAAAACCGGTAATGAGTCTAGTGAATCCCCTTTAGAAAAATACGCTGTCAATCTGAATCAAGAAGCGTTGAAGGGCAACATTGATCCTTTGATTGGCCGTGATTTAGAAGTCGAGCGCACCATTCAGGTTTTATGCCGCCGCCGTAAAAATAATCCTTTATTAGTCGGTGAAGCAGGGGTTGGTAAAACAGCGATTGCCGAAGGACTGGCTAAACGGATTGTTGAAGAACAAGTGCCGGATATTTTGCTGAATAGCGTCATTTATTCATTGGATATGGGGGCTTTGGTTTCTGGTACAAAATATCGCGGTGATTTTGAAAAACGTTTGAAAGGGTTGATTAATCAGCTAAAAAAACAGCCTGAGGCGATTTTATTTATCGACGAAATTCATACCATTATTGGTGCTGGCGCCTCTTCGGGTGGGGTCATGGATGCGTCTAATTTAATTAAGCCGGTGTTGTCATCGGGGCATTTGCGTTGCATCGGTTCAACCACCTATCAAGAATATCGCGGTATTTTTGAAAAAGATCATGCCTTGGCGCGTCGTTTCCAGAAAATTGATGTTTTAGAGCCATCAATTGAAGATACCGTGCAGATTTTGAAAGGTTTAAAAAGCCGTTTTGAAGAGCATCATGGGCTTAAATACACCTCGGAAGCGTTGCGTTTGGCGGTTGATTTGTCGGCACGTTACATCACTGACCGTCATTTACCTGATAAAGCAATCGATGTGATTGATGAAGCGGGAGCTAGACAGCGTTTGTTGAATGATGAACAACGCAAAGATGTGGTTGATGTCGCTGAAATTGAGGACATTGTCGCTAAAATTGCGCGAGTGCCGGTGCAGTCTGTCTCAGCTTCTGATAAAGATAAGTTAGCCAATCTTGAAAAAAATCTGAAAATGTTGGTATTCGGTCAAGATGAAGCGATTGCTGAATTGGCCTCGGCGATTAAACTGTCCAGAGCAGGTTTGCGTGATTCTGCAAAAACTATCGGTTCATTTTTATTCGCTGGCCCGACTGGGGTTGGTAAAACCGAAGTCACCAAGCAATTGGCCAAAGTGTTGGGCATTGAGTTAATCCGTTTTGATATGTCGGAATATATGGAACGGCATACGGTTTCCCGTCTAATTGGTGCACCGCCGGGCTATGTTGGCTACGATCAAGGCGGCTTGTTAACTGAAGCGGTCACCAAGCATCCACATGCGGTTTTATTGTTGGATGAGTTAGAAAAAGCCCATCCTGATGTGTTTAACCTATTGTTGCAGGTGATGGATCATGGGACTTTGACTGATAATAATGGCCGCAAAGCTGATTTTCGTAATGTGATTTTAATTATGACGACCAATGCCGGCGCCGAAGAAGGGGCGAGGAGTTCGATTGGTTTTACTGAACAAAATCACGCGACCGATAGTTTTAAAGCACTTGAGCGTGGGTTCTCACCAGAATTTAGGAATCGGCTAGATGCTATCTTGCAATTCAAACCACTGGATATTTCGGTGGTTGGTAGTGTGGTTGACAAGTTTATTTTTGAATTGGAAGCCTTATTGGCGGACAAAAATGTCACACTCAGTTTGGATTCTGGGGCGAGAAACTGGCTGGCTGTGCGTGGTTATGATGCCAAAATGGGCGCACGCCCCATGGCAAGGCTGATTCAGGAAAAAATCAAAAAACCGCTAGCAGAGGATTTATTGTTTGGCCGATTAGCCAATGGCGGTCATGTACGCATTGAAGTTGAAAACGATGCTTTGGTGTTTGCGATAGAAAGCAAACAAATGACGGCGACGGAATTAAATCAA
>CAMCSF010000131.1 GCA_945877625.1 Methylomonas koyamae | reverse complement strand
CCTACCGAGTTGTCACATATCAGCAAACGTGAAGCAGCAGAAGGTGAGCGCTTAGCTTGCCAAGTGTCTGTTAAACATGACATGGACATCGAAGTAGAAGACAGCGTATTCGGCGTTAAAAAATGGGAATGCACCGTTAAATCTAACGAAAACGTTGCGACTTTCATTAAAGAGTTGGTATTGGAATTGCCTTCTGGCGAAGCAATCAACTACCGTGCCGGTGGTTACATTCAAATCGAATGTCCTGCTCACGTTTCTAAATATTCAGACATGAATATCCAAGAAGAATATCGCCCAGACTGGGATAAATTTAACCTATGGCGCTTTGTGTCAGACGTTAAAGAACCAGCTTTGCGTGCTTATTCAATGGCTTCATATCCTGAAGAAAAAGAAATTATGTTGAATGTCAGGATTGCTACTCCACCGCCAGGCGCATCAGATGATGTACCTCCAGGTGTGATGTCATCCTTTATCTTCAACTTGAAAGCTGGTGATAAAGTATTCGTTTCAGGTCCTTATGGTGAGTTCTATGCTAAAGACACTGACAATGAAATGGTGTTCGTCGGTGGTGGTGCTGGTATGGCGCCAATGCGTTCACATATCTTCGATCAATTACGCAGATTAAAATCTAAACGTAAAATGACCTTTTGGTATGGTGCGCGTAGCAAACGCGAAATGTTCTATGTAGAAGATTTCGATATGTTAGCTAAAGAGAACGACAACTTTGAATGGCATGTAGCTTTGTCTGATCCGCTTCCAGATGATAACTGGAAAGGTTACACAGGCTTCATTCATAACGTATTGTTTGAAGAGTTCTTGAAAAACCATCCAAGCCCAGAAGATTGTGAATACTACATGTGCGGTCCTCCAATCATGAATTCATCAGTCATCAACATGCTGATCGCTAATGGTGTTGACCCTGAAAACATCTTCTTGGATGATTTCGGCGGCTAATCTAAATTAGTTAAAGCAATCAAGGAACGAGGAGCGATCATTAGATTTCTCCTCGTTTTTTGTTTCTAAGTTTAATAAGGAGTTAACAATGACCTATTTTTTAATAACCTTTATAGTGATGTTGGTCGTGATTGCGATTATGGCAGTTGGCGTGATGTTTGGTCGTGGTGCGATTAAAGGTTCTTGTGGCGGTACTGGAAACTGTATTTGCAAAACCAAATGCGATAAACGAAAAAAGATTGAAGCTGAGCAAGAAATTAACGCCTAATCGATTTTCAATCTTGATGCAATTGGGTCATTGTGCAAAAACCATTCAAAATCCAAAGTCGTTATCAACCCGCTGGTGATCAGCCAACCGCGATTAAACAACTGGTCGAAGGTCTGAATCACGGTGAATTGCATCAAACCTTATTAGGGGTAACTGGTTCAGGTAAGACCTTTACTGTTGCCAATGTCATTCAACAAACCCAGCGCCCAGCGATGATTATGGCGCCGAATAAGACGCTTGCCGCTCAGTTGTACGGGGAAATGAAAGAGTTTTTCCCTGAAAACAGCGTTGAATATTTTGTTTCTTACTACGACTATTACCAACCGGAAGCCTATATTCCGGCCTCGGATACCTTCATTGATAAAGACGCTTCGCTGAATGAACATATTGAGCAAATGCGTTTGTCAGCCACTAAAGCCTTACTCGAACGCCGCGACACCATAGTAGTCGCCACCGTTTCCGCGATATACGGTTTGGGTGAGCCTGAATCGTATTTTCAAATGGTGTTGCACTTGGTGCGTGGCGACATGATTAAGCAGCGCGATATTTTGCGTCGCTTGGCGGAAATGCAATACACCCGTAATGACATCGAATTGCGCCGTGCGACTTATCGAGTTAGAGGTGAGGTGATTGATGTGTTTCCGGCGGAATCGGAAGAACAAGCGTTACGAATTGAATTGTTCGATGATGAAATTGAACGCTTGTCGATGTTTGATCCATTAACTGGCGAAATTTTGCAGCGGATTTCTCGCTTTACCATTTATCCGAAAAGCCACTACGTTACCCCGCGCGAACAATTATTGATTGCGGTGGAAAAAATCAAACTGGAATTGGCTGAGCGTCTGAATGAATTACGCGATAACCATAAATTAGTCGAAGCCCAACGCTTAGAACAGCGGACTTTGTTTGATATTGAAATGATTCTGGAAGTGGGTTATTGCTCGGGTATCGAAAATTATTCGCGGCATTTATCCAGCCGCGCCGATGGCGAATCTCCGCCGACTATGTTTGATTATTTGCCCAAAGATGGTCTAGTGTTCATCGACGAAAGCCATGTCACCGTGCCGCAAATTGGCGCAATGTATAAAGGCGATCGCTCGCGAAAAGAAACTTTGGTCGAATATGGTTTTCGATTGCCATCGGCTTTGGATAATCGGCCTTTACGTTTTGATGAGTTTGAACAGATCGTTGGTCAGCGGGTTTATGTATCAGCTACACCTGGCCCTTATGAAAAAGACCATTCCGGCGCAGTGGTAGAGCAGGTGGTTAGGCCAACCGGTTTGGTCGATCCGTTGATTGAAGTCAGGCCAGCAACGACACAAGTGGATGATTTGTTGTCGGAAATCAATAAACGGGTAGCGCTGGAAGAACGGGTTTTAGTGACCACTTTAACCAAACGCATGTCGGAAGATTTAACCGATTATCTGCTGGAGCATGGCATCAAGGTCCGTTACTTACATTCTGATATTCAAACTGTGGAACGTGTCGAAATTATTCGTGACCTGCGTTTGGGGGTGTTTGATGTGTTGGTGGGGATTAACTTATTACGAGAAGGTTTAGATATTCCCGAAGTGTCGCTGGTGGCGATTTTGGATGCCGATAAAGAAGGCTTTTTAAGATCGCAAGTGTCCTTGATTCAAACCATAGGCCGCGCGGCGCGAAACTCTAAAGGCAAAGCGATTTTATACGGCGATAAAATCACGCGTTCGATGCAGCTGGCTATCGAAGAAACACAACGCCGTCGGGCTAAACAGGAAGAGTTTAATCAGCTGAATAATATTCAACCGAAAACCGTGTTTAAGTCGGTGACTGATATTTTGGAATTATCGATTCCCGGTTCTGGCGGTTCAATATCGAGCACTCGCGCGAAAGTGGCAGAGCCAGCGGCAGAATACAAACCATTAACGCCAAAACAAGCGGCAAAAACGCTGAAGCAGTTGGAGGATAAAATGTACCAACATGCTAAAAATCTGGAGTTTGAAGAAGCGGCGAGGGTGAGGGATCAGATTAAGTTATTGCAGGCGGAGATGGGGGTTTAACCAACGCTATGCTGAATGGCATTCTTGAGATGGGTTTTGATAACCCATCTCAAGCTTTAAGGCTTTTTAATAAACGTCTCTTACATAGCGTTTATCTTTTTTCAGTTGATTGACGTAATCAACTGCTTCCAACAAAGTTTTATTACCGTGTTGTTGAATCACTTCATGCAAGGCTTTATCAACGTCTTTCGCCATCCGGTAAGCGTCACCACAGACGAAGAAGTAGCCGCCTTGTTCCAGCCAAGCCCATAATTCAGCGCCGCTTTGTTTCATGCGGTCTTGAACGTAGATTTTTTCTTCTTGGTCGCGTGAGAAGGCTAAATCTAAACGGCTTAACAAACCGCTGTTTTGCATCGCTTCGATTTCTTCGCGATAGATGAAATCGGTGCTGGCGTTGCGGTCGCCGAAGAATAACCAGTTTTTGCCGTTGGCTTTACGGAATTCACGTTCTTGCAAGAAGGCACGGAATGGCGCGATACCTGTGCCAGGGCCAACCATAATCATTGGCAAGCTGTTGTCATTAGGAACGCGGAAGTTGTTGTTTGGGGTAAAGAACACCCTAACATCGGTTTCTTCACCCACCAAATCAGCCAAATAAGTCGAGCAAACCCCTTTGTGGTCACGACCGTATGCATCGTAGCGAACGCTGGCGACGGTTAAATGCACGCTGTCTGGGTGGGCTTTGCCGCTGGATGAGATCGAGTAGGCGCGGTGTTGCAATGGTTTTAGTAAGGCAATAAATTCCGCTGCAGAAAACTCGGCTTTGGGGAATTGCAACAATAAATCCAATGTATCGCGACCCCAAAGGTAGTTTGATAATTGATCTTTATCGCCAGATGACAAAATGTTATTCAGTTCTTGATCGCCAGAACGTTTAGCAATTTCTTCAACCAGTTCTTTGCTTGGCAATTTAATTTCAAAATGGCTTTGCAAAGCATCGCTTAAGCTGATCAATTCACCCGCAACCGGTTCTTGTTCACTACCGGTGCAGCCTAAAGCTTTGATGATGTTAGCGACTAATTCTGGGCAGTTGCTTGGAATCACGCATAAAGCATCGCCCGCTTCGTAGCTTAAACCAGAGCCTGCAATCGAAATTTCGTAATGACGCGTTTCTTTGGATGAATCCAAGGCAGTGACGATACGATTAACGCTCATCTTGGCAGGGAATGGGTTTTTGCGGTTATAAGCCGATTTGCTGGCTTGTGGCGCAGTATCAACCACAGCAACCGTGCTAGCGCCTTCAGCCATCAAAGGCACCACTTCACTAATCCATTCTTCAGCCGCGGCTTCAAAATCAACATCGCAATCAACGCGGTCGAAAATACGTTTGGCGCCTAAAGCTTCTAAACGCTGATCCCAGTCGATACCGGCTTGGCAGAACAAGTCGTAGCTGGTGTCGCCCAAAGCTAATACCGAATAGTTGACGTTTTCCAGTCTTGGTGCGGCATCGCTGTTGGCGGCTTCCCAAAGCATTTCCGCGTTGTCAGGCATCGCGCCTTCACCGTAAGTGCTGGTAATAATCAGCAGATAGTCCATTTTCGCTAATTGCGCGACATCCACTTCATCCATGCTTTTAACCACGGGCAATAAACCGTGGCTTTTAGCGCTGTTAGCGACATCGTGTGACAGCGATTCGGAATTACCGGTTTGGCTACCGTAGAGGATGTGCAAAGTGCGGGCGTTGCTTTGGTCAACACTGCCAGCGCTTTGTAGCATATGGCTGTGCATGCCTGCGAAAAAACCGCCAAGCCATGCGCGTTGAGTGTCACTGTAAGGTGCGTTTTCTGGGATAAAAGGTGCTTTCATGTTATTACCATTTTTTGGCCGTTTTATCGGCCCCGGTCACTTTAAATGTCCTTGGGCTGGGATGAAAAAATCATCCCAGCGTTAGCCTTAATTAAGCTGATTGGCTTTCTAGCATGTCTTTAACGATTGCTAAGCTTTCTAAGCTGGCAAGGTTTTTATCGACAGAAGGTAAACCAGCTAATGCTTGGCGGTTGATGTGGTCTTGTTCAATAATCCAAGCGGTTGAACCGATTGAATAAATGCTTTGAACATCGCGCAACATCAGAGTGGTTTTGTAATCTTGCAAGCGTTTGGCCGCCATCAATGCCGCCAATTGGCTGTCATCGTATTGGCTGTAGGCTTCACGGATGTTTTTCACCAACGCATCTTGCAGCTTGCGAGGTCTTTCCATTACCAATTTGTAGGCCTGTTTATCAATCAATGCTTGGCTTAAGCTTTGGCCAGCTTTGCTTAATTGATCTTTAGCGATTTGTTGGGCTTTGTCGATAACCGCGTAGCTGTTAATCAGTTTTAAGGTTAAATCACCATCGGTTTCGCCATAAGCCGGGATTGCACCGGCAAATAACGGCGTATTGGTTTTATAGGCTTGTTTGATTAACTGAATTTGTTGTTGAGCAAACTCGACCGATAACTCTTCAATCATGGCTTTACGGTCCATTGATTTGCTGAGGAATTCGGCGGTCTGAGTTCTGTTCAACCACAATGGCAAGGCAAATTTGAAGTGTTGACGTTCATTTGCCCAATTCGCCAATAGCGCTTTGGCTTTTTCAGAACCGGTGTACTCAATGTGTTGCTCAAGCATGTACAAAATGAATTGTTCATGGCTGGCAGCAACGTCAGTACCATCAGTCAAGCTGTGAATGCTGACCGAAGTATCGTCATACAAAGCTGGTAAGCGATTTTCAGGGTCATATTGGTAAGCATTACCGCCCGACATGCCGGTGCAATAGCCTTTACCAAAGCCGCCCAAGTTCAACACCGCGCCGTTAATCATGTATTCGCAAGCGAAATCACCGACCCCTTCGACAACCGCCATAGCACCGGAGTTACGCACGGCAAAACGGTCACCGGCTTCACCGTTGATGAAAGTTTTACCGCCGGAAGCACCGAATAGAGCAAAGTTACCAATCAAAACATTTTCACCAGCCAGATTAGAACCGCCGCCTGGTGATTTAATCACGATGGTGCCACCGCAAGCGGTTTTACCAACACCGTCATTACAAGTGCCAGTATGTTCTAAACGAATACCATCGTTGTTGAATGCCCCATAGCTTTGACCAGCAGAGCCATGCGTGCGAACCACGATAGTGTCATCAGCCAAATAGCGGCGACCGTGTTGGTTGGTGTAAATAATTTTAGAAGCGGCGACTTGTTCGGCAGTCAATTGATAAGCTAACAAACGTTCTAAATCGATAGCAGTTTGACCGCCAACGGTTTTATTGCGGTTGTTGAGTTTGAATTCTGGGCCTTCAACAACGACTTTGCTGTGGCCTTTGTCAAATAACTCGCTTTTAACTTTGGCGAAGATTTGATCGTCAATCGCAAAATCTTTTTCCAGATAAACCGGTTTGTCGATTTTGATTTCGGTGACTTCCGCTAACAGTTTTTGCAATTGAATTTGACCAACCATGCTGGCGTGGTCAACTAAATGCAATAACTCGGTTTTGCCGCGAATTTCTTGCAAACTGCTGTAGCCTAATTCGGCCAGAATTTCGCGTACTTCGTGCGCCAAGTTCATGAAGTATTGCGCTAAAACTCTTGG
>CAMCSF010000130.1 GCA_945877625.1 Methylomonas koyamae | reverse complement strand
AGTTCGGCTTCGGTGGTGTTGCGGTCGAGATTACGGATTAAGATTTTCATGGGGTAAAATTGTGTTTTTAATTAATGCTATAAAAATGAAAATTAAAAGTGGTGTAATTCTATTAATTGCCTTGTTTATGCAAGGCTGTGTTTTAACTAAGGTCGCTTCTACACCAATGCGTATTGGTGGCGCGTTGATTTCTGTATTGCCGGGCGTTGGTGGTGGTGTTCATGAAGCTATCGATACCGCCGCTGATGCTGTAGACGAGGTACCGATTTAATTTTTGTCGATTTTTTCCAGACAAACAATCATGGTGTGGCGGACGATGAAGAAGGTCATCGCCATTGCGTAAAGCGCGTAATGGCGAGTGATTAACAAGCCGAGAAACACAAAGCCAATCACAAACGGCATGTTAAAGCGGGTGATTTTTTCCAGATAACGCAGCTGAACCACTGATTCGACATCGAAATAATCGGCTTTGTTGATCAGCGATAAGGTCAGGATTGAGGTAAAGGCTGCGAAGTACAGCGGATACAGCAAAAACATCGGTGCATCAGCACCAAATTCCGGTTGCCAGTAAGCGTACCAAACCAGTAAACCGCCGGTCGCAAAGCCATCGTGCCAGTTAATGGTGCTGGCTTTTTTCAAGTAGCCAGCGATCATGCTGGCAAGCATGATGGTTAAACCTAATCCAAGCGCCACAGGGCTGGTTAGCAATGCCAAGATTTCATGATTGGTTTTGACCAGAATGGCTAATATCAAGCTGTAGGCGATGAAGAAAATCATGGGTAGGTTTCCTGCTTTGGTTTGTTATTAGTCGTTAGTGAACCTCAATGGCAAGGTTACCATGTGAAACAGCCTTATTCGTAGGGTGCATTCGCGATAGCAATGCACCATTGGCCTGAAAGTTATGGCGGTTCGCTATCGCGGAACCGCCGTACATTACAGCTGGGATTGGTTAAGCCGACAACGCCGCCAATGCACTCGCATAATCTGGTTCATCAGCAATTTCACTAACCAACTGCTTGTAAATCACTTGATCGTTTTCATCAATCACAATCACCGCGCGGGCAGTTAAGCCTGCCAAAATGCTGTCCAGCAAGTTCACACCGTAATCGTTGCCAAAGCTAGAGCGGAAACTAGAAAGGGCAGTAACATTTTTAATCCCTTCAATTTCACAGAATCTGGCTTGAGCGAATGGCAAATCGGCAGATACTACTAACACCACGGTGTTGTCTAAGTGACTGGCTTTTTCGTTAAATTTGCGGGTTGAGGTGGCGCAGGTTGGGGTGTCCAAGCTAGGCACGATGTTCAACACTTTGCGTTTGCCAGCAAATTCGGCTAAACCAACATCCTGCATTTTGCGGTTGCAGAGTTTAAACTCGGGTGCTTGGCTGCCAACGGCGGGTAAATCACCGACGGTGTTAATTGGTTGACCTTGAAAGGTAATAGTTGCCATTAGTTAAGCCTCGTAGGTTATTTTTTGCGTTTGCTAAAGGTGATTAAACGTTTGCGTTTTTTCATTTGGCGGTCAGACAACTGATTTTTTTGACCTTGGAATGGATTTTCCGGCGATTTAAACACCAAACGTACCGGCGTACCGCGTAGTTGCAGTTGGTCGCGGAAATAGTTCATCAAATAGCGTTTGTAAGCGCCGGGCAAGGCATCGGTCTGAGTACCGTGAATCACCACGATAGGCGGATTACGACCGCCTTGATGCGCGTATTTCAATTTAATCCGGCGACCACCGACTAACGGCGGCTGGTGATCTTTTATAGCGTCAGTCAGGATGCGGGTCAGTACGGGAGTCGACATATCGGTCATGGTTGACTCGTATAAACTACCGACTACATCAAACAATTTGCCAACCCCGCTGCCGTGTAGCGCAGAAATTGGGTGTTTTTCGGCAAAGTCTAAGAAGCTTAATTTAATTTCGATTTGTTTTTTAACAATCTCGCGATGCTCAGCACTGAGGCCATCCCATTTGTTCAAGCCAATAATCAAGGCGCGGCCAGCTTCTAGCACCAAGCCTAAAATGTGGGCGTCTTGGTCGGTGACGCCTTCTTGAGCGTCGATTAAATAAATCACCACATGGGCTTTTTCAATCGCTTGCAGGGATTTGATGATGCTGAATTTTTCCACCGTCAACGAAACCCGCGAACGACGACGCATACCGGCGGTGTCGATGATGGTGAATTTTTGTTCGTTGCGCTCGAAGGGAATGTAAATACTGTCACGGGTTGTGCCAGCTTCGTCGAATACTACTACGCGTTCTTCGCCTAAAATCCGGTTAACCAGTGTTGATTTACCGACATTAGGACGGCCAACAATCGCAATCGCAATGCCGGGATCTTCTTCGATAATTTCTTCGTCAAGCGGTGGCAATAATTCGTCGATACGCTCTAACAAGTCATGCACATTGCGACCGTGTGAAGCGGCAATGGCAATCGGCTCGCCAAACGCCAAGCTGTAAAACTCGTGAGTAACCGTGTTGCTATTAATGCCGTCCATTTTATTGACGACTAATACCACTGGTTTACCCAGTTTACGCAGCATGTCAGCAATTGCTTCATCGGAAGCATTCAAGCCATCACGGGCATCAACCAAGAAAAACACTACATCGGCTTCTTGCAGGGCGATTTCGACTTGTTTTTTGGCAAACGCGTCGATGCCTTCCAAATCGTCGGTGATACCGCCAGTATCGACTACCAAACAATCACGTTCACCGCGTTTAACACGACCGTATTGGCGGTCGCGGGTAAGGCCCGGATAGTCAGCAACCAGCGCCTCGCGGCTACGGGTTAGGTAATTAAACAAGGTAGATTTGCCCACGTTGGGGCGGCCGACTAGGGCGATAACAGGTAACATAAATTATTTGACTCTCAAAGCGGCGAGGGTGCCATCTTTTGCGTAAACGTAAACAGTGCCGTCAACAACGACGGGGGTATTTTCTATGGGGGCTTTAGTGATTCGAGTGCGGCCCATTAAGCGGCCATCGGTAATTGATAGCCAATGTACATAACCTTCAAAATCACCGACTACGACATAATTATCGTAAGCAATCGCGGCGGTTAAGCGGCGGTTGTGTAAATCTTTTTGTTTCCAAAGCGCTGCGCCGTTGCGTTGATCTAGTTGCGAAACGTCACCGTTGGTATCGCTGATGTAGAGATAACGCATGTCGGTGCTGAGGCCGGTATAAGACGAAACCGCTTCATTGCGCCAAATCACATCGCCATCGGTTTCAGAAACCGATGAGGTGCCGCCTTGGTAGCTGGCGATAAAGATTGCGCCACGACGTTCGACCGGATCAACATCCAAATCGACCAAGCGCTCAACTTCTGAACGGCCTGATGGCATGGCGATAGTGGCTTCCCATAAAGCCTTGCCATCGCTGACTTGAAAGGCGCCCAGTTTGCCGTTGGCAGCGCCGGCAATCAAGGTGTCGTCAATCACTAAAGGATTGCCGGTGCCGCGAATACTTAAAGCTGGTACGCTTTGTTCGACAGTCCAGACCACGCTACCGCTGTGTTCATTGAGGGCGATAATTTTGCCATCGGTGGTGCGAATAAACACCAAGCCTCTAGCGACGACAGGCACCGCTAACACTTCGCTGGAAACCCGAGTGTTCCACTTTTGTTCGCCGGTGACTTTGTCAAAAGCGATGACTTCAGCATGGCTGGTGCCCATGAAAATGCTGTGAACGCCAACCCCAGGCCCAGCTGAGAAGTTGTAGCTGGTTTTGTTTTCCCATGCGCTTTCGCCGTTGACCGAATTACGCGCTTGCAGCAAACCTTTACGGTCGCCGACAAACAAAATATCGCTACGCACAGCGGGAATCAGTTTGAGAAATTGACCGTCTGCGCCGTCACCGATGCTGTGTTGCCAAAGCAGTTCGGTTTGGATTTCGCCTTGAAAATCTTCAGCTAATGTCGCCGGTGGATCAGCATTATCGTCATCCCCCAGTACATATTCGGTTAAGCCCGAAATCAAATCGCGCCCGGCATCAAGCCCAGCGCAACCAGTTAAAAGGGTAAGACTAGCTAACAAAGTGGGCGCTAGTAAATAACGACGGTTCCGAGTCATTAACATGATGATTTAAGTGGGATCAGGTTTTACTTAGCGGCGCCGGTTGCTAAAGCCGGTACTGCGATGTCGTCGAGTTTAAATTGCACCAGCGGTGTCGCGAAGCCACTGCGAATCGCGCTTTGATAAGCATTGCGTGCTTCGTCATAACGTTCCATTGCGACATACAAATCACCTTGCAACTCGTCATAGCTGGCAGAAAAACCTTCGCTAGAAGCAGGGTCAACTTCGGCAATCAGTTGTAAGCCTTGTTCGTATTGCTTGGTTTCCAGCAATAATTGAATTAAACGCAAGCGGCTTAAATGTTGTAATTCGGCGCTTTCGTTGCTTTTAATTTCTTTTTGCAAAATCGCTTTCGCCGCTTCAACATCGCCTTTTTGCACTTTAAGTTTGGCTAATTCCAAAGCGGCATAGTTGCTATAAATTGATGAGCCGTATTCACTGGCTAATTGACCTGACAATTTCTCAATGTTATCGCTGCTGTTAGCGGCTGAGGCATCTAACACTTGTTGATAAAGTTCTGACGCTTGGCTGCGCTTTTCTACTTGCTGCGCTTGCCAAAAATTAAAACCAGCCACGATGACGACAGCAGCAGCAACGCCAGCAATCAGCGAAGTATTATTGCTTTCCCACCATTTTTTTAACTGTTCGAGTTGTTCTTCTTCGGTATCGTAAATTGCCACGTCGATTCTCTTTGCTTACTTAAATTAAAGGGATAGGTGTGATTTTAATCGGTCGATCAAGTCATCATGGTTTAGGGTGATTTGTTCTTGCTCGATTCGTAAAGATTTTAACGCCACATCGCCACGTTGCGCTTCATCGTCGCCGATGATGATGGCATAAGCGGCGCCGGATTTATCGGCTTTTTTAAACTGGCTTTTAAAGCTACCGCCACCAAAGTTGACTTGTAGTTTTAAGCCATCCAGTTGATCACGTAAACGCTCGGCTAATATCATGCCGGCTTGTTCAGCGGCTTCGCCAACTCGAATCATGTAAACATCAACGGTTGGCGCGATGTCGACGTTTTCGAGTAACTCGACCAAAGCCAAAATCCGCTCCATGCCCATCGCAAAACCAATGGCATGATTGGGTTTGCCGCCCAGTTGTTCGATTAAGCCATCGTAACGACCGCCCGCACAGATGGTGCCTTGTGAGCCGAGTTCGTCGGTGACCCATTCAAAAACGGTTTTGCTGTAATAATCAAGGCCGCGCACCAAGCGAGTGTTTAGGCTGTATTCAATGCCTAAATCGTCGAGCATGGTTTTTAGACGGTTGAAATGATTCAAGCTGTCTTCGCCCAAATGATTCAACAACACTGGCGCTTGCTGCAGCATTTCTTGCATGGCTGGATTTTTGCTGTCCAGAATTCGTAATGGATTGGTTTCCAAACGGCGCAAGCTGTCTTCATCTAAAACCGCTAAATGCTGCTGAAAATAGCTGACCAATGTGCTGCGATAAGCGGCGCGTTCTTCGCTGGTGCCGAGTGAATTGATTTGTAACTCGACCTTGTCGCGAATGCCGATTGTTTTCCACAAACGGTCGGTGAGCAAAATCATTTCCGCATCAACGTCTGGCCCCGGCATACCGTAGGTTTCAACGCCTAATTGGTAAAACTGGCGGTAGCGGCCTTTTTGTGGGCGTTCGTGACGGAACATTGGGCCGTAATACCATAAGCGGTGGCTTTGGTTGTGTAACAAGCCGTGTTCCAAGCAAGCACGCAAACAGCCCGCAGTGCCTTCAGGACGCAAGGTCAGTGAATCGCCGTTGCGGTCGTCGAAGGTGTACATTTCTTTTTCAACGATGTCGGTGACTTCGCCGATCGAGCGTTTAAACAGCTCGGTTTTTTCGACGATAGGCAGGCGGATTTCCTGATAGCCATAAGCGCCTAGCACTTGTCTGGCTTTGCTTTCCAGCCAGTGCCAGTAAGGTGATTGTTCGGGCAGTATGTCGTGCATACCGCGAATAGCTTGAATAGCCTGTTGTTGTTTTGCCATGTTTTTGTTGATGCCGGATTAGTTGCTGATCGCGGATTTGATTTGTTGTGCCTGTTGAGATGACGGAAAACTCGTCAGCAATTGCTGGCTGTAGTCTGCTGCCAATTTATTATTGCCTAAAGCGCGTTCGGTTTGTGTAGCCAGCCATAGCGATTCGGCTGTGTGTTTGGCGACACTTAAATAACGCTCCATAAAACCACGCGCCGATAAATATTGGCGATGGTGATAACTGATTTTTTGCATTTCCAGCAAAGCCGGTGGGTAGTCGGCTTGGCTTTGTAGTGCTTGGCGGAAATATTGTTCTGCCGAGTTTAAATCGTTTTGTTGTTGGTAGCAGATGCCTAAATTAGTTGCTGCGACCCACGGTTGTTTGTTCAATGCGGATGACAAGGCTTTTTGTAACAAGCTAATGCCTTCTGCATGGTTACCGCGCTGACAAAGAAAATGCCCGTAATTACTTTGGATACTGGCGTTATCAGGCGCTGATTTTGCTGCCTTTTGATAATAGTCACCGGCTTGGGTTAAGTCGTTAATCCGTTCGTAAAACACCCCTAAGCTGTTTTGAATCTCAGGATTGCTGGCATCCAAACTTACTGCGGTATCCAGCTTGGTTTTGGCAACGTCTAACATGCCTAATTCCAAATAACGGCTACCCATTTCCAAATTAAGCTGGGCTTTTTCGCTATTGCTGATGCCCCCAGAATCTGGGAGCAGGGCGCAGCTAGTGCTTAAAACGCTGGCTAAAATCAATCCACAGCGGTTAAGCCGCAT
>CAMCSF010000129.1 GCA_945877625.1 Methylomonas koyamae | reverse complement strand
GCGGCAATATCCAAACGAAAGCCACGGCTGGCTTCGCGGTCAAATTCTAAAGCTGGGTTGGTTTCGTAAAAATGATAATGCGAGCCGACTTGGATTGGGCGGTCGCCGGTGTTAGCGACCAATAATTCAAGTTTGGCTCGGCCGCTGTTCAGTTCGATTTCGCCATCGGCGGCGATGATTTCGCCAGGAATCATGGGAGCTCCTTCCATTAAGTTAAGGGCCGTAGGATGTGCTGAACAACGTGAAGCGCATCGTTCGCGATTGATGCGCTGCGCTATCGCTTAGCACATCCAACGGCCAATATTTTTGTTTAAACAATCGGCTCGTGGACAGTGACTAATTTGGTGCCGTCGGGGAAAGTGGCTTCCACTTGCACGTCATGCAACATTTCGGCAATGCCATCCATCACCTCATCGCGGCTTAATAAAGTCCGACCATAAGCCATCAATTCAGCCACGGTTTGCCCGTCACGCGCGCCTTCCATAATCGCGGCCGAGATATAAGCCACGGCTTCAGGATAATTGAGCTTAACGCCACGGGCTTTGCGGCGTTCGGCGACTAAAGCAGCGGTAAACAGTAATAATTTGTCTTTTTCACGAGGTGTTAATTGCATGGTGTGTTCCGTATCAAGTCGCCCAAATTCGAGGTGCCGAAGCGGGGCGGTGAGCGATTTCAGTTCTTAGCAGTTGCCAGACTTGTTGAAAAAAATCCCTTAACAGGTCAGCGCGAGCATCTAAGCAGCGACAAATCAGAATATCATCAATTCTGGTCACGCCACGGAGCGGATGATCGCCAATTAATTGCTGCACGGCTTCTAAATCAGCCGCCGAAGCAGGGCAGGCAAATAATGTGCCGCAAGCGGAATGATTGTCCAATCCCCAACGTGCGGCAAAGGCTTGAGCATCTAAACGCAAGCGTTCGCGGTAAAACAAACGACCTTGGCGATGGATTTGCCAGTTTAAACAAGCCTCGCCATTATCAAAACCTTCGCCAGCCGCTGGACGGCCTAAAGCCAACACTTCCCAGCCGATAAAACGGGCGTTTTCTGCTAAGTCTATGTGCATGTTGGAATTAAAACGTGCGCCTTGATAGACGATGGTTTCTTGCGGCAACCATTCCAACGTTGCATCACTGGCTACCGACAGTGACACCGTTTGGCTGGCCGTTTCGCCACCGCTACGGTAAAACTTTCCCGCCGCTGGGGTGGTGATTAAGGCATGGCTAGCGCTGGCTGCGCTGGCGCTAATGCTTAATTGATCACCGGCTACAACACCGCCAGGCGGGTGCAATAAATACACATGACAAACCGCGCCTTCAGGATAAAACGGTCTTTGTACGGTTAACGGCCCGTAATGTAGACGCTCTGCCAGCACGGTTTTTTCACCGCGAAATTCAAAACCCAGTTTTAAATCCGCTTGCCAACCGCTTAATGGTTTTGGGTTGATCGAGTTCACTTGAATGCAAAACGCCGAATCAAATGCCCCGCCAGCCAGCTATAAAAACTCACCAACAAAGCCGCCATTACTAAAAAGCCGTTTTCCACCAACGGGTGAATCGCAGCGGCGATTAAGCCATGTAAATTGCTACCACCGGCTTGCATTGCTTCCAAACTGCTGTGGGCGTCGCTGGGAAATGCCCAAACCATCAAGATACAAGCGGCAAATAATTTTATAAATTCGGTGTTCATCACAAGCTCCAGAAAGCGGTTTAAACCGTTAAATAGCGTTTTACCATAGTTTCGTTTAATTCATCGATAGCGCCGACTGCGACATGGCGACCACGATCCATAATGCAAAAGCTGTCCGCTACTTTGCGAGCAAACGGTAGTTTTTGTTCGACCAGCAAAACCGTGACGCCCAGTTCCTTGTTTAACCGAATAATCACATCGCCAATTTCGCTAACGATATTCGGTTGAATCCCTTCGGTCGGTTCATCGAGAATCAATAAACGTGGATTTAAAACCAAGGCTCGGCCAATCGCTAATTGCTGTTGCTGACCGCCGGACAAGTCGCCGCCACGCCGTTTGAGCATTTGTTTTAGCACTGGAAAAATCTCGTAAATGTTGTCGGGGACTTTTTTAATCCCTTGTTTATTGGCAGCGCGTAAACCGGTTTTCAGATTTTCTTCGACAGTCAGCAATGGAAAAATCTCGCGACCTTGCGGCACATAGCCGATGCCTAATTCGGCACGGGTTT
Organism: Methylomonas koyamae; assembly: GCA_945877625.1. Lineage (GTDB taxonomy): Bacteria > Pseudomonadota > Gammaproteobacteria > Methylococcales > Methylomonadaceae > Methylomonas > Methylomonas koyamae_C. Next base: position 4,688 of record CAMCSF010000129.1, on the reverse strand, counting down.
CGGCTTTGGCGCGGCTCAAATCAATGCCATCAAACTGAATGCTGCCGTCTGCGACCGGAATTAAACCCATGATCGATTTTAATAAAGTGGTTTTGCCAACCCCGTTGCGACCCATTAAACACACGCAACTGCCTTGTTTAACCTGTAAATCCAAGTCCCATAAGGTATGACTGGCGCCGTAATATTGTTGTAGTGCGGTAATGTTAAGCATTAGCCCCCCAGATAAACTTGTATAACCCGAGGATCATTTTGTACCTCGTCCATTGTGCCTTCAGTCAGCACCGAGCCTTCATGCAATACCGTCACTTTGCGAGCGATGCTGCGCACAAATTCCATATCGTGCTCGACTACCACTAAGGAGTGTTTGCCTTGTAGCGATAACAATAATTCAGCGGTACGTTCAATTTCTTGATGCGTCATCCCTGCAATCGGCTCATCGACCAACATCACTTTGGGTTCTTGCATTAACAACATGCCAATTTCTAACCATTGTTTTTGGCCGTGCGACAAAATGCCTGCTGGCTGATTAATTAAAGCGCTTAAGCCAATGGTGGTTAACACTTCGTGGATGCGATGGCGTTGTTGTTGGTTGAGCTTATGAAACAAAGTTGGCCAAGTGCGTTTGTCGGTTTTTAACGCCAGTTCCAAATTCTCAAACACGGTTAGTGCATCGAACACACTGGGTTTTTGAAATTTGCGACAAATGCCGGCTTGAGCAATCGCGGGTTCGTCCAGTTCTAATAAATCAATGGTCTGACCAAAAAACACCGAGCCGCTATCAGGGCGCGTTTTGCCAGTGATGACATCCATTAGCGTGGTTTTACCTGCACCGTTTGGGCCAATCACGCAGCGCAATTCACCGTCGTTGATATACAGTGATAAATGATTGAGGGCTTTAAAACCATCAAAGCTAACGCTGACATCTTCCATGTACAGTACGGGGCCATGTCGGGTATCGACGCTGTTAGTCACCAAAGCACTGGCGACAACATCTTCAGAGTGGGTTAAGGGCATCATGCGCTGGCTACTCCTGTTTTAAGACTGGTTTTGGCTGTGATGGTTTGGCGTTGACGTTTAAGTAAACCGACGATGCCGTCAGGTAATAATAAAGTCACCAATACAAACACCGCGCCGAGTGAAAACAACCAAATTTCTGGCATCAAGCCGGTTAATACGGTTTTGGCATAGTTGACTAACACCGCACCGATGATGGCACCGTGCAAAGTGCCGCGACCACCGATTGCTACCCAAATCACAATTTCCAAAGAGTTAAGCGGTGAAAACTCGCTAGGATTGATGATGCCGACTTGAGGCACATACAATGCACCTGCGACACCGGCCAACATCGCTGAAAACACAAATACCCAAAGTTTGAACAATTCCACGCGATAACCTAAAAATCGCACTCGTGATTCTTGATCGCGAATCGCCGTTACCACGCGCCCCAGTTTGCTGTTGACAATCCAACGGCACAGTAACAAAGCCCCAATTAAGCTGGCACCAGAAGCAAATAACAACAACGAGCGAACGGCTTCAGATTGAATATTGAATCCTAAAATATCTTTAAAATCGGTTAAGCCGTTGTTGCCACCAAAGCCCATTTCATTGCGGAAAAAAGCCAGCAACAGTGCATAGGTCAAGGCTTGAGTGATGATCGATAAATAAACCCCAGTCACTCGCGAACGAAACGCCAGCCAACCAAATACAAACGCCAATACACCCGGCACTAAAACCACCATCAACAGCGCAAAGCCAAAGTGTTCAAAGCCATGCCAATACCAAGGCAGTTGTTTCCAATTTAAGAACACCATGAAATCCGGCAATAAAGCATCGCCATAAACCCCGCGCGAGCCAATTTGACGCATTAAATACATGCCCATCGCATAACCGCCCAAGGCAAAAAATGCGCCTTGGCCTAAGACCAAAATCCCCGCATAACCCCAGACCATGTCTAAGGACAAACCCAGCAGGGCAAAGCATAAATATTTGCCAATTAACGACACGCTGTAAGCGGAAAAATGTAAGGCCGAATCGGCTGGAAACAACAGATTACAGAGTGGAATACCCAGCGTCACGATCAGCAATAAGCTCAACACGCTGCTGTAAGATTTATCTAAATTAGCCATCATGGTTAGGCCTCCGCTGCTCGGCCTTTTTGTGGGAATAAACCCCGTGGCCGTTTTTGAATGAATAAGATAATGAAAACCAACACCAGAATTTTGGCTAATACTGCACCGGCATAAGGTTCTAAGAATTTATTGGCAATCCCCAAAGTAAAGCCAGCCACCAAGGTGCCAAACAAATTACCAACCCCGCCAAACACCACCACCATGAAGGAATCGACGATATAGGCTTGACCGAGATTCGGGCCGACGTTAGTGATTTGACTGAGCGCGACGCCAGCCACACCAGCAATCCCTGAACCCAAGCCAAAAGTCATCGCATCGACTTTTGCAGTCGGAATCCCCATTGCTCTCGCCATGCCACGGTTTTGCGCCACAGCCCGCACTTCTAAACCGAGTTTGGTACGTTTTAAGATTTGCAATAAAGCGGTAAACACCAGCAGACAAAACAGCAGAATGTAAAAGCGGTTCCAAGTTAAGGATAGAAAGTCATTGATTTGCCATGAACCACTTAACCAGCTAGGTGTCGCGACACTGCGGTTAAGCGGTGAAAAAATCGAACGCACGGTTTGTTGTAAAAACAGACTGACGCCAAAGGTGGCCAATAAGGTTTCTAAAGGACGACCGTATAAGAAGCGAATAATCCCGCGTTCAATCGCAACACCGACCAAAGCCGAGACTAAAAACGCCACCGGAATCGAGATAATCAACGCCAAACCCAAATGATTAGGCAGTAATTGTTGCATCACATAAGTGCTATAAGCGCCGAGCATCATTAATTCGCCATGCGCCATATTGATGATACCCATTACCCCAAAGGTAATCGCCAAGCCAATTGCTGACAACACTAAAACCGCGCCCAGACTTAAGCCGAAAAACACAGTTTCAATCGCGGCATAAGCTTGGATTCTTGCTTGAATATTGCTTAAAGCAGCGGCGGCTAAATTGCGAATATCGCTATCGGCTTCTTGGAATTCGCCCTCGCTGTTTTGTTCGGTCATCGCTTGCAAACGGTTAACCACATCTTGGCTATCGTGAGATTTGAGTTGGTTAATCGCATCAATTCGCACCGCTTTGTCGGTGCTGTCCATGTCTTGCAATAACAGGATTTGTTCAATCGCTTGTTTAACGGTTGGCGCGGTTTCGATGCTTAAGCGTTGGCGTAATAAAGCTAACACTTTGCTGTCTGCTTCTTTGCTGATGGCTTTGACGGCGGTTAAGCGCACATCAGCGTCGTTGGCGTTAAGTTGTAATTGACCAATCAATTTGCGTAAGTTGCCGCGCAGTTTGTTGTTGAGATTGATTTTGCTGACCGCGCTGCGATCCACTTCACCCAAAGCAGCGCTGCTGAGCGCGTCGCTAAGCTGGTAGCCCGCGTTAGATTCTTGAGCAATCACCAACTTGGCTTCGGCTTTTAACTCAAACAATTTACCGTCTTGCAGAGCCTGTAACAGATTCAGGCTTTGCGGTTCGATAGCCAGTTGTTCAATCGCCGCTTCGCGATCTTGCATGCTGCCTTGTCTTAATAAATCTAAGGCTTGGTTAAAGTCGCTTGGGGTTTGAGCTAGGCAGGGCAGGCTGATGGCTAACATCAGCGCGAACATAAATCTTGGAAGCCGTTTAAAAACACCGGAATGAGAGGGGGGAAACGGTGTTGATTTAAAGCGTGTCGGCGATGTTTTTAAATGGGTTCTAAAAATTAGGCTAGGCATGACGATTCCTCGAAGAGGGGGATACCCTTGGCATCCATGCCAAAGGTATCCGAACATCCAATGTTATTTGTAGTTCTGTCCTGAACACTTTTTGGTTTTGGTATTGAAGTTGCCGCAACTGATCGGGGCAGTCCAATCGGCAATAATCGGTTTGCTTTCTGGTAAGAAATCAGACCAAGCATCGCCATCAACCAATTTGTTGGTTTGCCATACGGTGACGAATTGACCGTCGCCTTGAATTTCGCCAATCAACACCGGTTTGCTGATGTGATGGTTAGGCAACATTTTTGAAGTGCCGCCAGTCAAGTTAGGGTATTCAACGCCGATGATGGCTTTTTGTACGGCATCAGGATCGGTAGTACCGGCTTTCTCAACCGCTTTCACCCACATATTGAAGCCGATGTAATGCGCTTCCATTGGGTCGTTAGTGACGCGTTTTGGGTTTTTGATATAGTCTTTCCATTGGTTGATGAAGGCTGCGTTTTTGGTGCTATCAACGCTCATGAAGTAGTTCCATGCGGCCAAGTGGCCAACTAATGGTTTGGTATCCATACCAGACAATTCTTCTTCACCCACTGAGAAGGCGATCACTGGGATTTGCTCAGCAGAAACACCTTGGTTACCCAATTCTTTGTAGAAAGGGATGTTGGCGTCGCCGTTGATAGTTGAAACTACTGCAGTTTTCTTGCCCGCTGAACCAAATTTTTTGATGTCAGAGACAATGCTTTGCCAATCAGAGTGACCGAATGGTGTGTAGTTGATCATGATGTCTTTCGCTGGCACACCTTTGGATTTTAGATAGGCTTCCAAAATCTTGTTGGTGGTACGTGGATAAACGTAGTCAGTACCTGCC
>CAMCSF010000128.1 GCA_945877625.1 Methylomonas koyamae | reverse complement strand
AGTTTTCGTGGATTACGGATGCTGGCTCAACGGGTATAATCCAGCGTGCTTGAATAATTAGATCGACCTGCATGGTTTTCCCCAACCAAAAAATCACAATTATACCTTTTCACCCATCAATCATCCCTAATCGAGGTGTTTTAACCTATGAGCAACCCTAAGCAATTATCCGTGCAAGCGCTGCAATGGAGTGGCCACAGCCTAAAAGTACTGGATCAACGCCTGTTGCCCGAGCAAATTCGTTACGACGAATACCAAGATGCCGCTGGCGTCACCGAAGCCATCGTCTCAATGCGGGTACGCGGCGCACCGGCGATTGGCATTGCCGCCGCTTATGGTGTGGTGCTGTCAGTTCAACAACATTATCCCAATAGCGATTGGCAAACCGCAGTCAATCAAGACATCGAACAACTCGCCGCATCCCGCCCTACCGCTGTCAATTTATTCTGGGCGCTGGATAAAATGCGGGCGGCTTTAGCCAGCAACCCAGCCGAGCCACTGACAGCATTAGAACAATTAGCGATTCAAATCCACGCTGACGACACCGCCGCTAACCATGCGATGGGCGAACGCGGTGCTGATGTGATTGGCGACGCCAAAGCCGTGTTAACCCATTGCAACGCCGGTGCCTTAGCTACTGGCGGTTATGGCACTGCTTTAGGCGTCATTCGCAGCTTGCACAAACGCGGCAAACTGGAAAATGTCTACGCCGACGAAACCCGTCCTTGGTTGCAAGGCGCACGCTTAACGGTTTGGGAATTAGCACAAGACGGCATTCCAGCCACTTTAATCGCCGACTCAGCAGCGGCTTGGCTAATGAAATCCGGCAAAGTCGACTGGATTATCGTCGGTGCCGACCGCATCGCCGCTAATGGCGACGTCGCCAACAAAATCGGCACCTATTCGTTAGCAGTTTTAGCCAAACAACACGGCGTCAAAGTGATGGTTGCCGCGCCCTCCTCGACGTTTGATTTCAGCATGGAAAACGGCGACGCCATCGAAATTGAACAACGCAATCCCAAAGAACTATTGCCGGAATGCTATTTACAAGCCGATTCGTTAGTCAACGCTTGGAATCCAGTGTTTGACGTTACCCCAGCCGAGTTAATCACCGCCATCGTCACCGAACGCGGCGTAGTGCTCAACCCAGGCCAACACGGTGTTAGGAGCTTAATGCCATGATTAATCTAAAAGCCAGCAACAACCCTTTTTTCGCCCTGAGCTGCTTATTGCAAGGCTTCAAATTATTGGAGCATCCAGACTTGCGAAAGTTTCTGCTGATTCCTTTACTAATCAACGCCGTGCTCTACACCACGGCTTTTGTAGTCGGCTATCACTCAGTTTCCGCAGTGATTCACGAATTTATTCCCGCTTGGTTATCGTGGCTAAACTGGATTTTATGGCCGTTGTTTTTTATCAGCTTTCTGATTGCCGGTTTTTTCAGCTTCACGCTATTAGCCAATTTAATCGCCGCACCCAGCTACAGCCGACTATCGGCCAGAACGCTGGAAATTCTCAATGGCCAAGCATTAACCAGCATCGAACAACCGTTCAGCAAGGTGTTTCTCGCCGAACTAAAACGGATGGGCTACATCGTGTTACGAATGCTGCCTTTGGCGGTGCTGTTTTTAATCCCAGTGGTAAATTTAATCGCACCGATTTTGTGGACCATGTTTGCCGCATGGGGCATGGCGATGGAGTTTATGGCCTACCCCTTAGAAGAACGCGGCCTGCTGTTTGCCGAACAAAAACAATTCCTGCAACAAAGCCGAATTAGCACCTTAACTTTTGGCGGCGTCATTGCGGTTGGCATGGCGCTACCGGTGGTGAATTTATTGATTTGTCAGGTAGCAGTGATTGCTGCAACGATTTTTGTAGAGCAAGCGGATTTGGTGAGTAGTGACGATTAAATGAATGGCTGATAAGTACTACAACAAACGTCAATCGGCAATCGTGTCATGGGTTTGGCAAGCCAGTTAAGGCTTTTCCGTTCGTCCTGAACTCGTCGAAGGATGAATGGGAAAGCCGAGTCGTCGCCGTTCATAGTTCGACAAACTCTGCACGAACGTCTTAAGTGGCAAGCAAGATCCGCGAACATACCTAAGCCTATCGTGAAAATCGACAACATCAGGTGAATAATTTATTGTTTTGAGTCTGGTTAATAGCGGGGGCGGGATTAAATCGGCTAATAGCGAATTCGGAACTGTCAAATTCTAGATTAAGCGCCTGTCGATCCAAAATTAACTCAGCAATTAATTCACCAAATAGCGGTGCATATTTTAAACCTTGTCCAGCCCCTAAACAGTGAAATAAATTAGGAAAAGAAGTATCAGGTCCAAGAATAAACTGTAAATCAGGAGTAATATCAAAAAAAGACTGATATCCACCGGCATAAACAGGCTTACCTAGATTAGGAAAACGATGATTGATTTTTTCAATATAAGCCTCTAATTGATGATGATTAAGATTAAAACTCATAGCATCGTAAATAATATTGGCCCCATCTGGATTCATGGTACTGCGGCTAAATGATTTTGCAATTTGGGATTTATGGGTGTTTCTAGGTTGATGCATATGCAAAAAATTGCCTTGCCAACGCCTGAAATACACATCATTACAATAATCGGCAATGATAGGCATGGACTTTGGAATTTCATTGCAACTGACTAAAAAATTGGCAACATAAACCGGTTCTAGGGCTACCGGAATAGTTAAACCTAATTGATAAAATAATTCAGTACACCAAGGACCACTGGCGTTAACAAAATGGTCGGCATAAATCTTGCCTTGACTGGTATTAACAGCACTTAGCTGCTTCTCACAATATTGTTCAAAACCAATCACTTCACAGTGTTCATAAATCGCAATACCGTTCTTTTTTACAGCATTTTGTATGCCGTTAAGAATCTGCGCAGATTCAAATTGCAAAACTTCGGATTCATAATAATACAATTCATCTGGGCTGGTTTTAATGGCTGATTTAGATAGTTTCCTGATTTCTTGGTAAGGAATTGAATTAAACTCAATAGATTCTTCCCGCATGGAAGTTTCTATACTTTGCCATCGGCTATCTGATTTTTGCAAATTACTATCGGTAATCCAAATAGCCCCTGATTGTTCATAATCAATTTCAACACCCCAAATTGATTTAAGGTTTTTCCATAATTCTATGGACTGTTTAGCCATTCTTGCCGCCATTTTAGAGGTATTAGCAGCTCTAACAATGGCGCTATGACGCGAACTAAGCCCCGCACCCAAAACTTTTTTTTCGACAATGGCAATTTGTGAATGATGAATACCCAGTTTTCTTTGAATCGAAAAAGCACAGGCAGCGCCTAAACAGCCACCACCAATAATCACAGTGTGATATTTATTTTTCATAACAGATAAAGCCTATCAAGTAAAAATCTGGAACGCCCACTAAAACTTACCATATTGCAATTGCGAGTCAAAAAATCGCTGAATATTGGTATTTCGGCAAGATCACTAAAATTGATTAGGCTTAATCTGGACTCGCGTTAAATTACTGGTAACTTGCTGTAGAGGATTTTTAAAAAGGATACCAAACCATGAACAGTTTAGGTGATAGCTATAAAGCCTTAGTGATAGGTTCAAGTGGCACTATTGGCATGGCATTTGCCACCGCTTTAAAGAATGATCCCAATTGCAGACTGGTCGCTTGTTTATCAAGAAACACCGTTCCCGATTTTTGTCTGGAAAATGAAGCCTCAATTAGTTACTCAGCCGGTTTATTCGCTTCCGAAGCACCGTTTCACTTAATTATAGATGCAACAGGCGCTCTAACTATCGATGGGCAGGGACCCGAAAAACAATTGAGCGGTTTAAATCCCATTCAATTAAGTCGTGCTTTTCAAATCAATACTATTGGTCCAGCGCTGATAATTAAGCATTTTTTGCCATTGCTAGATGCAAAAAACCGAACCATCTATGCAAAATTATCAGCGCGGGTTGGCAGTATTAGTGATAACCAAAAAGGAGGCTGGTATAGCTACAGGGCATCCAAAGCGGCGTTGAACATGATTTTACAAACCGCAGCAATTGAATCTAATCGTAGCAGACCCAATTTAGTTTTTGCCGCACTTCAGCCAGGAACAGTAGCGTCTAAACTCTCAGCTAACTTTGTTTCCGCTGATCAATGCTTGCCCGCGACAGTCGCGGTTCAAGGCTTAATGACCGCATTAGACAGCTTAACAACCAAAAAAGGCGCTTACTTTATTGATTACCAAGGCCAAGAAATTGTTTGGTAACTGATGTTAGGCAGGAAATTGCATTGATTCTCGCCTTCGCGGGAATGACGAAGGCAATGGCAATGGCCAAGTCAATCATCTTGAAGGTAAACCTGTTGCTTTATAGATGACTATTTTGGTTTAAAGGTCATAGGGCTTAAAAATCAGTCCTTTATTGATTGGATTTAGAGCGTTGATTTGCTGCAAGCCTTTAAATACCAATTTCTGATCAACAATCAACACCATTGATAAATACTGGCTAATCAAATCAGCGTCACCACCGGTCATAATCACTTGTTCAACCGGTGGATAACGCTTAATTGCGGTTTCAATTAAACCGATTGCCGCCAGTAAGCAACCACTGTCGATCGCATGACGGGTGTTATCAGCTAAAGCTAAGGCGCGTGTTTGCTGGTCTAAATCTAAGGCGGCGGTGTTTTGGGCGAGGGACTTTTTCATCAGCAACAGGCCGGGGCTAATCAGGCCGCCACGATGCTGGCCGTGACTATCAATAAAATCCAGCGTAATCGCGGTACCGCAGTCGATGATGCAACTGTTACCTTGATAATGGTGATGAGCGGCTAATAGCGCCAGCCAACGATCAACACCGAGTTTTTCGGGATTTGGATAGGCGTTGATGACCGAGCCAAAAGCGGCAGTGGATTTTGGAATGATGATTTCAATCGCTGGCCATAAGCGATTGGCTAGGGTTTCAATCGCGGTGATTTGCTGGGATGCAGCGACACAGGCGATAGCGATTTTGCTCGGTCTGGGCAAAGTTTGCCATTGTTGCTCAAGGTTCTGATAAGCATGGTCTTGGCGATAATCTAAGGCATGAATTGAACTGATTTGCCCCGCTTGTTCACTTGCCCATTTCAAGCGCGAGTTGCCTATATCAATTAATAAGTTCATGAGGCTCGAAAGCTGACTTCGCCGGAGGCGTAGGTGCGGATTTGACCTTGCGTATCAGCCAGTTGAATCAGACCGTTGTCGTCGATGCCAACGATAGTGCCGTCAAAGCGATTTTCACCAATGTATAAACTGGCGGCTTGGCCTTTTAAGCAGTCATAACTGCGCCACTCGTCAACAAAATGACTCAAGCCTTTGGATTCAAATTCGGCAATCACTGGCATCAGTTGATTAAGCAATAAAGCCAACAAGTGATTACGGTGTTGATGAGCGTTTTCGCCCAAAACGCTGGCGATGTCGATCCAAGCTTGTTCGATGGTTTCGGCTTGTTGTGGCGACAAGTAAAAGTTTAAACCCAAGCCAATCACCGCATGACAAGGGCCACTGCTTTCACCGGACACTTCAACCAAAATCCCAGCCAGCTTGCGTTGTTGGCAGTAAATATCATTCGGCCATTTCAAGCCGACCTCTTCAACGCCCAACTGTTTCAAAGCTCTGACCACAGCCACACCTAACGCCAAACTAAGACCCGCAATTGACGCGGGGCCATTTTGGTAATGCCATAAAATCGATAAATACAGATTATGACCAAACGGCGAAACCCATTGCCGCCCTCGCCTGCCGCGCCCTGCGGTTTGATGTTCGGCCACACAAACCGTGCCAGATGCAGCGCCTTGTCGAGCTTGTTCTAGGAGATGGCGATTGGTGGAATCGATGACATCGTGGATTTGCAGCTGGTTAACTAGCGTTTGTGTAAGCGGCGCTAACTGGCTGATGACGGCTTGCTGATTGAGTAATTGCAAGGGTTGTTGCAGGCGGTAGCCTTTGCCGGTGACGGCGATTAAATCAACGCCCAAATCTTCTAAAGCTTGCAGTTGTTTCCAGATTGCAGAACGGCTGATGGCTACTTGTTGGGCTAATTCGGTGCCAGAGTGAAATTCACCGTCGGCGAGTATGTTTAATAGTTGTTTTAAGCTATCCGATAACAGCATGGGCTTAATCCGCAATCACAATCGCGTGTTGCTGCATCAAGGCGTTGACTTGATCCCGCGCCAGCAATTGCACCGGCAAAATCAAATCGGCCTCGCTTAATCCGCGTTGCTGTAACGATTCGGTTTCAACATAAAGCTTATCAACATTATAGAGATCCAAAACCTGAAACACCGCAGAGGTGTCTTTCAAACCGCTGACATCGGCTTGTTGTTGGGTTTTTAATTGCAACAGACCATCATCGAGAAATAACAAGCTAACATCTTGGTCAAAGGCGGCGGCGGTTAAAATCATGTCGAGGTTTTCTTGGACATGATGACCGCTATGCGGCAAACGCTTGATGACAAATAACAGTTTTTTCATAACGCTTATCCAAAGACCAAACAGCGATCAGCCGCAACCGTAGCTTCCAGCCATAAACCTAAGCCAGCAATCCGAAAGCCTTCGGCTAAATCATCGTCTTGTTTATTTTGGCGTTTGGCTTCATCGCTGCATAACAAGCCACGGCGTTGAGCGGCAGAAATGCAAACTACTAAATCAATTTGATGTTGTTTAGCCAAAGCCGACCAGTTTTGGCTGATTTGTAATTCATCGTCTGGCGGGGTGGCGTAGCGTAAGGCGTGGTAAATGCCGTCTTTATAAAAGAACACTCGCAATACCTGATGCCCTGCTTCTAAAGCTGCTTGAATAAATCGATAAGCATCGATACCGGCTTGGCTGGCATAGGGTGCGGCGTTAAC
>CAMCSF010000127.1 GCA_945877625.1 Methylomonas koyamae | reverse complement strand
AGCAAAAGTTTGCCACTTCCGGCTTGACCAATGATGTCACCAACTTTCTTAACGTAGCGTTGCAAAATGGCTGGATCCAACACGATTAACATCACTTCGCCGCGTTGGTTGCTGGCGGAATTAAGCTACAAATGTCCCTTGCAATGTCCATATTGCTCGAACCCTTTGGATTACGCTAAGTATCCCAATGAGTTAAGCACCGAGGATTGGAAGCGAGTTTTAAGCCAAGCGCGGAAAATGGGTGCGGTGCAGCTGGGATTTTCAGGTGGAGAGCCGTTAACCCGTCAAGACTTGCCGGAGTTAGTCCGCTATGCGCGTGAATTAGGCTATTACTCGAATTTGATTACCTCGGGTTATGGCTTAACCGAAGACAAAATCATCGAGTTAAAACAAGCCGGTTTGGATCATATCCAAGTCAGTATTCAAGCCAGTAGCCAAGAACTCAACGACCATTTAGCTGGCACAACCACTTATCAGCACAAGCAAGAAGTAGCCCGATTGGTAAAAAAACACGGTTATCCCATGGTGTTGTGTGTGGTGATTCATCGTCAAAACATTCACCAAATGTCAGAAATTTTGGCGATGGCGGAAAGTTTGGGTGCGGATTATCTGGAGTTAGCCAATACTCAATATTACGGTTGGGCGCATATCAATCGCGATGCTTTGCTGCCGACCCGTGAACAATTCGCTGAAGCGGAAAAAATTGCTCAAGCCTTTAAAGAAAAAGTCGCTGGCAAAATGAAAATTTATTACGTGGTGCCGGATTATTACGAAGATAGGCCAAAAGCCTGTATGAACGGCTGGGCGACGACGTTTTTGACGATTGCACCGGATGGCACCGCTTTACCTTGCCATTCAGCCAGAGAGTTGCCGGGGCTAGATTGTCCCAATGTTAACGATTTTAGTATCGAGCAAATCTGGAACGAATCGAAAGCCTTTAACTTCTTCCGTGGCACCGATTGGATGCAAGAGCCTTGTCGCAGTTGCGACGAAAAGCATAAAGACTTTGGTGGTTGCCGCTGTCAGGCGTTTTTGTTCAATGGCGACGCTGCCAGCACTGATCCTGTGTGCAGTAAATCACCGGAAAGACATCGAATTGATGCGGCGATTAATTCAGCTAGAGAGTTAGCTTTATCAACCGATGAAAAACCCTTGGTATTTCGCAATAGCAAAAACTCCAAGCAGTTTTAATAGACTAGAGATTAGTCGAGTTCTTCAAAAAACTCGGCTAATGGAATTTCAAAATTCAAGCTGTGAAATTGGCAACTATCAGCAGCAAAATAATCGTGCAACAGCCATTCTTGATTAGCTGCGCGGCGATAACATTCAACTCGACGGCTATCGACATCAACGATTAAATATTCTTGTAGTGACTCAATCGTGCGGTAAGCCAGAAATTTATCGCCTCTATCATAAGCGGCGGTTGAATCTGACAACACTTCAACAATCACGCTAGGATGCGATAAAAACTGCTCAGCTTTGCGGTCATCAGCGTGGCAAGACACCATGACATCAGGATAAAAAAACGCGTTGTATTGATCAACGCGCAATTTCATATCGGCAATATAAGGCTGGCAAGGTTTGCCTCTTAGTCGCTGTTTGAGCGCAGCAAACACATTGCCGGATACCACAACATGCTCACGTCGCGCACCGCCCATCGCATACACCTCGCCATTCCAATATTCATGTTTCTCGGTTTGGCTGGCTTCCCAATCTAAATAAGCATCGGGCTCAAATTGTACTTGATAGGCGACTTGCACGGTTTAGAACTTACTCAATACCTGTTAAACCGACTACATTCCAGTTGTCGAAACTACCGGCACCTGATGTGTCGTCGCCGTTGTTGTATTGAATACGGCAAACGTAGTGATGAATTGCACCTGGCGCGTCTTTGCCAGAAATTTCAACATCGGCATTAACAATGTATTCATAATTGCCAAGACTCCAAGCGTTGGTTGCTTGGCTAGCGAAAGAGGTTGATTTTTCTTCGCCTAGTTCTTCTTTGATGTAGTTATTGCAATGACCGAAAGCCAAAGCCGTCATATCATTGCTAATCGCCATGGCATTGGCTTCATCTTTGCTTTCAACCAAAAACAAATCCGATGCCGCAATGTCATACATAAAAGGAAGGAAAAATTTGATTTGGATTGCCAATAACGCTGCTAGCGCAATGGCAAACACGATAATTTTCTTTTTATTCATAATGTGTTGTGGATTTTATAATAATAATTACAGGTTCGATTTCAGATAATAGCAAAGATTGGGGGCGAGAAAAACTAAAGCAAACCATTGATAGCTTTGGATTAAGCATAATCAAGTAAAAAACAAAGGGGATTTGTGGTTCGGTCTGTCTTACAAAGCCTTTAAGACTATATCCAAAGCTCCCATCTGTTACGTAGAATAGTTAGTTTCCCGCACAGACAGTCTGCCATGATTATTTTGTCTTGCAGAATCTCAATCACTTAAATAATGACTTAAACATGGAAAACAATCAGTTCCCCGCCACACGCATGAGACGCATGCGTTTTCAAGATTTCTCCCGTCGCTTGATGCGCGAAAATCGATTAACCAGCGATGACTTAATTTGCCCTTTGTTTGTGATTGAAGGTAACAATCGGCAAGAATCAATCGGTTCTATGCCGGATGTTCAACGAATGTCGATTGATTTGATTTTAAAAGAAGCCGAAACGCTGTTGAATTTAGGCGTGCCAGCCATCGCTTTGTTTCCGGTGATACACCCTAAAGGCAAGTCCTTATTAGCCGAAGAAGCCTACAACCCCGACGGCCTCGCCCAGCGCACCGTCAGAGCCTTAAAAAGCCATTTCCCAGAGCTGGGCGTGATTACCGATGTTGCCCTCGACCCGTTCACCATTCACGGCCAAGACGGTTTATTGAATGAGCAAGGCTATGTGATTAACGACGAAACCGTTGAAGTGTTGTGCAAACAAGCCTTGTCACACGCCGAAGCCGGTGCTGATATTGTTGCGCCATCGGACATGATGGATGGTCGCATCGGCGCCATCCGTGCCACGCTGGAAGCCAATGGTCATATCAACACCCGCATTCTGGCTTATTCAGCTAAATATGCTTCCAGCTTTTACGGCCCATTCCGTGATGCGGTAGGCTCTGCTGGTAATTTAGGCGGTGGCAATAAATACAGCTATCAAATGGACCCTGCCAATTCCGATGAAGCCTTACGCGAAATTGCCTTGGATTTACAAGAAGGCGCCGACATGATTATGGTTAAACCGGGAATGCCTTATTTAGACATTATCCGTCGCGCTAAAGACCAGTTTGGTGTGCCGACGTTTGCTTATCAAGTCAGCGGTGAATACGCTATGTTAAAAGCCGCTGCCGAAAATGGTTGGCTGGATGAAAAACAAACGGTTTTAGAATCGCTATTAGCTTTTAAACGCGCTGGTAGTGATGCGATTTTGACTTATTTTGCCAAACAAGCCGCGCAATGGCTTAAACAACAATAAAGGAGTGATTCACCATGCAAGACCCGCAATATGGCGAACATCGTCGTCGCTTTCGAATTGAAGAAGCGTTATTGATTATCTTATTGGGCTTGGCCTTATTGGGCATCAGCGTCACCGAATTTTCACCGTCCGATGGTTACGCCTATTGGTTGGGGATTGTGTTTGTATTTGCAGTGATGGCGGTTTTGATTAGCTGGTTCAAATCTAAAAAAACCGATTTGGATTTTGGCGCGATAGTTAAAGAGCAAGCCTTACATTGGCTAACCACTTTGACGGTGGTGGGTGGCGCGTTTTTGCTACAACAATCGGGACGCTTAGATGAAAGCAGCGCCAGTTTAGTGGTGTTATTGATTTTAGCGCTGGCGACTATGCTGGACGGGATTCGGATTGGCTGGCAACTGAGCTTGGTCGGTTTCTTTCTGGGTGCTTGTGCGGTGTTAATCGCCTATTTAGAACAATTCATGTTGGTCGCAGGTTTATTAGCGATTGTGATTATCGCCTGCACCATTATTTGGGAAATTTGGACCCATAAACGAGCTTACCGATGACCGACCATTACGCCGTGTTTGGCGACCCGATTCAACACAGTAAATCACCGCGCATTCACACTTTATTTGCTCAGCAAACCCTGCAAGATTTGGATTATGTCGCCCAGCAAGTGTCGGCCGAAACCTTTGTGACCGCGACTAATGATTTTTTTGCTAACGGTGGTAAAGGCTTAAATTGCACGGTGCCGTTGAAAGAATTGGCTTGGCAATATGCCGATCAACTCACCGAACGCGCTCGGCTTGCCAAAGCGGTTAACACCTTAGCCAAACAAGCCGATGGCCGTATTTTGGGTGATAACACCGATGGCATTGGTTTAGTTAACGATTTAATCCGCAATCATCAGATTCAACTAGCCGGCAAACGGATTTTAATCTTGGGCGCTGGTGGCGCTACTCGCGGGATTATTTTGCCGTTACTGGATTGTCAGCCCGCACAAATCAGCATTGCCAATCGTACTGTCAGCAAGGCAGAAGCCTTGGTTGCGGACTTCGTGGCGCAAGGTAGACTGACGGCGCTAGGTTTTGAGGCGCTAGCAGGACAGCAATTTGACGTAGTGTTAAATGCGACTTCGGCCAGCCTTAGCGACCAATTGCCGCCCTTGCCTGCCAATTTATTGGCCGCCAATGCCTGTTGCTATGATTTAGCCTACGGCAATCAACCAACCACCTTTGTTAAATGGGGGCTGGCGCAGGGTGCGGCACAAAGCTTGGATGGCTTAGGCATGTTGGTTGAACAAGCTGCCGAAGCGTTTTTTATTTGGCGAGGGGTAAGGCCAGCAACCGCTGAGCTGATTGCCTTGTTGGATGCTGAACGCCAGAAGCCATAAAAATCGCGGTTGGGTTATGCAAGAGTCTTAATCCAACCTGTTGGCTATCGTAAAGTCGAACTGAAAAATAACAAAAAGGCCAAAACCATGACCAATCCCTTACTCGAAATTACCGAATTACCGCAGTTTTCAAAAATTAAAGCAGAGCATGTTGTGCCGGCGATTGAGCAATTGCTAGATGAAGCACGTCAAACCATTGCAAAGCAACTACAAAACGGCGCACCTTACAGTTGGCAAAGTTTGGTTGAACCGATTGAAGCCGCCGAAGACCGCTTAAACAAAGCCTGGTCGCCAGTCAGTCACATGAATGCCGTGATCAATAGCGATGATATGCGCGAGGCTTACAACGCTTGTTTGCCTAAACTTAGCGAATACGCCACCGAAACTGGTCAAAACCTTGAGTTATATCAAGCTTATAAAAGCATCCATGACAGCGCTGAATTTGCCAGCTTAGATCGTGGCCAACAAAAAATCATCAACAATGCTTTGCGTGATTTTCATTTATCCGGTGTTGATTTGCCGGCTGATAAACAAGCCCGTTACAAGGAAATCAGCCAACAATTATCAAAACTTGCCAGCCAGTTCGAAGAAAATCTGATGGATGCCACCAACGCATGGCAAAAGCTGATTACCGATGTTGAGCAATTACAAGGCTTGCCAGAATCAGCCTTAGCTCAAGCCAAACAAAGTGCCGAAGCGGAAGGTAAAGACGGCTGGTTAATTAGCCTGCAATTCCCGTCATACTTAGCGGTGATGACCTATGCCGACAATCGCGAATTGCGCCGTGAACATTACCAAGCCTATTCAACCCGCGCTTCCGACCAAAGCCCTGATGCCGACAAATGGGATAACAGCGAAGCGATGGAACAAATCTTGGCCTTACGCCATGAAAAAGCCCAGTTGCTAGGGTTTAACAACTTCGCTGAATATTCCTTGGCTACCAAAATGGCTGACAGCACCGCAACGGTGGTTAACTTTTTAGAGGATTTGGCGGAAAAATCCTTGGCCCAAGCGCAACGTGATTTAGACGAATTACGCCAATTTGCCGCTAGTGAACACGGTTTAGAGGATTTGCAGGCTTGGGATATTGGCTATTATTCGGAAAAAATGCGCCAACATTTTTACCAACTATCGCAAGAACAAGTAAAAGCCTATTTCCCTGTGAATCGAGTTTTGCCGGGTTTGTTTGCGATTGTTGAAAAGCTTTATGGCCTACAAATCAGTCCACTCAACCAGTTTGATAGCTGGCACCCCGACGCCCATTTCTACCAAATCATCGATAAAGACCAGCAACCACGCGGTCGTTTTTATCTGGATTTGTACGCCCGCGCCAAAAAACGTGGCGGAGCGTGGATGGATGATTGCGTCGGGCGGAAAAAAACCGCCGATGGCATTCAGCATCCGGTGGCTTATTTAGTCTGCAACTTCACCCCACCGACCGGCGATCAACCGGCTTTATTGACCCATGGTGAAGTCGAAACCTTGTTCCATGAATTTGGACACGGCCTGCACCATATGTTGACCCAAATCGACCACTTAGGCGTATCGGGGATTAACGGCGTCGAATGGGACGCGGTCGAGTTGCCGAGTCAATTTATGGAAAACTGGTGCTGGGAAAAAGAAGCTTTGGCGTTAATTTCTGGTCACTACCAAACCGGTGAAGCTTTGCCTGATGAATTATTCGCCAAAATGTTAGCCGCCAAAAACTTCCAAGCCGGAATGATGATGGTCAGACAGCTAGAATTTAGCTTGTTTGATTTCAAAATTCACCAAGATTACGATCCAGCCCAAGGCGGTCGAATTTATCAAACCTTGCAAAGCATTCGTGATCGGGTTGCGGTGGTTAAACCACCCGCATTCAACCGCTTCGCCCACAGCTTCTCGCACATTTTTGCCGGCGGCTATGCAGCCGGTTATTACAGCTACAAATGGGCCGAAGTGTTATCAGCCGATGCGTTTTCTTTATTCGAAGAAAACGGCATTTTCGACCGCGCCACTGGCGAAGCGTTTTTGCATAATGTCTTGGAACAAGGCGGCAGTAGCGAAGCGATGAGTTTGTTTAAAAACTTCCGTGGCCGCGAGCCTAAGATTGATGCGTTGTTGCG
>CAMCSF010000126.1 GCA_945877625.1 Methylomonas koyamae | reverse complement strand
CCGTACATGCTAAGATTTGCGGCTATTTTGATTGATACTTTGCTTAGGAATTAGCATGTTTTGCAACAAATCCCCGCTGTTATGCCGTTTATTTTGGCTGGTAATTGCCGCCATCGGTGCCCTTGCTTTAGCCACTATCGCCCTCAATCGCGGCGAAACCATCAATAGTTTATGGTTAGTGATTGCCGCATTGTGCGTGTATGCCTTGGGTTATCGGTTTTATAGTGCCTTTATCGCTGCCAAAGTCTTGGTTTTGGACGCTAACCGTGCCACGCCCGCCGAACGCTACAACGATGGCCATGACTTTATGCCAACCCACAAATGGGTGGTATTTGGTCATCATTTTGCCGCGATTGCTGGCCCCGGCCCATTAATCGGCCCCACTTTAGCCGCGCAATTTGGTTATTTACCTGGCACTTTATGGATTTTAATCGGTGCGGTGTTAGGCGGTTGTGTGCAAGATTTTGTCACGCTGTTTTTCTCGGTGCGCCGTGATGGTCGCTCGCTAGGACAAATGGCGAAAGATGAATTAGGTGTCATCGGCGGTTCAGCAGCGATGATTGGGGTGATGATGATTATGATCATCCTGATTGCGGTCTTAGGTTTGGTGGTGGTTAATGCCATGAAACACAGCCCGTGGGCAACTTCTACGGTTGCCGCGACGATTCCGATTGCAGTGTTAATGGGCTGTTATTTGCATCATTTACGTCCGGGGCGGGTTTTAGAAGCGACTTTGATTGGCGTTTCGCTATTGATTTTTGCTGTGGTTGGTGGCGGTTGGATTGAAAACAACGAAAGCTTACGCAGTTGGTTTGATTATGACGCCCCCGAATTAGCCTTAATGGTGATTGGCTACGGTTTTGCCGCTGCGGTATTGCCGGTCTGGTTGTTGTTAGCACCTCGTGACTATCTATCCACCTTTATGAAACTCGGGACCATTGCTGCATTAGCGGTGGCAATTATCGTCCTGCGTCCCGATTTAAAAATGCCTGCCCTCACCCCGTTTATCGACGGTAGCGGGCCGATTTTTGGCGGTAAATTATTTCCGTTTGTGTTTATCACTATTGCTTGCGGTGCGATTTCCGGTTTCCACAGCTTAATTGCCTCAGGGACTACCCCAAAATTATTAGCCAACGAACAAGACGCGCGTTTTATCGGTTATGGCGCGATGGCGATGGAATCGTTTGTGGCGATTATGGCGATGATTGCTGCCACCGTTTTAGAACCTGGGGTGTATTTTGCGATCAACAGCCCAGCCGGTATCGTCGGTGCTGATCCTATCGTGGCGGCGGCGAAAATCAGCAGTTGGGGATTTGCGGTCAATGCCGAACAAATGCAGCAATTAGCACAAACCATGGGCGAATCGACTTTATTTGCCCGTACTGGTGGCGCACCGTCGTTGGCGGTGGGGATGGCGAGTTTGTTTGCCAAAGTCTTTGGTGAACATTTACTCGCCGCTTGGTATCACTTTGCGATTATGTTCGAGGCTTTGTTTATTTTAACCACCTTAGACGCCGGCACTCGGGTGGCGCGGTTTATGTTGCAAGACATCGTCGGCAATTTTCGCAAGAATACTGGCAAAGCCAATGTCTTGTTAACCAGCGGCGCGGTGGTGGGCGCTTGGGGTTATTTCCTATACATGGGCACCATCGACCCATTAGGCGGGATTAACAGCTTATGGCCGTTATTTGGGATTGCTAATCAAATGTTGGCGGCGATTGCCTTGTGTGTCGGCACCACGATTCTGGTCAAGTCTGGCAAGTTGAAATACAGCTGGGTAACCGCGCTGCCATTAAGCTGGCTGATTATCGTCACCAGTAGCGCGGCATGGCAAAAATTGTTTGCTGACGATTTACGGGTGGGCTTTTTGGCTCATGCTAATGATCTAAGCCAGAAATTAGCCAATGGCAGTTTGTCGGCTGACTTAGCCAGCAAAGCGCCGAGTTTGATTTTTAATGATTACTTGAATGCAGGCTTAACCAGTGTGTTTATGTTGATTACTTGGTTATTGGTTGCCGATACCTTGCGGGTGATTTATTGCATTATCGCTGGTAAAAGCTATCCAGAGTCCAGTGAGGCTGAGCATGTGCCAAGTCGATTGGTGGAGGATTGGGTTAGGGATTAGGTTTTCAGGGTTGTTTGAAAATAAAAAGCCGCTTGCCAAGGTTAACTGGCAAGCGGCTTTTTTAGAATAGGGTTAGTAAGTTATAGTCATACCGACAAATACGGAGCGCCCCATTCCAGCGACGTTTCTGCCCCAAGGTACCGTAACACTAGAACCTGCGGTTGGATTCATACCATAGCGATCGCCTAAGTAAGCGCCTGCCAAAGGATGAAAATATTGTTTGTCCAATACATTATCTAATCCGACATCAAAGCGAACCATTTTCCACTCATAGCCGGTTCTGGCATTCAGCAAAATATAAGACGGTGTAGTCTGTTCATTACGAATTCGCTGAACATCATCCTTACCATCAACAAACTGCATTTCCAAAGCAGTTTGCCAACCTTGTAATTTATGATTTAAGCCAAGTTTCGCATTGAACGGCATCATGTGATAAAGATTGCCGCCATCCATGCGCTCGCCTCGCACATAACTCATGACCGTACTGGTTGAGAATTGCCCCAAGGTTTTGTCACTGTACAACTGACGACTACCAGAGACATCAACGCCCCATAAACGCGCATCATGATTGGCATATTGCAGATAAACATAGCTATTTTGTGCTGTTTGATTAGCAGGATCACAACCATCAGGTGTGCCATTTACCGCGGCACCTGAACAACGATCAGCATCAATAAAGTTTTCAACATAGCTGAAATAAGGCGTGGCTTTTAGATTCCACAAATTATTGCTTGGCTCATGAAATGCCGCTGTAAAGCTGATGTTATGCGCAGTTTCTTCTTTCAGATTGATATTGCCTTTATAGCCATTACCATCCCCAAACCAGCCATTCATCGCCATATCCATTTTGCGAGCCCCCCAAGTATAACGCTCATAGAGATTAGGCGCACGATTTTTCCGCGCATAACCAAACTCATATTGGCTCATGTTATTCGGGGTAAATTGGGTCATGGCTGTCACATCGAAAGTGTCATTATTGCGTTCATGATCTTTGGCATTGAAAGCATTAGCCTGGCTGAGACTGAAACCAGCACCCGCAGCACCTGAACCACCCAGAAGATTAGGGTTATAAGGTTTTACATTACCGGTATCAGTAGTGGTATGGTCATAACGTAACCCAACTAAAGTACGCCATTCCGGTGACCATTTTGCTTCCCATTCAGCAAAGGTACCAACACGATTACGCTGACCATTATTGATGTTAATAAAAGCTTCAGGTGCCATCATCCAATAAGCGCCACCTGCCTGATTTAAAGGTAATCCAGGATTAACCGTATTGGTATGAACTGCTGGCCACCAGTCATTAATTTTATTGCTGTGAAACTCGTTACCCACTCTAAAGGTATCGCGCGAGCTAAACGGAATTTCGGCTTGAATTTTATAACCTAAATTTCTGCCACTGGTTTCCATTGGCATTCTGTCATTAGGATAGGCAAAACTACCACCGCCATTCGCGTCCAGATAACGATTATGTTTATCTTCACCAATATCCATACTGTGACGAGTATCTTCATAATAAAACTTACTTTCCAAAGTCCCCCAATCAAAACTACCTTTGTGCATGATATTGCCAAAAATACTGTCATTATTGGTCATATCCATACGCGCATTCGGAAATCCCTGGAATGGCATATGTTGTTGGCCACCTTTAATAGACACTAAATGATTGTCGGTTTTAAACGATAAAGTCGCCGCATGATTTTGATTTTCATAGGCGCTGGATTTAACATCGTTGCCATTACCATCGTTGTAATTACCACTCTCCGTGTGCGAACCGGTGTAATCCAAGCGCACATTTTGATTCGCCACCCCTGCCGCGATACTGCCACCAAACGAATCGCCATTGCTACGGTAAAAAGTCGACGCTTTACCATTAAGCAAAATATCTTTACCGGGTTCAGCAAACACTGGCTCAGGGGATTGCACAGAAATCGTCCCGCCAATGCTATCGCCGCCCATGCTGACTGGGGTAATGCCTTGCATAATGGTAATTTTGCTAACATTAGTCCGGTCGATATACGACAACGGTGGGTTCATGTGGTTGGCGCAAGCTGAGGTAATGGTCATACCATTGACGTCAATTTTGACTCGGTCATCATTCAGGCCGTGAATCACCGGCAAGGCAGAAACCCCACCACCGCCATATAAACTAATCCCTGCGGTATCTTCCAATAATCTCGCAGTATCAGACACTTGTCCTTGTTTGCTGGTTATTTCATCTTGAGAAATTTCAGTTACCGTTAAAGCGTTAGGAGCCGGTTTTTTATCCGTCACCATCACTTTTTCTAATACAGTTGGCTCTTCCTGAGCGTTATCAGCCGCTATTGAATCCTGGTTAGCGATTAACAGACTGGGCAACGCTAACACAGCTGTTGCAAGTTTATTTTTTGATTTAATCATAGATAAATCCTTGTTTCGGTGAACACATACGATTTAACCAAAGCTTTTGGCTAAATCGAAATAATCAGTTGTATCTAAGAAAATGCCACACTGCGTGACGGTGCGACATTGGATTGATGTTTAAACTAAAAAGCCTCTTGTTAATGTGAATCGACAAGAGGCTTTGTTTTAGGAAGAGATTTAGTAAGTTAACGTCATACCGACGAATACGGAACGGCCCATGCCAGGGACATTAGCAGTATTACTTCTAATACCTGTTGAATTAGACGGTAATGACATAGCATAGTAATTGCCTAAATAAGCGCCAGCTAAAGGGTGGTAATACTGTTTATCAAGTACATTATCGAGACCAACATCAATACTTAAATTTTTCCATTGGTATCCAGTTTTTGCGTTGAGCAAAATATAAGACGGTGTAGTTAATTCATTACGAATTTGCTGAACATCATCTTTACCATCAACAAACTGCATTTCTATCAAGTTTTTCCAACCTTGTAATTTATGATCCAAGCCAAGCTTAAGGTTGAATGGCATCATATGATACAAGTTGCCACCATCCATACGTTCGCCTCTGACATAACTCATATTGGTATGAGTTCCAAATTGCCCCAAAGTCTTATCATTAAATAAATCCATTCTTCCTGATAAGTCAGCTCCCCAAAGACGAGCATCATGGTTACCAAAGGTCAAATAGTTAAATCGTCCAACACCATTGTTAGATACGGTTCCACAGTTAGCCAAAGTACATCTATCAGCATCAATGAAATTTTCAACATAACTAATGTATGGCGTAGCTTTGATTTCCCAAGCATTATTTTTGGGATCATGGAAATTGGCAGAAAAACTTATGTTATGAGCAGTTTCATTTTTTAAGTTAAGGTTCCCCATATATCCATTACCATCACCAAAAGTACCAATCATGGTCATCATCATTCCACTATTACTCCATGGGTAAAGTTCATAGAGACCAGGAGCACGGTTTTTTCGTGAATAGCCAAATTCATATTGGCTCAGTTGGTTAGGCGTAAATTGAGCTAAAGCTGTTACGTCAAAAGTATCAAAATTACGCTCATGATCTTTAGCATTAAATACAGAAGCACTTGCAAAACGCGCAGCGTCACTACCACTTAAGGCATTGACCGTATCACCCGATGTTTTGTAAGCCTGAACATTGCCGGTATCAGAATTTGTATGGTCATAACGTAAACCTAATAATGTTTTCCATTCAGAACTCCAATTAGCTTCCCATTCAGCAAAAGTTCCAACTCTGTCACGCGTAGCATTATTAAGATTAACAAATGTATTTGGTGCCATCCCTGTGCCAGGTACTGGCGGCCAAAAATCATTAGTTTTATTACTATGAAATTCATTGCCGATTCTTAATGTATCTTGTTCTCGCAATGGAATTTCTGCCTGTACTTTGTAACCCAAGTTTCTGGCACGAGTTTCCATAGGCATTAGTGGCATATGTCCCATCATCCCCATGGTAGAACCAGGTCCATTAAACTTATCATCTAAATAATTCATACTATGACTGGTATTCTCCAGATACAGCTTACTTTCCAAAGTACCCCAATCAAAAGTGCCTTTATGACGAATATTGCCAAAAATACTGTCGTTATTGGTTAAGTCCATTCGTTGATTAGGAAAACCTTGGAATGGAATATGTTGCTGACCACCTTTAATTTCGACTAAATGGTTATCGAATTTGAACGACAAACCAGCCGCATGATTTTGATTTTCATAGGCACTGGATTTAACATCATTACCATTACCATCGTTATAATTCATACTTTCCGTGTGTGAACCGGTGTAATCCAAGCGAACATTTTGATTCGCTATACCGGCGGCGATACTGCCACCAAACGCATCACCATTACTGCGATAAAAAGCGGATGCTTTACCGTTTAGCAAAATATCTTTGCCTGGTTCCGCAAACACTGGCGCAGCTGATTCGACAACGATAGTGCCACCAATACTGTCTCCGCCCATACTGACCGGTGTTACGCCTTGCATAACAGTAATTTTGCCAACATTGGTACGATCAATGTATGACAACGGCGGGTTCATGTGGTTAGCACAAGCCGATGGGATGGTCATACCGTTGATGTCAATTTTGACTCTGTCGTCGTTCAAACCGTGAATAATCGGTAATGACGACACACCACCCGCCGATTGAAAACTAACTCCTGGAATATCTTCCAACAACTTAGCTGTATCAGAGACTTGCGCTTGTTTAGCGCTAATTTCAGCCGAGGTAATTTCTGTGGTTGTCAAAGTATTAGCATCGGTTCGTTTATCGGTAACAACCACTTTCTCTAAAACCGTTGGTTCCTCTTGGGTTTTATCGGCAGCAATGGCATCTTGGTTGCTGATTAGTAACGTTGGCAAAGCCAAAACTGCAGTAGCAAGTTTGTTTTTTGATTTAATCAAGGGCAAATCCTCATTTCAGTTAACAAATCCGATTTAGCCAACACTTTTTGTATTGGCACAACAATCAGTTGCAATAGAGCAAATACCATGCCAATAAAA
>CAMCSF010000125.1 GCA_945877625.1 Methylomonas koyamae | reverse complement strand
AAGCAACTGCTGACTTAGCTGCTTTGCACTTAAAAGACCAACAAACTGAAGATGTTTCCTATTATCAAGACTCGGCCAGCGGCGATTATCGTTATGCAAGATTCAAGCATCAGCGCTTAGATTTTTGTCTGTTCGTGTCTAGCAAGGGCAATTTACCGGAATTAAATTGGCTATCGAGTTTGTTTGCAGAACAGCAACTCAGTCGCCAACAACGCCTTAATCTATTAAGCGGCCGCCCAGCAAAAGATGATGTCGATTGCGGCCGAACCGTATGCGCTTGTTTCAATGTCGGTGAAAAAACTATCTGCGAGGCGATTAAAACCCATCAAATCACAACTGTTACCGAAATCGGTACTTATTTGAGTGCAGGAACCGGCTGTGGATCGTGTATTCCTGAACTTAAGGGCTTGTTGTCGGTGTGATTTTTAGATTAATGCAAGTATCAAGCAATAATTTCATCATCTAGCCCCTTGAATAAATCCAACACCTCGGCATTAGTTTGAGTTGAATTCCAATCTTCCGAATACCTGGTTTTTAACTGGCTGATATTTAACTATTTTTCAACACGACCGCCACCTTCGCCAACCTTTCCCCCAACACCCAACACAAGCGTTTTTCATGTTCGCTAAGTTGTTCATCGGTTTCGCCGCGGTGGCTAGGGCCATAGGGTGTGCCGCCAGTGACGGTTTCGCGGAGAGCGATTTCGTTACACGGCAAACTCATCAACATCATGCCGTGATGCATTAACGGCAGCATCATCGACAATAACGTGGTTTCTTGGCCGCCGTGCATACTGCCGGTTGAGGTAAATACGCCGGCGGGTTTGCCTGATAATGCGCCCGATAGCCACAAGCCGGTGGTGCTGTCGATGAAGTATTTCAACGGTGCGGCCATATTGCCGAAATGAGTGGGGCTGCCTAGCGCTAGGCCATCGCAGGTTTGCAAATCTTGCAAGCTGACATAGGGCGCACCGGAGGTGGGAATGCTGTCGGCGACTTTTTCACTCAGCGCGGAAATTTCCGGCACTGTGCGTAACACCGCTTCAGCGCCAGCCACAGATTCGACACCACGGGCAATTTGTTGAGCCATTTTTGCAGTACTGCCGTTGCGGCTGTAGTAAAGGATTAAAATTTTTGTCATCAGCTCACCTATTCCAAAATCGCTAAAACAGCTTCCGGTGGTCGGCCAATTGCCGCCTTGCCATTCGCCAATACAATCGGCCGTTCAATCAATTTTGGCACGCGCACCATCGCGGCAATAATCGCTTCATCGGATAAGGATAAATCATCCAAACCATGCTCTTTATATTCGGCTTCTTTGTTGCGTAGTAACTGTCTGGGCGTGATACCTAGTTTGCTGACAATCTCGTTTAATTGATGGGCGGTCGGCGGGGTTTTTAAATATTCAATCACTTCAATTTGCAAACCTTTATCTTGTAGCAATTGCAAAGTCTGGCGTGATTTGGTGCAGCGGGGGTTGTGGTAGATGATAACGCTCATGGTTTACTGGCCTGTGAATCGAAACAAGCCGTTATAATAGCACCCTGTTTTTACAAACCCGCGTGTAAAGCTATGCAATTACCTAATTACGCCAACGCTCGTGTCTTAGTGGTCGGCGACTTAATGTTAGACCGTTATTGGCACGGTGCTACTTCCCGAATTTCCCCCGAAGCGCCAGTTCCGGTGGTTCACGTTAAAGACAATGAACAACGCGCGGGCGGTGCTGGCAACGTAGCGTTAAACATTGCGGCTTTAGGTGCTAAAGCGTCGTTGCTGGGTTTTGTCGGTCAAGATGAACCGGCGCAGGCTTTGGAAGCTTTGTTAAAAGACGCGGGGGTTTTGTGTTTATTTGAAGCGATTGAAAACTACCCGACCATCACCAAACTGCGGGTGATGAGCCGTCATCAACAATTGATACGATTGGATTTTGAAGATGGTTTCCACGCTGTCGATAGTGAGCATTTGCTACACAGTTTTCATGCTGAATTGATGCAATCGCAAGTGGTGGTTTTGTCTGATTACGGCAAAGGCACGCTAAGCCAAGTGCAAAACTTCATCAAACTGGCCAAGCAATTGAACAAACCGGTATTGGTTGATCCTAAAGGCAGCGATTTTTCGATTTATCAACATGCGACTTTAATCACCCCCAATCTCAGCGAATTTGAAGCGGTGGTGGGTCGTTGCGCTGATCAACAACAAATCGTTGAGCGCGGTTTAAATTTAATCGCTGAACATGATTTGCAAGCTTTGCTGGTCACTCGTGGCGAACACGGCATGACTTTACTCAGCCAAGATCAAGCACCGCTACATTTACCGACTCATGCCCGTGAAGTGTTTGATGTTACCGGTGCAGGTGATACGGTGATTTCCGTATTAGCCGCCAGCTTGGCCGCGAAAAAATCACTGGCCGAAGCGACGCAATTAGCCAACATTGGCGCCGGCATCGTGGTTGGCAAACTCGGCACCGCAACGGTTAACACCGAAGAATTAAACACCGCTTTACACGGCTCACGCGCTGATCATCAAGGGGTTTGCAGACTAGACACCTTATTAGCACAACGCCAAGCCGCCAAACTAGCGGGTGAAACAATCGTCGCTACCAACGGCTGTTTCGACATCCTCCACCCTGGTCACGTTCGTTATCTGCAACAAGCGAAAACCTTGGGCGACCGCTTGGTAGTGTTGGTCAACAGCGACGCTTCGGTTCAACGCCTAAAAGGCCCACAACGCCCAGTGAACAAGCTCGATCACCGGATGGAAATGCTGGCGGCTTTGGAATGCGTGGATTGGGTGGTGGAATTTGAAGAGGACACACCTAAACAAGTCATCGACCAATTATTACCGGATATTCTGGTCAAAGGCGGCGATTACACCGATATTACCAGCATTGCTGGCCACGAAAGCGTGTTGGCGAATGGTGGCGAAGTGAAGATTTTGTCGTTTATTGAAGGGCATTCAACGACTTCGATTATTCAGACGATTAAGGATAAGAGCGGTCACTAATTATGTTGTTTGACAGATTACAACAATACTGGATTCTCGCCCGTTTCGATAAACCTATCGGCATTTTTATCTTACTCTGGCCTACTTTGTGGGCTTTATGGATTGCGGCGGGCGGGATGCCTGATGGGTTGACCTTGCTAGTGTTCAGCTTAGGCGTGACTTTGATGCGCGCAGCCGGTTGTGTGATTAACGATTACGCTGACCGTGATTTTGATCCGCACGTTGATCGCTGCAAATTACGCCCTATCGCGGCGGGTAAAGTTAGCCCAAAAGAAGCTTTGGTCGTGTTCGCGGTGTTGTGTTTAACCGCATTTGGCTTGGTGTTGTTGATGAACGGCTTAACCATAGCCTTGTCATTTGTCGGCGCGTTTTTAGCCGCCAGCTATCCGTTTATGAAACGCTTTACCCATTTGCCACAAGCTTATTTAGGCGCGGCGTTTGGGTTTGCGGTGCCAATGGCGTTTGCGGCAGTGACGGGCGAGATTCCTCTCGTCGGCTGGATTTTGTATTTGGCGGTGCTGTTGTGGGCGCTGGTTTACGACACTATGTATGCGATGGTCGATATTGAGGATGATTTAAAAATTGGCGTCAAATCGACGGCGATTTTGTTTGGCAAACGGGTGCGGGAAATTACCGCCAGTTTGCAAATTATCATCATGGCTTTATTAATTAGCGTTGGCTGGATGCAGCAATTGGCTTGGCCTTATTACGCGGGTTTAGCGGTGGCCTCGGGGTTTTCGGTTTACCAACAAATATTGATTTTTAATTTCGACAAACCCAAGTGTTTTAAAGCTTTTTTGAATAACAACTGGTTTGGTTTGGCGGTGTTTGTTGGTTTAGTTTGCGCTTATCTGTAAATGGCTAACATCGTTATCACCACTCTTAATGCCCGTTATATTCATACCGCGTTTGGCTTGCGTTATCTGTATGCCAATTTAGGCGAATTGCAGCATCAAACCGAGTTGCTGGAATTTAGTATTAATCAGCGGCCGATTGAAATTGCCGAACAGTTATTACAGCAACAAGCCAAGATTATCGGTTTTGGGGTTTATATCTGGAACGTCGCCGAAATCAGCGCGGTGGTGGCGATTATTAAACAAGTCGCGCCGCAGATTTGTATTGTTTTGGGTGGGCCAGAAGTGAGTCATCCACCGGATTTACCAGCGGTTGCCGAGTTAGCCGATTACATTATTACCGGTAACGGCGAAATCAGTTTTCCCAAGCTATGCCAGCAATGGCTGGATGCTCAAGCGCCAGCCGAGAAAATCATGACCGGCGAAGCGGCGGCTTTACCAGCACTCGCCTCGCCCTACCCTTTTTACACCGACACCGATATTCGCCAGCGGATTACCTATATCGAAGCCTCGCGTGGCTGTCCGTTTAAATGTGAGTTTTGTTTATCGTCTTTGGACACCACTGCCAAGCCGTTTCCACTGGAAGCGTTTTTACAGGAGATGGCGATTTTGCATCAACGCGGCGCGCGGCATTTTAAATTTATCGACCGCACTTTTAATCTAAAAGTCGATACCAGCGTGGCAATTTTGGAATTTTTCCTCGCACGGTTGAGTGATGATTTATATCTACATTTTGAAGTGATTCCCGATCATTTGCCGGAACGTCTGAAACTAGCGATTCAGCAATTTCCAGCTGGGATGTTGCAATTTGAAGTGGGGATACAAACTTTTGATCCTGACATTCAACAATTAATCAGCCGCAAACAAGACAACGCTAAAACTAAAGATAATTTGCGCTGGCTACAGCAACATTCTCAAGCCCATATCCACGCGGATTTAATTGTTGGTTTACCGGGCGATACGCTGGGTGGTTTTGCTGACAGTTTTAATCAATTAGTCGAGTTAAACCCACAAGAAATCCAAGTCGGGATTTTAAAACGCTTACGCGGCGCACCGATCAACCGCCATAGCGACCATTATCAAATGCGCTATGACCCTAATCCACCGTATTCGGTACTTAGCACTCGCGAGATGGATTTTGCCACGCTGCAACGCTTGAATCGCTTTGCGCGTTATTGGGATTTGATTGGTAACTCGGGGCGGTTTAGTGGCAGCCTGCCGCTGATTTTTGCGGATCAGCCTTTTGAACGGTTTTTGCAGCTGAGTGATGCGCTGTATGTTTTAGCCGGTAGCACTTGGAAAATCGCTTTGAAGCGTTTGTTTGAATTGGTGTTTGTGGCGATGACTGACACTTTGCTGATTTCAGCTGCCGATGCGGAAACGGCATTAGCTGCGGATTTTCAGCGTAGCGGTGAAAAAGGTAAGCTGCTGTTTTTGCAAAAACAAGGAACTGAATCTGAGAAACTGCGAGTGGCGAATAAGCGGCAAAAGCAAGTGTTGAATGATTAAGCGGCTTCTCGAGTTGCTTGTTCAATCAAACTATCTGAAACCCCCAGCTTCTTTAAGGCTGCAATTAATTTCGCTTCTTTGTTACTAGCCATTAATGCTTCATCATTACGCAAACCCTCGCCAATGTAGGACTTTAGTAATGCTTGATAGCCAGAAAAACCTTTATAAGGCGCAATAAGCTTCATTGATTCGACGACATCCACCGGAATTCTCAAGGTGATTGATGTCATAGGTCTATCTTTAACCAATCGTTTTTTCAGTGTGTCAGAAATCATAGTGATTACGCTCCGCAGTGGTCGCTTTTCTAGCAGAAATTAAGCGAATAAAGTCATTTTCAACATCAAGATGAACAACAAATAACAACCGCCCCTCATCATCGTAACCAAGAATTGCATCTCGGGATTGACCATTACGACTAGCATCAACTAATTTTAAAAATGGATCAAAAAATGCCGCAGTTGCTTGCTCGAAGCTTATTCCATGTTTATTTGAGTTGATAGCTGATTTGCGTAGATCCCACACAAAAGTCACACCATTTTTCTCAAATTGAACATCCATATAATAAATTTCAGGTATTTACAAAGTCAATACAGATAATGAGCCATAGACATTGTGCTAATAAAACCGCTGTCTATGACTCAATCCTTTCAGCCTTGGCAAGAAACTAACCTTGAAAATTACTTAGCAAACGCCTTCTTAAAAAACTCCGGCATTGCCAAGCTGGCTTTGTGGATTTCGCTGTTGTAATAAACCGTTTCGAAGCCTTTATTAGCTGCATCTTGCTCACGGAATGGTGCAAAAGCTGATTTGCTGGCCATCGTCGCGCTCCACCAGCCTGATGGGTAGATGCATTGTGGGAAGAACACCGTTTGGTGATGGTTAAAACCCGCAACCTGCATTTCACCACGCATTTCGGCCAAAATTTTCATATGCAACAACGGTGATTCGCTTTGTTGAACCACGATGCCGTTTTCAGTTAAGGCTTTGAAGCAGTCTTTATAAAATTCCGCGCAGAATAAACCTTCGGCTGGGCCGACTGGGTCGGTGCTATCAACGATGATAATGTCGATGCTGTTTGGCGCGGCGTCTTTGACCCATTTGATACCGTCGATGAATTTCAATTCAGCGCGAGGGTCGTTGTTAGATTCGCATAATTCTGGGAAGTAGATTTCCGCTAAACGCGTCACGCGCTCGTCGATGTCGATTTGCACGGCGCGTTCAACGCCTGGATGTTTTAACACTTCACGCAAAGTACCGCAGTCACCGCCACCGATAATCAAGACATTTTTAGGATTTGGATGGGTGTACAGCACCGGGTGGCTGATCATTTCATGGTAAAAGAAATTATCGCGGGTAGACACCATGGTGCAGCCGTCGATGACCATCAAATTACCGAAGTGCTCAGTCTCGTAAATTTCCAAAAATTGAAACTCCGATTGTTCTTCATGGAGTTTACGTTTGATTTTTAACGAGAAGGCAGAGCCATCAGATTCGAGTGGTTCACTAAACCATTGTGCGTCAAGCATGAGAAATCCTCAAAAAGTCATATAAGTTTCATCATTATACTTTAGAATTTTGCACTCTTTATGACAGTAGCCGGAGCATTCGTGCAAACACAACCATGGTCGATTGAACAATCAAAACAACTGTATGCCATTCAGCAATGGGGTAATGGTTATTTTTCGATCAATAACAGCGGCCATGTTTGCGTTAAACCGCAAGC
>CAMCSF010000124.1 GCA_945877625.1 Methylomonas koyamae | reverse complement strand
ATAGCGAGCGTGAACCACCCGATCCCATCCCGAACTCGGAAGTGAAACCGCTTTGCGCCGATGATAGTGTGGCAGGTTGCCATGTGAAAGTAGGTCATCGCCAAGCTCTTATTTAAAAAGCCCGTTTAGCAATAAACGGGCTTTTTTTTCGACTACGATTTTTTAATCACAGTTAATATGGTGCATTTTTTGCTTATCCTATTGCTTGAGTAAGCTCGTGCAAATATAATAGCGTGTTAAATTAAGCGATTTTAGAGTCACCTATCTTATTTATACTATCTGATTATCGCTTAAAAACATGTGGTCTTTACCATATTTAAAAGTGTCTGTCCCCTATTCAATAAATCTTCCCCCTATATTTTTTGAGGTAATGTAATGCAAGTTTCTGTCGAGAAGACATCAGAATTAAGCCGAAAAATGACTGTCAGTATCCCTGAGTCTGTTGTTCAAGAAAAGATGGATGCGCAATTTAAAAAACTAGCTCGGGAAGTTAAGGTTGATGGTTTCCGTCAAGGAAAAGTGCCAGTTAGTATGGTAAAGAAACTTTATGGTGATAGAGTTAAAAGTGACGTTACTGGTGATTTAATTCAATCGACTTACTTCGAAGCATTGCAACAACAAGATTTATCGCCAGCGGGTTATCCTAATCTACAACCTGTTGATAAAGAAGATGGTTTTGAATATATCGCAGAGTTTGAAGTTTATCCTGAAGTTAGTTTAGATGCTGTTGCTAATTTAGAAATCAGCCGCCCATCTGCAACTGTTGTCGATGCTGATGTTGAAGCAATGATTGAAAAATTAAGACAACAAAAGAAAACTTGGGTTGAGGTTGAGCGTAAATCACAGGCACAGGATCGCGTAACTATCCATTTTGCGGGTACTTCTGAAGGTGAAAATTTCACCGATGGCAAAGTCGAGAATTATGCTGTTGAAATTGGTGGTCAACAAATGATCCCTGGTTTTGAAGACGAATTAAAAGGTTTAGCTGCAGGTGACAATAAAACCTTTTCTATCGTGTTCCCAGAAAAATATAACAGTGAAAAATTGGCTGGTAAAACCGCTGAATTCGAAATTGAATTAGTTAAAGTTGAAGAACCAGCATTACCTGAATTGGATGCAGAATTTATTAAAGCCTATGGCGTAGAAGATGGCGATGTTAATAGTTTCCGTGCCGACGTTAGAGCTAATATGGAAAGAGAGTTGTTACAAGGTTTAAAAAATAAACTTAAAAACAACGTAATGGATGCTTTATACGAAAAGGTCGACATCACCGTACCTAATGCGTTAATTGATCAAGAGATTCAAGCATTGATGCAACCTTATGCAGAGCGCGCGCAAAAAATGCGTTTGAAATTGGAAGATTTGCAGTTGCCAAGAGATATGTTTGAAAACCAAGCCAAACGTCGTGTGACTTTAGGTTTGCTGTTAGGTGAAATCATTAGCCAAAACGAAATCAAAATTGACGACGAAAAAGTGCGTTCAGTGATTGAAGATATGGCGAAAAGCTATGAAAAACCAGAAGATGTAATCAACTGGTATTACGCAGATAAAAAACGTTTGAATGATGTTCAACAAATGGTAATGGAAGATCAAGCGGTTGAATGGGTGGTTAGCAAAGCAAAAGTTAGCGATGAAACTGTCGGTTTCAGCGATGTAATGGAAAAACAATAATTTCAGAGGCCAATAATGTATATCCGAAATGCTATGCAAGGAATGACAGAGCCACAAGCCGCAGGTGGCTTAGTGCCGATGGTGATTGAACAGACCGCGCGCGGAGAGCGTTCGTTCGATATCTATTCGCGATTATTAAAAGAACGTGTCATCTTCTTGGTCGGTAAGGTTGAGGATTACATGGCCAATCTGGTTGTTGCTCAATTATTATTCTTAGAGTCTGAAAATCCAGATAAAGATATTCATCTTTATATCAATTCTCCTGGTGGTTCTGTAACTGCTGGGATGGCTATTTATGACACTATGCAATTTATCAAACCCGATGTTAGTACCATGTGTATTGGTCAGGCGGCTAGTATGGGGGCTTTGTTATTGGCGGGTGGTGCAGCTGGCAAACGTTATTGTTTGCCGCATTCACGAGTGATGATTCATCAGCCTTTAGGCGGATTTCAGGGGCAAGCCTCTGATATTGATATTCATGCTCGTGAAATTTTATTAATTCGTGACAAATTGAATGCTGTTTTGGCACATCATACCGGTCAACCACTGAGTAAAATTGAACAAGATACCGATAGAGATAATTTTTTGAGTGCCGAACAAGCTGTCGAATACGGTTTAATCGATAAGGTCTTAAGTAGTCGAACTGCTTAATAGTTTTGCATAATAAGCAGATTGATTAATCGAATGTTAAATTTAGGTTTATTCAATTATTTATTTGAATAAACCTGAGTGGTGTGCGATGGGAGCTATCCATGAGTAAAGATAAAAACAGTAAAGACGATGAAAAATTGCTTTACTGCTCTTTTTGCGGCAAAAGCCAAAATGAAGTGCGCAAATTAATTGCTGGGCCTTCGGTTTATGTCTGCGATGAATGCGTAGAACTTTGTAACGACATTATTAAAGATGAGTTACTTGAAGAACAAAGTACAACCACTTCACCTTCTTTACCTAAGCCAAAAGAAATTAAGCAAGAGCTTGATAATTACGTCATTGGCCAAGATAAAGCTAAGAAAATTTTAGCGGTCGCTGTCTACAATCACTATAAACGGTTGCGCAGCAACGTTAAAAAAACTGACGTCGAATTGGGTAAAAGTAATATTTTGCTGATTGGGCCAACCGGTTCAGGTAAAACCTTACTGG
This sequence comes from Methylomonas koyamae, assembly GCA_945877625.1. Taxonomy (GTDB): domain Bacteria; phylum Pseudomonadota; class Gammaproteobacteria; order Methylococcales; family Methylomonadaceae; genus Methylomonas; species Methylomonas koyamae_C. The sequence goes on along the minus strand of CAMCSF010000124.1, from coordinate 4,278 downwards.
CAGAAACTTTGGCGAGATTATTGGATGTGCCTTTCACAATTGCTGATGCAACTACCCTGACTGAAGCAGGTTATGTGGGTGAAGATGTTGAAAGTATTATTCTTAAAATTTTGCAGAAATGTGATTACGATGTAGAAAAAGCTGAGACTGGCATTGTTTACATTGACGAAATTGACAAAATCACTCGCAAATCTGATAACCCATCGATTACTCGTGATGTTTCCGGTGAAGGTGTTCAACAGGCTTTATTAAAGCTGATTGAAGGTACCGTGGCTTCGGTACCGAAAGAAGGTGGCCGCAAGCATCCACAACAAGATTTTGTTCAGGTTAATACGGCTAATATTTTATTTATCGTTGGCGGTGCATTTGCCGGCTTAGATAAAGTAATTAAAAATCGCAATATCAAAGGTGGAATCGGTTTTTCTGCTGAAGTTAAAAGTAAAGACGAAACCAAAAATGTTGGTGAATTATTCGCAGAGGTTCAAGCAGAAGATTTAATTAAATATGGTTTAATTCCTGAGTTTGTTGGTCGTTTGCCTGTGGTCGCAACATTGGAAGAGTTAGACGAAGCGGCATTAATTCGAATTTTGACAGAACCTAAAAACGCATTGATTAAGCAATATAAACATTTGTTTGAAATGGAAGGCGCTGATTTAGAGTTTAGAGATGATTCTTTGTCTGCAATAGCTAAAAAATCAATGGAAAGAAAAACCGGTGCTCGCGGTTTGAGAACAATTGTTGAGAATGTGTTGTTAGATACGATGTATGAACTGCCATCTAATGACAAAATTTCAAAAGTAGTTATTGATGAAAGCGTGATTCATGGCAAATCAGAACCGATTATAGTGTATGAATCAGAACAAACTCGGGCGGTTGCAGAGTCTTAAATTCTGAATTTCCCAAGTAATTGATTTAACTTAAAAGGGCTTTTTATAAGCCCTTTTTTTATGCCTGATTTTTAAAACCCTTGTTTTCTATTCAATCGCCCTCATGTAGGATACTATCGTAATCTATTGAGATCCTGTTAAAGGAAACGAACGAAATGACACAGTTAAATAAAGATGATTTGATTCCCGTTTTGCCATTGCGCGATGTTGTGGTGTATCCGCACATGGTAATTCCGTTATTTGTTGGCAGAGGGATGTCGATAGAGGCGTTAGATGCCGCGATTCGTCAAGATAAACAAGTGCTATTGGTGGCACAAAGGCAAGCGGACGTTGATGAGCCGATTTTTGATGATTTATATCAGGTTGGTACTTTGGCAAATATCTTGCAGTTACTGAAATTGCCGGATGGTACGGTTAAAGTTTTGGTTGAAGGTAGTCAACGTTGTTCAGTGATTCATTATCAAGAGTTAAATGGCTACTGTGCTGCAGGCGTGGTTGAGTTGGATGATGAAATCAATGTTTCAGATCAAGAATTAGATGTTTTACAGCGCACAGCAATTAATTCATTCGATCAATACGTCAAACTGAATAACAAAATTCCACCTGAAGTTTTAAATTCATTAAATGGTATTGATGATCCAGGTCGATTAGCCGATACCATGGCCGCTCATATGGCGCTTAAGGTTGAAGAAAAGCAATCTATGTTGGAAATGACCGATGTAGTTAAGCGCTTGGAAAACTTGATGAGCTTAATGGAAGGCGAAGTTGATCTCCTAGAAATGGAGAAAAAAATTCGTGGTCGCGTTAAGAAACAAATGGAAAAGAATCAGCGCGAATATTATTTGAACGAACAAATGAAGGCGATTCAAAAAGAACTGGGCGATATGGAGGATGCCAGTAATGAAATTGATGAGCTAGAAAAGAAAATTAATGCCGCAGGTATGTCGGCTGAGGCTAAAACTAAAGCGCTCGCCGAACTCAATAAGTTAAAAATGATGTCGCCTATGTCGGCAGAAGCGACTGTGGTGCGCAATTACATTGACTGGATGGTCAATGTGCCTTGGAAAAAGAAAACCAAAGTTCGTCATGATTTAAAAGTTGCTGAACAGGTTTTAGAAGCTGAGCACTATGGTTTAGATAAGGTTAAAGAACGTATTCTTGAATACTTAGCTGTTCAGCAAAGGGTTAAGCAGTTGAAAGGGCCAATTCTGTGTTTAGTCGGGCCTCCAGGTGTTGGTAAAACTTCTTTAGGGCAATCAATTGCCCGCGCTACCAATCGCAAATATGTACGCATGGCTTTAGGTGGCGTAAGAGATGAAGCTGAAATTAGAGGCCATAGACGTACCTATATTGGCTCTATGCCGGGTAAGATTTTGCAAAATCTTTCTAAAATAAAAACGCGTAACCCAATGTTTTTATTGGATGAAATTGACAAAATGGCTGCAGATTTTCGCGGTGATCCTGCATCAGCGTTGTTGGAGGTTTTGGATCCTGAACAAAATCATGCTTTTGCTGATCATTATTTAGAAGTCGATTTTGATTTGTCGGATGTCATGTTTGTGGCAACAGCGAATAGCATGAACATCCCGCCAGCTCTAATGGATAGGATGGAAGTGATTCGTCTGTCTGGTTACACAGAAGATGAAAAATCAAACATTGCGACTCGCTTTTTGATTCCTAAACAAATTAAAAACAACGGTTTAGCGACTTCTGAGTTGCATATTTCCGAAGCTGCTGTGATTGACATTATTCGTTATTACACACGCGAGGCAGGGGTTAGAAGTTTGGAGCGTGAGATTTCGAAAATCTGTCGCAAAGTAGTGAAGGATTTGTTGTTAAAAGCTAAAAAAACCAAGGTTACAGTTACAGATAAAAACTTAGATAACTATTTAGGTGTTCGTCGCTTTAATTATGGTATTGCAGAAGATAAAGACCAAATTGGTCAGGTTACCGGTTTAGCTTGGACTGAAGTCGGCGGTGAATTATTGACGATAGAAACTGCTGTTATGCCAGGTAAAGGTAAGCAGTTATCGACAGGTAAGCTTGGCGATGTGATGAAAGAGTCAATTGAGGCGGCTGTGACTGTAGTGAGAAGTCGTGCTCAGGTTTTGGGTATTGATAATGAAGTGTTTCAGAAAAATGACATTCATATTCACGTTCCAGAAGGCGCTACTCCAAAAGATGGACCCAGCGCAGGTATAGGAATGTGTACCGCAATTGTCTCTGCTTTGACCCAGATTCCTGTGCGTTCTGATGTGGCGATGACGGGTGAGATTACTTTACGTGGCGAAGTGCTACCTATCGGTGGGTTAAAAGAAAAATTATTGGCTGCTCATCGCGGTGGTATTACGACAGTTGTGATTCCTAGTGAAAACGAAAAGGATTTGGTCGAAATTCCCGCTAACATTAAGCAGAATTTGACTATTAAAACAGTACGTTGGATTGATGAAGTTTTGGAAATTGCCTTGCAGTCTATGCCAACGCCATTGGTCGTGGTTGAAGCAGGCGAAAAAGCAGCTACGAAAAAGGACGCAACGAGTCGAAAGGTCGTTGCCCATTAACTAAAAAAAGCTATGTAACTATCGCGCTATATCAAGATAGTTAGGCTTGACACGGCCAGTAGGCGGTTGTTATAAATGCTTACCCCGAATATGGGGATTGTGAATCGGTTGCAGGAGAACTGATTTGCAGCGCAAGATTTACAGCTTGTTTGCTTACAATAATTAACTTAACAATCCTAAGGGGAAATAAATGAATAAATCTGAGCTTATCGATGCAATCGCAAGTGCATCACAGTTGACTAAAGCTGATGCTGGACGTGCTTTGGATGGTTTTATTAAAGCGGTTGAAGGCGCCTTGAAAGCTGGTGATTCTGTTGCTTTGGTTGGCTTTGGAACCTTTGATGTTAAAGAAAGAGCAGAGCGTAAAGGTCGTAATCCACGTACTAAAGAAGAGATTACGATTAAAGCTGCAAAAATTCCGTCATTTAAAGCTGGTAAATCTTTAAAAGATGCGGTAAACTAGTGTTTCTTAAGTCGGGTGCTTAGCTCAGCTGGGAGAGCATCGCCCTTACAAGGCGAGGGTCGGGGGTTCGAACCCCTCAGCACCCACCAGACTTTGGAGCGGTAGTTCAGTTGGTTAGAATACCGGCCTGTCACGCCGGGGGTCGCGGGTTCGAGTCCCGTCCGCTCCGCCAAAACAGAAACCTCGGGCCGAATGGCTCGGGGTTTTTTTTTGCTCGCTTATTTTTCATTGCCTGAAATATTCAGGTTTCAATCTGTTTTAGGAACAGGGTTATGCTATTAGAGATTAGAGAAAAGGTGCAAGGCGTATTCGCGTCTATCATTTTGGTATTGATTTGTGTGCTATTTGGTTTGTGGGGCATACAAAA
>CAMCSF010000123.1 GCA_945877625.1 Methylomonas koyamae | reverse complement strand
TTGCAGTTTAACGCCGATAATCAAGCGCCCACTGCCAGCCCAGAACAACCACGGCTAGGTTTAACTGATCAAGAACAAGCCGACCGCGTGGCCGGATTTTTACGCAATACCGGTTTAACTTATGGCTTTGCCGAGTGGGTGGTGTTGCTCGGTCACGGTTCGATTAGCCAAAACAACCCGCATTTATCGGCTTACGATTGCGGCGCTTGCAGCGGTCGCCACGGTGGGCCGAATGCACGCTTGTTTGCCGCGATTGCCAACCGCCGCGAAGTACGGGCTTTGTTGGCGGAGCGGGGGATTGTGATTCCTGAGGATACTTGGTTTATCGGTGCTGAACACAATACGTGTGATGAAGCGATTACTTATTACGATTTAGAACGCTTGCCAGCCCAGCGATTAGCCAGCTTCCAGCAGCTTGACCAGCAACTGCAACACGGTCAACGCATGTCAGCACACGAACGCTGCCGACGTTTGGCCTCCGCGCCACGGCAACCAAGCCCAGCTCAAGCGTTACGGCATTTTTGGCAGCGCAGCGTCGACTTTTCCCAAGCTCGCCCCGAATTAGGCCATGCCACCAATGCTGCAGCCTTTGTCGGGCGGCGTTCGCAAACTCAAGGCGCGTTTTTTGATCGCCGTTTGTTTTTAATTTCCTACGATCCCACTCAAGATTTGGAAGGCAAAATTTTGGAAGGGATTTTGCTGGCGGTCGGGCCTGTCGGGGCGGGGATCAATCTTGAATATTACTTTTCCACCGTCAACAACGAGCGTTTGGGTTGTGGCTCGAAAGTGCCGCACAACATCACCGGCTTTTTTGCGGTGATGGAAGGCGCGGGTAGTGATTTACGCACCGGTTTACCCAAGCAAATGATTGAAATTCACGAAGCGATGCGCTTGCAAATGATTGTTGAAGCTAAAACCTCGGTGCTCGAACAAATCTACAGTCGCCAGCCTAGCTTGCAAGAACTAATAGGCGGCGGGTGGGTGCATTTATCTAGCAAAGACCCAGACACTGGCGAGATTTTTGTGTTTCAGCGCGGCGTCGGTTTTGTCGCTTGGCAAGCCAGTGAGCAAGCCTTGCCGATGCGTGACAATTCACCGGATTGTTATCGCCAAGACAGTCAACCGGTGCCGGCGATGTTGATTAAACAAGCTTTCTCTTTAAGGGAGTAATTGATGAAGATATGGAACTGGATCAAAGACAATTGGTGGGTGGTTTTCCTGGTTATTATTTCTGCTTTTTTAGCAGTTGTTGTTTGGCACTATTTAAAATATTTTAATGGTATTTTTCCTGATAGCGATGCTTGTATTAATAGTGTTAATAATGATTGTAAGTTAGATGTTTTTCGTGAAAAATTTTCTCAAATAGGCGATTATTTTGGCGGCGTTCTTGGGGCGATATTTTCTTTTCTAAGTTTTATATTTTTAATATTAACTTTTCAGTTAAATAAAACAGAATTGTCTTTGTCAAGGGATGAGTTTTCTAAATCCGCTAAGGCATTGGCTGAGCAGGCTAAAATTTTGGAAATTCAAAAGTTTGAAAGTACTTTTTTCTCGCTTTTGGGTCAACACAATAGATTGCTTGATAAAATTACATATACTCCTCCCCAACCCCTACCTCCTAATAATTTGTTCTATTCATATTCGAGTAGTGTGTCGGCTTCTTATGATGAAGCTATGGGGGCTTCATCTATAGATGAAGCAAAAGAAATAATTCTTAAAGAACAGGATGTTAGTCAGTATTTTAGGGTTCTTTATCAAGTTTTAAAATTTATAAATACTGAATTAAATAGAGATGATGTTTGCGATAATTTTTCCCAAGAAAAAACATATTCTAGTTTGGTAAGGTCGTTCTTGTCTAATGATGTTTATTATTTGCTTGCTATAAATTGCTATTGTAAGTTAGGAAGTAATGATTTATTTTATGGGTATAAAAGGCTGCTTGAGCGATATTCATTTTTTGAACATATGGTAATCGAAAATGATGAATATCGGATTGTTGTTAAACAGATATTTAATCATTATGAAAGTGTTGCTTTTGGTGCTAATCAAGATTGCCTTGATCTTAAAACGTTTTGGGCAGAGTCTTTATGATTTCTTATACAGTTATTCTATTTCCATTATTAGCAGCATTAATAATCGGTTTTTTAAGTTTCTTTGGCTGGATTAACGGCGAAGCTGGCGAAAAAACTTCGTCACGAATTGCCATAACCGCTATTAGTTTGGCGCTGTTAATCAGTTTGGCTGGATTGGCAACTGGTACAAATCAGGTTTACGACTACGGTAGTTGGTTACAGGTCAGTAAAATCATTATCGGTTTCAAACTGTTTACCGGCGGTTTTAATCTGGCTTTGGCGAGTTTGTTTGCGGTGTTGTTGCTAGTGGTGATGCGTTTTTCGGTCAATTACATGCATCGTGAAGCGGGCTTTCATCGCTGGTTTTTTACCTTAAGTTTATTTGCCGCGGCGATGCTGTTGCTGGTGTTGTCGGCCAATGCGGTGTTTACCTTTATCGGCTGGGAAATTGCTGGTGTCTGTTCGTATTGGTTGATTGCTTATGCGTATGACCGTCCAATTGCCGCCCATAATGCCACCCGAGTGTTTGTGACTAATCGGATTGGGGACGGTGGTTTTCTGTTGGCAATTGGTTTGGCGTTTGCTTGGTTGGAAAATGCTGATTGGGCGGCGATTAACAGTGGCGCTGTCGATTTGCGACAAACCGATGCAACTTGGTTGGCGTTGAGTTTTGCCTTGGCGGCGTTTGCCAAATCAGCGCAAATTCCGTTTAGCCCTTGGCTGGCACGAGCGATGGAAGGGCCGACGCCTTCTAGTGCTTTGTTTTACGGCGGGGTAATGATTCATGCGGGGGTGTTTTTGCTGATTCAATTACAAGGCTTATTCCAGCAAGCGCCGTTAGCGATGATGGTGTTGGTGGCGGTTGGTGCTTTAACCGCGTTGTACAGTGTGTTTGTCGGCTTGACGCAAACCGATATTAAAAGCGCCCACAGTTTTGCGATTTCGGCGCAACTGGGTTTGATGTTTGTTGAATGCGGTTTAGGGTTTTGGCAATTAGCCAGCTGGCATTTGGCGGCTCACGCGGTGGTGCGTTGTTATTTGTTATTAACCTCGCCATCGATTTTGTACAACAGCCAAGGCCGCACGGTTAAGCCGGTTGCGCCGATTTTGACCAATTGCCGGTGGGCATTTATCGCGTCGTTGCAACGGGGATGGTTAGAAGTGGCTTTGGATTGGGCAGCGCTAAAACCGGTGCAGCAATTAGCTAAAGATATGAGTTATATCGACGATCATTTGATTGATCCGTGTTTTACCGCCCCAGCTTCGGTGATTAAAACTGCCGCTGAATTAGCGCATTCGGAAGAGCAAAAAATCGGTGCCAATTTGCAAAGCGAGCTAGACCAATTTGCCCAAGGCAGCGGTTTGGCTGGCAAATTAACCCAATGGACAGCGGCGGCGTTGCATTGGTTTGAGCAGCATTTTATTTTGTATGGCATTGGCCGCGATTCGATTCAGCTGGGGCGGCGTTTGGGTCATGCCGCTAATCATTTGGAACAATTGTTATTAAGACCGCGTTACATCACCTTGTTTGTGTTGATTAGTTTGCTGGTGGCTTTGGGAGTTTGATGATGACCGATATGGTTTACTGGCAAGCGGCAGCGTTTTTGCCGATTTTAAGCACTTTAACTTTTCTGCCATTGCTGACCATGGCGCTGGTGTTATGGGCTAAAAATCAAGATGGCATCAAGCTGGCTTTGGTTGGCGCGGGGCTGAATGTTTTGCTCAGCGCTTATTTATTGTGGGTGTTTGATTCCGAAGCGCCGGGGATACATTTAGCCGAGAGCTTGGATTTTTTGGGCTTGAGTTATCGAGTCGGCGTTGATGGCACCAATATTTTGTTTATTCCCCTCGCGGCGATTTTAGGTTTTCTGGCTTTGGTTTATACCTTGATCACCCGCCACCGCCATGATCGGCTGTTTGTCGCTTGTTTGCTGGCTTATCAAGGGATTTTGATTGGTGCTTTTGCGGCTTTGAATACCTTGCAATTCTGGTTTTGGTGTTCGATGGAATTGATTCCGGTGATGCTGCTGACGGTGTTTGCGGGCACCGGTAAAAGCCGTAATCAGGTGGTGCGCTCGGTGTTGCAGTATTGGTCATCGGGGTTGTTGATGAGTTTGGTCGGCTTCTTATTATTGAGTTTCGGCTTGGCAGAACAGGGATTGCCGTTGAGTTTTGATTGGCTGACCTTAAAACATCACAATCTGCCGATTCCCAACGAAGCGGTGATTTTTATTTTATTGCTGTTTGGCTTTGCGGTGCGGATGCCGCTATTCCCGTTTCATGCTTGGTTGCCGCCTTTGGCCGAACACGGCACGGCGGCCAGTGCGGCGATTTTTATCCACGGTTTAAAGCTGGGGATTTATGCCTTGATTCGCTTTATTTTGCCGTTGGTGCCAGGTGCGGCTGAGCAATGGGCGCATTTTGTCGTCACTTTGGGCTTAATCGGGATTTTTTACGGCGCATTGCTGGCGCTGATGCAAATCAATATTCGCCGCTTGCTGGCGTTTGCGGTGATTAGCCATACCGGCATGTTGGTGATTGGTGTGTTCTCGTTTAACGATTTTGCTTTAGAAGGCAGCATCTTGTTATCGATCGCTTATGGCTTAGCGACGGCGGGGATGATGTTTAGCATCGGTTTGATTTACGAACGCACCCGCACTTCTTATTTACCGCGCTTGGGCGGTTTGTTTGAGAGCAACTCGACCTTGGCTTTGCTGTTTATGATTTCGGCGTTAAGCACGATGGTAATGCCCGGCACACCGGGTTTTGACGCCGCGCATTTATTGATTGAAGGCACCATTGAAGAACACGGCTGGCTAACCGCGATTGCGATTTTGCTGGGTAATGTTTTGGGCGCTGCATTTTTGTTATGGGCGTTTCAACGTTTGTTTATCGCCCATCCGCGCCGCCACCATCAACCTTACAGCACCAAACATCATCCCGTGATTAAAGAGCGGATTATTGCCGTGGTGATTTGCGGTCTGTTAATTGCCACCGGTTTTTACACCACGCCTTGGTTGAAATACATCGATCAAGAAGCTCGCGAAATTGGCGAGCATTACCCTCAACATCACAGTCACCACGATAACGGTTTGTCCCATGAATGATAGTTTGCCTTTGCTTTCGTTATGTTTGGTTTGGCCGTTGTTGGGGGCGGTGTCGATAGCGGCGTGGTCGAATCGCGATTTAGCTAAGCGCTGGGCTTTGGCCGTTGCTGGCATCGAGTTGTTATTGACTTTGCTAGTGGCGTTTTACTTTGATCCAGAAAATAGCAGTTGGCAATTACAGGAAACTTACCGCTGGCTGCCGAGTTTAAATAGCCAATATCAATTGGCGGTAGACGGGATTTCAGTGTGGTTTTTGCCGTTGACCGCTTTATTGACCTTAATGACCATGTTGGCGAGTTGGCAAAATGTTCAGTCGTTGACGCGCTTGCATTTAGCGCTGATCTTGCTATTAGAAAGCGTCACCATTGGCGTGTTTACCGCAACCGATTTAGTGCTGTTTTTCCTGTTTTGGGAATTAACCTTGCCGCCGATTTTCTTGTTAATCGGTTTATGGGGCATCGGTGCCGAACGCCGCCAAGCCGCCAATAAATACACTTTGTTCATGCTGTTTGGCGGTGCGCCGTTGTTATTTGCGATTATCTTGCTGGCGCAAAACTACGCCCAACAACACGGCGGAGTTTGGAGTTTTAGCTTGCCGGAGTTATTGGCAACGCCGATGGATTTAGCGCTACAACAATTAGTGTTTGCCTTATTGTTGCTGGGCTTCGCGGTCAAAGCGCCATTATTGCCATTTCATACTTGGTTGCCGACCGTGGCGATGCAAGCGCCGACCCATTTAACCGCTTTATTGCTTGGTTTAAAGCTGGGGCTTTACGGCATCATCCGTTTCGCCTTGCCATTAGCGCCGCAAGCAGCGTTTCAACATCGTTGGTTATTGGCGATTATCGGCGCAATTACCTTGGTTTACGCGGCTTTAATTGCCCTGCGCCAAACCAATTTACGCCGCTTATTAGCCTATGCCAGCATCAGTCATGTTGGCATGGTGGTAATGGCCATCGCTGCTTTTAATCAACAAGCTTTGCAAGGTGCGGTGATGCAATTGCTGAATTTTGGCTTAATCGCCAGCAGCCTGATGTTGTTGGCGGGGATGATAGAACAGCGTTTAGGCAGCAATGAATTAGTCCATCTCGGCGGTTTAGCCAAGCCTTTACCGCGCTTAACCACCTTGTTTTTCCTGTTCGCTTTAGCCAGCATTGGCGTACCAGGCAGCAATGGTTTCGTCGCGGAATTGTTGATGTTGCTGGGTGTAGTCGAAGGCTTGCCGGTGCTGAGTTTCGTGGCCTTGTTTGCCGCTGTTTTAGGTGCTGGTTACTTGCTGAATTACATCCGCCAAGGTTTTTGGGGGCCGGTGGTACAAGTCGATGTGCAACGCAGTCAGGATTTATTACCGCGCGAGTTGTTGCTGTTGATGGTGCCAGCGTTGTTGGTGTTGCTATTGGGCTTGATGCCGCAGGGCTTGTTGGCAAATCAGTCTTTAGCGGTTAGTGCTTGGTTGCAGAGGGTTGAGCAGCCGCAATGGTTGTTGGTTAAGAACTGATGTTACGCAGTGGATTACTGTTCCCCTTGCCAAATTAATCATGTTTCTAAGCAAACCTAGCAATAGTTTTAAAAATTCCGCGAATCTGCGTAGGGTGATTTGACCAGTAACTTCACTATCACTTGTTAACTGATCTTTGTCGGTTGGCTTGACTGCTCTCAATACGACGCCGTTTAAAAGATGTTCAGCCATAGTGTAATAACTCCAACTTTAATAACTGGGTTTTTCAAGAGTTATTACATTTTTGTCGATTGTTATTACTTTTCGTTGATTCTCTTTGGACAATAAAAAACCCGCTAAGCCTTGCAGCTTGCGGGTTTCCGGTCTTTCTTGATTCTCTTAAAACTTATTCTTGGTGGAGGCGGCGGGAATTGAACCCGCGTCCGCAAGCACTCCGCCACAAGCTCTACATGCTTATCCCGCGCTTTTAATTTAACTGTTGACTACCCGTCGGGCCAAGAGGATCAACAGC
>CAMCSF010000122.1 GCA_945877625.1 Methylomonas koyamae | reverse complement strand
AAGCCGACGTTTTCCCGTAGCCAGCAGGATATGCAGTTTTTTTATGTCAATGGCCGTTTGATTAAAGATCGGTTGGTGGCTCATGCGGTGAAACAGGCTTATCAAGATGTGTTGTATCACGGTCGTCATCCGGTGTTTGTTTTGTATTTGGAGCTTGATCCGGCCTTGGTTGATGTTAATGCTCACCCGACTAAGTTAGAAGTGCGGTTTAGGGAAGGGCGAATGGTGCATGACTTTTTGTTTCAGGCTTTGCATCGTAGCTTGGCTGAGCAAAGGCCGGGGCAGCCAGCGCTGGTGGTGGAAACCATTGATGTTCAGCTAGATGAAGTTCAGCCGCGGCCAGTCGTCAGTCAGCAAACCGCGTTGCCAATGGCCCCTATTGTCGATAATCAGGTTAACGATGTCTCGGCTTATAAAGTCAGTAGCGGTCGAAGTGTCGGTAGTTATCAACCTAGCCCTAGGCCGAGTCCGAGCTTTTTGGCGAATCAGGTTGATGCTTACACTCGATTGATGCCGGAAAAGTCCACGTCAGCTGGGGTTGAGCCTGAGTCGGCGATGCCGCCGTTGGGGTTTGCATTAGCGCATATTCACAATATTTATATTCTCGCTGAAACCGCGAACGGGGTGATTTTGGTTGATGCGCATGCCGCGCATGAACGGGTGACTTATGAGCGTTTGAAAAATCATTACCACAGTCGTGCAATCGTTTCTCAGCCGTTGTTGTTGCCGATTAAGTTGCAAGTGAGCGCAGCGGAGGCGGATTTGGCTGAGCAGGAACAAGCCTTGTTTATGGATTTAGGTTTTGAGCTAAACCGTTCAGGGCCGCAAGCCTTGGTGTTGCGTTCAACACCGGCTTTGTTAAGTAAAACCGATGTTGATCAATTGGTTAGAGATATTTTGGCGGATATGTTGACGCATGGTACTAGCCAAAAAGCCCAGGAAACCATTAATTCGGTGTTGGCGACCATGGCTTGTCATAGTTCGGTGCGAGCCAAGCGGCGTTTGAGTATTGAGGAAATGAATGCCTTGTTACGCGATATGGAAAAAACCGAGCGGATTGGTCAATGTAATCACGGCCGACCGACTTGGGTGGCGTTGAGTCATCAAGAGTTAGACAAATTTTTTATGCGGGGTCAGTGATGACAGACAGCAAACCAGCGGCGATTTTGCTGATGGGGCCGACGGCTTCGGGTAAAACCGCGTTGTCGGTGGCGATGGCGCAAACGATGAATGCTGAAATTATCAGTGTGGATTCGGCATTGGTGTTTAAGGATATGGATATTGGTACCGCGAAACCGACTGAGGCCGAGCGCGGCGGTATTGTTCATCATTTAATTGATATTCTCGATCCTAGCGAAGCGTTTTCGACGGGGCAGTTTCGTCATCGCGCTTTGGAATTGATGGCTGACATCACTGCTAGAGGTAAATTGCCGATTTTAGCTGGTGGCACCATGTTGTATTTCAGCGCTTTAACTCAAGGTTTGGCGCAATTGCCGGAAGCTGACCCTGAAGTTAGGCGGCGTTTAGACCAACAATTACAAGAACTTGGAAAACAGGCGATGCATGAACGCTTGGCAGCTGTTGATCCAGTGGCGGCGGCTCGGATTCATATGAATGATCCGCAACGGGTGCAACGGGCTTTGGAGGTTTATGAGATTAGCGGTAAGCCGTTGACCAGTTTTTTCCAAGCCGATGAGGGCGAAGATTTGCCGTATGCCTACACAAAAATCGTCATCGAACCCAGACAACGCCACACCTTGCACGACAAAATTGCCGAACGCTTTAAGTTGATGCTGACGCAGGGTTTGATTGATGAAGTGGAGGCTTTGCGGCAGCGTGGCGATTTGGATGAGTCTATGCCGTCGATTCGTTGCGTGGGTTATCGGCAGGTTTGGTCGTATTTGCAGGGCGAATATGATTTTGCTGAAATGCAGGAAAAAGGCATTGCCGCGACTCGGCAGTTGGCCAAACGGCAGTTGACTTGGTTGCGTAAGGAGCAACCGGATTTAGGTTTGTTTAGTGAAGATGGCGATTTATTGGCGCAGGTGTTGAATTATTGTCGGCAGCAGGCAAATGGATTTTGAGGCAGTAAAAACCAGTCCGGCTTATGTGTTTGATCATGATGCGATTTTGGACAATCTGAAACCGCTTGAAAGCTTACGCGAGGCGACGGGTTGTAAAATCATTTATTCGATTAAAGCCTTGCCATTGCTGGCGGTGTTAGAACTTTTGAAAGGGCGGGTTGATGGTTTTTCGGTCAGTTCTTTATTTGAAGCGCGTTTGGCTAGGGAAGTATTAGGCGAGCAGGGCGGTAGTGTGCATTTGACGACACCGGGGTTGCGAACTGAGGAGTTTGCTGAGATTAGCCAGCTTTGTAGTCATATTAGTTTTAATAGTTTGTCACAGCAACAACGCTTGCATCATCCGCAGTTAGCTTATTCAGCGGGTTTGCGAGTTAATCCCAAGTTATCGTTTGTGGAAGATGAACGTTATAATCCCTGCCGGCAGCATTCCAAGTTAGGGGTCGATTTACAGTTATTGCAACAATCATGGCCAAAAGTGATTGAGGGTTTGCATTTTCATACAGTGTTTAGTCGTGAAGATTTTGTCCCTGTGTTGGCGACGGTGGAAACATTATTACCTTTGCTGAAACAGCATGATTTGAAATGGCTGAATTTGGGCGGCGGTTATCTCTATCAGCGTATTCAAGATCAAAAGCACTTAATCAATTTAATTCGAGAGCTAAGGCAAAATTTTGGTTTAGATGTTTATTTGGAGCCGGGTAAAGGATTGGTTGGCAATGCTGGTTATCTGCTAACAACGGTGCTGGATAGCTTTGTTAGTGATGGTAAAACGATTTTAGTGTTAGATACTTCTGTTAATCATCATCCAGAAGTGTTTGAATATCAGCGTCAACCGAACTTGCGTGTTACAGGTTTTGGTTCGGAATCGGCGTTGTTGGTGGGTTCAAGTTGTCTTGCCGGTGATGTGTTTGGGGAATATCAATTCGCTAAGATTCCTGAGGTTGGGGAACGATTGGTATTCAGTGATGTTGGTGCTTATAGCTTGATTAAAGCCAATCGGTTTAATGGTTATAACTTGCCAGATGTGTATTGGCATCATCAACACCGTGTTGAATTGCTAAAGCACTATTCTTATCCAGATTATCGGCAGCAATGGTGTTAAATTCTATAGCGTCTTAAATCAGTATTTCAGTAAAAATATGATAAGCTTTGCATATTACGAACTCATTGATTATGAATCTTATGCAAATAGCTGTTCTTGAAGATGAATCTATCCTTTCGGATTATCTTAATGCCCTGTTAAGTAAAATTGGCCATGATGTCACGGTGTTTTCAGATGGATTGCAATTAACAAAAGTACTGAATAAACAACAATTTGATTTGTATATATTGGATTGGAACGTCCCAAAACTAACCGGTATGGATGTTCTCAAATATATTCGCAATGAATTGGCCGGCACACAGCCGGTGATTTTTCTGACATCGAATCAGGATGAAATTGATGTCGTGGCTGCCTTGCAAGCCGGTGCTGATGATTACTGTATTAAACCGGTTCGGCCACAAGAATTGTTAGCGCGAATTAATGCCTTGTCGAGACGCGCTTATCCTGAAGTGATACATACTTTTCCTCATGAGGTGAGAGGGTATGTTTTCGATGATGCGACGCGAACAGTGAGTTTTGATGGCGAAGCTGTTGTGTTATCAGAAAAAGAATTTGATTTGGCCTATTACTTTTTTACTAATTTTGATTCACCGTTGTCGCGAAAACAATTGTTGATCAAAGTTTGGGGTAAGGAACATAAAGACTTTAGTCGCGAAGTGACTAGAACCTTGGATGTCCATGTTACTTTTATTCGTCGTAAATTAAAAATCGGCGCTGATGCCGATAAAATTAGACTGGTTTCGATCCATAGTTTTGGTTATCGACTGGTTGAAATAACTTAGAAATATTTGGAGGTATTTGTGAAAAACAGTGCATTTTTTTTGCTATTGATCGGTTCTCAGTGTGCGGCGTTTGCCTCAGAAATACCTAAAAATGATCCGGAATATTTAAGTTATGAAATTAAAAAAGATGAAAATCTTTCAATTATCGCTTCTAAGTATTTAGAGGGGGAACAGGCTCTAAATAGATTATTGAAGTTAAATAATAAAAAAAGCCCGAATGCAATTCCGGTTGGTGAAAAAATTTTATTGCCAAAAGACTTATTAAAATACAGTGCATCGACCGCAACTGTATCCAAGTTAAATTGTAATAATGCTTTTTTAGTTAACGATAATCCAAAACAGCTTGAAATAGGCGGTTTATTAAATGAAGACGATGTTATTAAAGTACCTGCAGGCTGCCAAGTTGGTGTAACACTGGAAGACGGTTCTAATATTAACTTGGTTTCAGGGACTTTATTAAAGTTCAAAACATTACGGGTTAGTGCTATAGAAAAATCACCGCAAGTTGATTTTGAATTAATGAATGGTCGTGTCGATGTTGAAGTGGTTAAACGCGCTAAAGGCGATGCGGCTTTTGAAATTCACACCCCCAAAGCATTAGCAGGGGTTAGGGGAACTCAATTCCGAGTTGGCTTTGATGAACAAAAAAATACCAGTCAAGTTGAAGTTAAAAATGGGATTGTAGCGGCTAAAGGTCAGGCAAATGATCGTAGTGAGGCTTTAACCGAGAACCAAGGCGTGCCGATTTCTGAAGAAGGTTTAGCCGGTGCCGTCGAAACCTTACCGTCATCACCTAATTTTTTAGCAATTGAAAAACAGAATCCGGCATCGCCAACAATAATCAAATTTGATGCGGATAAAAATGCGGATAAACATATTTTACGTCAATCTCAAGATGCGACATTTAGTCAAATTTTAGACGATCATTTAGTTGATATTGCTCAAATTGAGTTAAATCAATTAAGTAATAATGCGGTTTTTTATCAATGGACTGCTTTAACCAAAAGCGGTCTACAGGGTAGCGCGGCTGACTATGCTATTTGTAAATCAGAATCCGCTCAGCAAAAAGATCGCTGTAATGTCACTTTTTATATGCGTGGATTCAAAAATGTTGCCATGAATATGCAAAAGTTTGATGAAACCACTAAATCTTATCAAGACGTTATTAAAACAGGACAATCTGCTACCGAAAGGGAACAGTTTTTGCTGAAAAGTTTGCCAGCCGGTAAATATCAATGGCAAATGAGTTACAAGGTTGGTGATAATACTAGCGTTGAAAGAAAAGGTGTATTTGATTTGCTGGTTGTTAATTAAAACAGCAATATTATTTTGTCGTGAAATCTAGCGCATTTGAAAATTTAGGTGTCAAAACCCCCGAAAATCCTTATAAATCGAAGTTTTTATTAGAATGGTTGATTGCGATCAGTTTAACGCTGGCGTTAATGAGCTTGATTATTGTATCTAATATCACTAAGCCAATCGGTAGTGGTATTTATGATCAAATTCAGTCAATATTTGAAGATAGGCCTAGCAACGATATTGTGATTGTCGCTATAGACGATAGAACAATTGACGAATTAGGTGGTTGGCCTATTTCACGATTAAATTATGCCCAATTACTTAAAAATCTAGCCGATACCGATAATAAACCTAAGGCTATCGGCTTTGATATTCTATTTTTTGATGAAACCAAAGACGACCGATTGTTCATTGAACAAATGCGTAGGCATCGGGTTATTTTGCCCTTCGAGATTTTATCACCCCCCACACAATCACATCTCTCCACTCAAGTTCACAAACCTTACGAGCAAATTGCTTCCGCCGCTTCCGGTTTTGGCCATATAGAAGTGACTTTTGATCACGATGGTTTAGTTAGACAAACCCATTTAATTTCAAACGGAATGCCGCATTTTATGTTATCGATGGCTAGTGCTAAAGATACTGGCTTTTCTAGTAACGAATATAGGCGTTTTAAAGTGGTTAACCCAGCAACGGGTTTTCCTACCTTATCGTTGATTGATCTTATTGCCAATCCTCATCAATTATCGCTACTGAAAGACAAATATGTCTTAATCGGTGCAACATCAATCAGTTTGGGTGATCGTTATGCCACTAACCACTCGGTGAAAACCGAATCTGGCACCCCGGGAGTTGAAATTAATGCTAGTTTATTAAAGGCGATTATTGATAATCAATTAATTAAAGATGTACCAAATGTAGCGGTATGGTTGTTCGGTTTTATCAGTGTCACAATTGTTTTTATCGGTTTATGGTTTTTAACCCCAACTAAAGAGCTATTATTTTCGCTTATTATTGGCGTGTTGCTGATATTAATTAGTGCCGTCGTTTTAAAGTTTGGATTAATCTGGATTGATCCAGCACCTGCTGTTTTTTCGATAATTTTGATTAAGCCAATTTGGGCATGGCGTAGAATGGAAATGATTACCCATTTTATGCGCGATAAAGTCGATGAGTTATCGACAGAGTCGAGAGGCAATAAAGGTTTGATTGCAAGAAATCAATCATTTATTCAAACATCGGGTTTATTAGATTCTGCAATCCATGCGGCTGCCGAGCGAATTCGGTTTTTATCAGTCGCTATCAATGAAATACCACAGGCAGTATTGGTGATTGATCAATTTGATAAAATCATCATTTTTAATCAAAAAGTCAGCAATATTTTTGGTAATACTATTAACGCTAATTTGAATGTTAATGACTTTTTCACTGAGTCGGAAGATTTTGAACGATCTGAATTAGAAGCAGCATTAATTGCACCATATCCGGCTAAACGATTGTCTGTGCTGGATAAAAATCAACAAAATATTCAGCTTGATATTAGGGTAGTGCCACTAGATTTAAATCCAAGAGATGAATGGCGGTTAATGTTGATGGTTGATATGACCGAATATATTCAGGCTCAGCAACAGCGAGATCGAAACCTAGCCACGCTCAGTCATGATATGAGAACACCAGTCGCCTCTATTTTTGCTTTATGTGAAGATAAAAATGCTTTCCCAGTCTTCAGTCATATTGATCAGCATTGTCATCAGATTTCCTGATTAGCAAGATAACTCAGCCGAACGTAATAATTTAGCTGGATGAGGGCTAGAACCGGCTGAATCAGTGATAAGTGTTATCGGTAGCATATCCAATCTGAAGCGTCGATTAAATCGATAAGCAAAGGCAGACAGATAACGAGA
>CAMCSF010000121.1 GCA_945877625.1 Methylomonas koyamae | reverse complement strand
TGTTTCCAACTCGCTTCCACTGAATCGGGGTCGCTAAGATATTGCTCATAGAGCGACTCAACATAGCTGGCATTGCCGCCATACAAGGCTGAGGTTTCTTTAAATACAGTCAACAAGTCGCTCATGCGAATATCCAAATTTAGCGGGTTACGGTTATGGTAGCAGTAGGCTTATTAATAACACAAAGAATCACTTAAGCAATTTCTTGGTAGCTATGTTTGGTATTGCCTATCCAGCGCTCAATTAATGGTTTGATATTCTCAGGATGTTGTTGATAAAGCTGTTGGGCGGCGTCTGGGATTAAATCCAAGAGGCTGGTATCGCGTTCAAGGTCGGCGATTTTGAATTGCAGTTGACCGGTTTGGCGGGTGCCCATGACTTCGCCGGGGCCGCGTAGTTCGAGGTCTTTTTCGGCAATCACGAAGCCGTCGTTACTTTCTTTTAAAATCGTCAGTCGTTGTTTGCCAAATTGTGACAACGGGGTTTGGTAAAGCAGGAGGCAGAAACTGTCTTGGCTGCCGCGTCCGACCCGACCGCGTAATTGATGCAGTTGTGATAGCCCTAAGCGTTCGGGGTTTTCGATCACCATTAAATTGGCATTCGGCACATCGACACCCACTTCGATCACTGTGGTGGCGACCAGCAAATCCGCTTGTTGATTTTTAAAGGCTTGCATCACAGCATCTTTCTCACTGGCTTTCATCCGGCCATGCACTAAGCCAACTCTGACGCTAGGCAGGGCTTCGGCTAACAAGGCAGCGGTTTTTTCGGCGGCTTCGCATTGTAAAACTTCCGATTCTTCAATTAGGGTGCAGACCCAGTAGGCTTGTTTGCCTTCGGCGGCCCAGTTCGCCAGTTTGGCGATTACTTCTGGGCGGCGTTCGCTGCTGATGACGCTAGTGACGACGGCTTTGCGACCGGGTGGCAGTTCGTCAATAATCGAAATATCTAAATCCGAGTAATTCAACATCGCCAAAGTGCGAGGAATTGGCGTCGCGGTCATGATTAATTGGTGCGGGCGTAAGCCGTTGAGTTGGCCTTTTTCGCGTAGGGCTTGGCGTTGGTGGACGCCGAAGCGGTGTTGTTCATCAATGATAATTAAGCCGAGATTTTGAAATTGCACGCTGTCTTGAAACAGGGCGTGGGTGCCAATCACGATGCCAGCGCTGCCGTCGGCTAAGCTTTCTAAGGTGGCTTGGCGGGTTTTGCCTTTGATTTGGCCGCTGAGAAAAGCGACTTTGATCGGGCTGTCGGCAAACCAAGCGCTGAAGTTGCGGAAATGTTGTTCGGCTAATAATTCGGTGGGTGCCATTACCGCGACTTGAAAGCCGTTGTCGATGGCGGTTAAGGCGGTAATCGCCGCGACCACGGTTTTGCCTGAACCAACATCGCCTTGCACTAGCCGTAGCATCGGCTGGGCTTGAGCGCAGTCGGCTTCGATTTCATGCAGTACTCGCTGTTGGGCGTTGGTGAGTTGAAACGGTAGATTTTCGATAAATTGTTGTTTGATGGCTGGGTTTAGCTTAAAGGCTGGCGCTTGCCAGACTTTGTAATGCAGTTTGCCTTGTAATAAAGCTAAATGGTGAGCCAGTAATTCTTCAAAAGCTAAGCGTTTTAAGGCCGGTAAATTGCCAGAGCTGAAGTTGTCAGCGGATAAATGCGCGGGAGGGCTGTGTAGGGTGCTCAGCGCTTCGTTTAGTGAGGGGTAGCGGTGTTTTTGTAGCAAGCTGACCGGTAGCCAGTCGGTGACTTTGGCTTTGTCCAAGCATAAGCTCAAGGCTTGTTTGATGGCTTTGCGTAAGGTGGTTTGTGGTAGGCCTTCGGTTAAGGGGTAGATTGGGGTTAACGTGGCTTCGGTGAGTTGTTCGGGAGATTGGATCAGTTTGTAGTCGGGATGCGCCATTTCTAATCCGGCATAGCCATAGCGAATTTCGCCATAACAGCCGACTAAAGTACCGGGTTTTAAGCTTTGCGCTTGCTGCACGGAAAAATGGAAAAACCGCAGCGATAAACTGCCGCTGTCATCAGCAATCCGGCAAATCACGCTGGCGCGACCGCGTTGGATGCTGTCGATAAATTCCACTTTGCCACAGACTAAGGCCGAGCTGCCAACCACTAATTGGCTGATTGGGGTGACACGACTGCGATCTTGGTAGCGAAGCGGGAGGTGGAACAGTAAATCTTGTAGGGTATGAATGCCTAGTTTTTCTAGGCGGCTGGCGGATTGCGAACCGATGCCTGATAAATGGGTGACAGGTAATTGCAGCGGTTCGCTAACGCTCATGGTTTAGCGGTTTATTTTGTCAAAATCATCACAGCGTCCATTTCGACACCCACCGCACGAGGCAGGGCAGCAACGCCAACCGCTGCGCGGGCTGGATAAGGTTGTTGGAAGTATTCGGCCATGATTTCGTTGACGATAGGGAAGTTGCCTAAGTCAGTTAAAAACACGTTGAGCTTAACGATGTCAGAAAAATCACCACCAGCGTCTTCAGCAACCGCTTTTAAATTGTCAAATACCCGACGGATTTGCACGCTGATGTCACCTTCAACCACTTGCATGCTGTCTGGGTCGAGGGCGATTTGGCCGGATAAATAGACTGTGTTATCGACTTTAACCGCTTGTGAATAAGTGCCAATTGCTGCTGGAGCGAGTGGGGTAGAGATAATTTGTTTGCTCATGTTATGCCTTTAAACGAGTAATTTTTAAAACAATCGAAAGTTTTTTCAGTTTACGAATAATGGTGGCCAAGTGAACTCGGTCACGCACCGCTAATGTGAGTAAATCCACCGAAACACGATCGTCTTGGCTGACGACGGTAATGTTTTCGATATTGGAATCCATGCTGGAAATAGTCGAGGCAATGGTGGCTAATGAACCGCGTTGGTTGAGTAGCTCGATGCGAATTTCTGAGGAGAATTCGCCAATTACTTCCGAGCACCATTCGACATCCAGCCAGCTGGTTTGTTTTTTGCGAACTTCGCTGCTGTTGCGGCATTCATGATGATGAACCACGATGCCTTTGCCGGGATTAAAGAAGCCAATAATCGGATCGCCTGGAATTGGACGGCAGCATTTGGCCAAGCTAACGACGATGCCTTCGGTGCCTTTAATGACCAATGGTGTATTGGCTTTGGGCGTGTGATCGTCGAGTTTGACGCCGGCGTTGGCATCGGTTTGGGCGATGTGTTTGGCGACTAGGAATGGCATTTTGTTGCCAAGGCCAATGTCTTCTAGCAATTCGTTAATTGATGGTTTTTTCAACACTTGTAGCACTTGCAACATGCGTTGGTTATCAACTTGATCGAGTTGGATATTGATGCTTTGCAGTTCTTTTTCTAGCAAGCGGCGGCCAAGATTAATCGCTTCTTGTTGCTTAAAGTTTTTCAGATAAGCGCGAATACAGCTGCGGGCTTTGGCGGTGGTGATGTAGTTGAGCCATAGCGGATTCGGTCTAGCCCAAGCCGCGGTAATCACTTCAATGGTCATGCCATTTTCAAGCTTGGTTTGCAGTGGCACCAGTTTTTTGTCAATTCGCGCCGAGATACAAGCGTTGCCGACATCGGTATGCACCATGTAAGCAAAGTCAACGATAGTGGCGCCGCGCGGCAGTTTGATGATTTTGCCTTTAGGGGTGAAGACAAACACTTCTTGTGGGAAAAGATCGACTTTTAGATTGTCGATAAACTCCAGCGAGTCGCCAGCGGATTTTTGGATTTCCAGTAAGTCGCGTAGCCATTCATTTGCACGGGCTTGGATGGTTTCGCTTTTATCTTTATCGGATTTATACAGCCAATGCGCGGCAATACCCGATTCAGAAATTCGGTGCATTTCGTGGGTGCGGATTTGGATTTCGATGGGCACGCCATAAGGGCCAATCAAGATCGTATGCAAAGATTGATAGCCGTTGGCCTTGGGCAAGGCAATGTAATCTTTAAAACGACCAGGAATTGGTTTGAATAAATTATGTACGCAACCTAAAGCGCGGTAGCAGTCATCGACATTGTGGCAATAAATACGAAAGGCATAGACATCAAACACATCACTAAAGGAGATTTTTTTGGTCACCATTTTGTGATAAATACTGGCGACGTTTTTTTCTCGGCCTGCCAAAGTGCAGTCCATCCCCATTTCGATGACACGGTTTTGGATAGTGCTTTGGATGGTATCGACGATTTCTTTGCGATTACCGCGTGATTTTTTGACGGCGCTGCTAATTACGGTGTAGCGGTTTGGATATAAAGCTTTGAAACCAAGCGCTTCTAGTTGATGCCGTATTTCATTCATGCCAAGGCGATTGGCAATCGGGGCGTAAATCTCTAAAGTTTCTTTGGCAATCCGGCGTTTTTTATCGCTGGGCATACTGCCCATGGTTTGCATATTGTGTAGACGATCAGCCAGTTTGACGATGATGACTCGCAAGTCTTTAGCCATTGCCAAAAACATTTTGCGAACATTTTCGGCTTGTGCTTCGGCACGAGAGCGGCTGTCGATTTTGGATAATTTGGTGACGCCATCGACCAAATCGGCGACTTCGGGGCCAAACTCTGCGCTTAGTTCTTCTTTGCTGATTGCGGTGTCTTCAATCACATCATGCAAAATAGCCGCCATGATGCCGTGAGCATCCATGTGCATCGATGCCAAGATGATTGCAACTGAAACAGGGTGGCAAATATAGGCTTCGCCACTTTTACGGAATTGTCCGGTATGTGCGGCGGCGCTTAAGTGATAGGCACGAATAACGCCGTTAATCTGATTTTCATCGAGATAGCCGTGCAAAATGCCGCATAGTTGTTTAAGAAGCTTTTCTTCAGGAAGTTCTATGCTGGATAAGTTGGCAGGGGCGTCGGCTATCTCGGACATGCAATAGTTTTAGATATCTAGTTGGGTTTCTGAAACATAGCCAACTCGGTGCAGAAGGTCAATATTGTCTTCGGTAACAAAACCACCTGCAATTTCACGCAAAGCGACAACGGTGTCTTTATCTTTGCCGCGTGGCACAAATTCATCAGCGCCTTTTTCTAACTGACGAGCTCTTTTACTAGCCAATAAAACGAGTTTGAAACGGTTTTCAATATTTTCTAAACAATCTTCAACGGTAACGCGAGCCATGATAAGCCTTTTGATTTTGGGGTGAACAATATCTGAATAGCAGCCGACACTGAAGCATAACCTGTGCTAGGTTGTTTTGTGTCAAAGTGCGGGGTTTGGATTATAAGTCAAATTGACTTTCTAGCCAATTTCCAAACGTATTTAAACTGGAACAACGGGCAATAAAAAGCCCGCATAAAGCGGGCCCGTCCGGTTTTTATTTTTATTGTATTGGACGCCTGCCATTCGGCAGTTTAGTGGTGCGTTACCTTATTGTTGTTATTGTAAGCCTTGATTACAGGCCGCTTTCCTCCCCCTAAAAACGATCCTACGAAGTGCTTAGCTCCGTCAAGGTGGCGCGAAGTTTAGTGAAAAATAAAAATGCTGTCTATTAAAAAAATCCCCTTTTTAATAAATAGTTTTTAGTCGAAATTATCTGTCTTAAAAAACAGAAAGTTACAGGGTATTAGTAGTAACTAATCTTTTATTGTCGCTGTAATTTTCGATCAGCTTCTTCGCTCAAAAAGAAATTTAAGCGTTCGTTAAGAATTGCTTGAAGCTGATAGCTAAGATCATTTTCCTGTTTTCCAAGCCGAATTTGCATAATCGCTTCTTCAGTTTGACCGGTTGCGTAGTAATACTCGGCGGTATAACGATGTGATTCGCCCGGTTGTTTCAGCTCTGCAAAAATCTGAGCCAGCAGTTCAAAGTAAAGTGGTTGGTTTTTTTGATTTTCAGACAAACTTTGCAACATCTGTTTGGCTTGTGCGGCTTGATTGCTTTTTAGCAAGCTGCGCGTGTACTCAAGCTTGATCGCATCGTTATTAGGAAAGCTATTCACCGCCTTAGCAAATAAAACATTGGCTTTTTCATAATTGCGGCTCTCCGAATAAGTACGGGCGAGGGCGCTTAAATACTGCGGTTGATGCGGATATTGGTCAGTCAATTGTTGAAAAATCGCCGCTGCAGCATCGAATTGCAAGGTTTCCAATTGAATTAAGCCCAAACCATAACGAGCCACCGCGCGCTGTTCGGTGGTGCCTTGTTGTTCTAATGCTGTGAAATGCTGAGTAATTACTCGCTTATCGGCTTCGGTTAACACCGCTATTTTGGCTTTGGTTAAGGCGTAGCCCAAAGTATCGGGATATTGACGATAAGGATAGACCTCGGCACGGCCACGCGTGTCGGCTACCCGATTTTCTGACATTGGGTGAGTTCGCAAAAATTCTGGAACCCCTTTGCCATAAAAGCGGGTTGATTGCTGCAAACGCTCAAAAAAGGTCGGCATACTGCGTGGGTCATAATTAGCTAATGACAAGGTTTGCATCCCAACTCGATCCGCCTCTTTTTCATGTTCACGAGTAAAGTCGATTTGGAATTGCAGATTACCGGCTTGCACCGCCATTAAAGCCGCTTGCGCCATATTCGGTGATTGCGTACCAATCAACACCGCCGCCAAAGTTGCTGCGACAGTCGGAATTGATAGCTTGCTGGCTTTTTCAATAAAACGATATAAATGGCGTTGGGTAACGTGAGCAATCTCGTGAGCCATTACCGAAGCTAATTCACTTTCCGCTTCGGTCAATAAAATCAATCCTGAATTCACGCCAATGTAACCACCGGGGCCAGCGAAAGCGTTGATATTTGGGTCCATCACTACAAAGAAATGAAACGGTGATGTCGGTGTATCGCTATTCGCGGCTAATTGTTGACCAATCGCCTGAATATATTGCTGAATTTCCAAGTCTTGGTTGATTACCGCTTGGGCATGTAGATTGCGGAAAAAAGATGCGCCCAGTTCTTTTTCTTGAGCGGGTGAAATTAAGCTACCTGCCGAATCGCCCATGTCAGGCAACTGAATTTTATCGATGTCCAAAGCCAGTTGTGGTGCAGAAAACAGGCAAAGACCAATAGCGAGCGTTAAGGTTTTAAATTTCATGTAGGCAAGACAAGCACAGAAAGTAATGGTTCAATGGGGAATGCGGTTGCGACAAAGCGGCTAGGCCGTATTAAAATGCCGCCAGCCCATTATTAGCCAATTATATTACTGTCCCATGAAATATGCCGTACAGGTTAACGCCGC
>CAMCSF010000120.1 GCA_945877625.1 Methylomonas koyamae | reverse complement strand
AATAAGCCATCGACTAGCGAGGTTTTAACTGCGGCTCGGTGCGTTGCGCCGCCAATCGCTGCTCTGATGTTACAATGTACGGCTTTATGCCCACAGCGAATCCCGCTTGGGTGCATGTAAAACACTATCAGGTCATCTATGAGTAAGCTTAAATGCGCTGTGATCGGTGCAGGATATTTAGGAAAGTTTCATGCGGAAAAATACGCCGCATTGCCAGATTGTGAACTGGTTGCCGTGGTCGATGTCAGCGAAGAAGCGGCTAAAACCGTTGCTGAAAAACACGGTGCTCAAGCCTTAACCGACTATCACGCCTTATTAGGCCAAGTCGATGCCGTTAGTATCGTGGTGCCAACCACTTTACATCACAGCGTTTCCCGTGATTTTCTTAATGCTGGCGCTCATGTGCTGGTGGAAAAACCGATTACAGTCACGGTTGAAGAAGCCGATGATTTAATCGCCATCGCTCGCGAAAAAAATCTGATTTTGCAGGTTGGTCATTTAGAACGCTTCAATCCCGCTGTGCGTGGCTTGGAAAATCTCGAAGAAAAGCCGCTGTTTATCGAATCGCATCGTTTGTCGCCGTTTAATCCACGCGCCAATGATGTCAGCGTGGTGTTGGATTTAATGATTCACGACATCGACATTATTTTGGCTTTGGTTGATTCTGAAGTTGAACGCATCGATGCCAGTGGTACAGCGGTTTTAACTCAAGGCACTGACATTGCCAATGCGCGACTGACCTTTAAAAACGGTTGCGTTGCCAATGTCACCGCCAGTCGCATCAGCATGAAAATGGAACGCAAAATGCGGATGTTCCGGCCTTGTTCTTATATATCGGTCGATTTCCAAAATCGGGTATTGGTTAAACACAAAACCGGCGACAAAGAAATGTTCCCTGGAATTCCCGAAATCGTTAGCGAAGAATCAGTCTTTGAAAGTGGCGATGCCTTGTTTGAGGAAATTAAACACTTTGTGCATTGCATCAAAACTGGCGAAAATCCTTTAGTATCAGGCGAAGCAGGACGTCGAGCGTTGGCAACTGCTATCGAAATTACCCAATTTTTAAAACACGGATAAAGGTCAGCATTATGATCCCTATGGTTAATCTAAAAGCTCAGTACGCCGAGATTAAAGACGAAATTGAGCGTGGCTTGGCGGAAACTATCGACAACTGTTCGTTTATTCTAGGGCCACATGTGCAAGCCTTTGAAAAAGAAGCGGCGGATTATTTAGGGGTTAAACACGCGATTGGTTGCGCTTCAGGCACCGATGCTTTGCATTTGGCTTTATTGGCCGAAGGCATAGGCGCTGGCGACGAAGTGATTACCAGTGCTTTTACCTTTATCGCCACCGCTGAAGCGATTAAATATGTCGGTGCCAAGCCGGTGTTTGTTGATATTGATCCGCAAACCTTCAACATCACCCCTGAAAATATCGAAAAAGCGATCACCGCCAAAACCAAAGCGGTGATGCCGGTGCATTTGTTTGGTCAGCCGGTCGATTTGCCAGCGATTAAAGCGATTTGCGATAAACACGGTTTGAAATTGATTGAGGACTGCGCCCAATCGTTTGGCGCTACTGTCAACGGCAAACAAACCGGTGGCTTTGGTGATGCCGCGGGTTTCAGCTTTTTCCCTAGCAAAAACTTAGGTTGTTTCGGCGATGGTGGCTTAGTCACTACCAATTGCGATAAAGCAGCGGCCAAAATCAAGCAATACCGCAACCACGGTTCCGATGTGCGTTATTACCATGATGTGATTGGCTACAACAGCCGTTTGGATGAAATGCAAGCGGTGGTGTTACGCGCCAAGCTCAAACACATTGATGAATACAATGCCGCTCGTCGTCATGCCGCGCATTTGTACTCAGAATTAATGGCCGATTTACCGTTAACCACGCCGCATGAAGATAGTGTTGGTGTGCATGTTTATCATCAATACACTTTGTTATCGGAACGCCGCGATGAAATCATGAAGGCTTTGCAAGATCAGCAAATCGCTTGCGCGGTTTACTATCCAGTGCCATTGCATCAGCAAAATGTATTTAAAGATGAATGTGCTGGCTTGTCGTTACCGGTGACTGAATCGGTTGCCGCCAACTGTTTCTCGTTGCCGATTTGTTCATCAATCAGCGATGATACGGTTAAGCAAATTGTTGCTGTAATTCGTGGCGTTTTTAATTAACGCTAAGGCGTAGGGTGGATAAGCGCAGCGCCATCCACCTTATTCGCCTTCGCGGTGGATGCGCTACCGCTTTCCACCCTACTTGATTTTTCATGCGTAGCTTGGGTTAGGCGATAGCCGTAACCCAACACGTTGGCCTACCTCACGCTGTTATCTAACCACGTATCCTATGACCAACTCCCCCTACACCGTCCTGTTCAGCGCTGGCGAAGCCTCTGGTGACCAACACGCTGCGCATATGTTCCAAGAACTTCAAGCTTTATGCCCAAGCATCAAAGGCATCGGTATGGGCAGCAGCAAAATGCGCCAAGCGGGGATTGAGATTTGCTTTGACTCGGCTTCGATTGGTGTCATTGGCGTAATTGAAGTGTTGAAACATTACGGCGAAATCCGCAAAGCCCTCAAGCTAATGAAGCAGATTGTCGCTAAACAAAAACCGGATTTACTGGTCTGCGTCGATTACAAAGAATTCAATCTCAAACTCGCGCAATTTGCCAAACGCCAAGGTATCAAAGTGCTGTTCTACGTCAGTCCACAAGTCTGGGCATGGCGAGCAGGGCGGGTGGAAACCTACGGCAAAGCGATTGACATGATGGCGGTGATTTTTCCGTTTGAAACCGCCTATTACCAAGCCAAAAACGTCCCCGTTCGCTATGTCGGCCATCCCTCGGTCGATAAAGTCAAGCCGTTACGCAGTCGCGATGACGATTTGCAATTATTCGGATTAGACAGCCAACGGCCTATCGTCGGCATTTTGCCCGGTAGTCGCGGCAACGAAATCAAACGCATGTTGCCGGTGATGCTACAAGCCGCGCAAACTCTAGTCCAGCGCCATCCCAACTTACAATTTGTACTACCGCAAGCCGATTCGATTAGCGACCAAGTCTTACAAAGCCATCTACAAGACTGCCCGTTAGCGATCAAAGTGGTTAAACAGCAACCCTACGACGTGATTCAATGCTGTGACGCGATTATGACCACCTCCGGCACCGCCTCACTGGAAATCGCCTTGCTCGGTATCCCGATGGTCATCGCCTACCGCCTATCACCGTTAACCTATTGGCTCGGCACCAAATTGGTCAAAATTGCTTTCATCGGCCTGCCTAACATTATTGCTGGCAAAGGGATTGTTAAAGAGCTGATTCAAGATGCGGTCAGTGCTGACAGTTTGGCGGCAGAAATTGAGCGATTGTTGGATGATGCGGATTATCGACAAGCGTGTTTACAAGGGCTGGCGCAGGTTAAAACTGAACTGGGCGAGGGTGGTGGATCGAAGAATATGGCGAAGTTGGCGGTGGAGATGTTAAGTAAGCATGGCTGATAACTTCGATAGGACATACTGACTTCAGAGCTATGTCCTATCTATTTAGCTTGATAACCATCGCTATTACTTTCCACCCACCGCACTTCGCCAGAAGCCAAGCGTTCTTTTTTCCAAAACGGTGCCTGTTTTTTTAAGGCTTCCATGATGAAACGACAAGCATCAAAGGCATCGCCGCGATGCGCAGACCAAGCTGCCACTAATACCAAACTATCATCGGGCACCACATCACCAATGCGGTGAATCAATAAAGTATCCATCAAAACCCATTGCTGATTAGCTTGTTCGACAATTAAAGCTAACTGTTTTTCAGTCATGCCTGGGTAATGTTCCAACGTCATCCCGACCACACCATCACCTTGATTAAAGTCGCGCATGGTGCCGACAAAGACCGCGGTTGCACCGTATTTGCCAGCTAGTTGTTGGGCTTGGTATTCGGTAAGGCTTTGCCAAGGGTCGAATGCTTGGGAGGTAAGGCTGATGCTCATGTTAACCGCCGGTGACAGGGGGGAAAAAAGCTAATTCGTCCCCATTTTTTACCAGTGAATCTAAATTGGCATATTCCATATTCACCGCCACCAACACACCCTCTGGCATGGCTAAATCAGGATTTAATTGCTGCCAAATCTGGCTGGCCGATAAAGGCTCAGGCAATAGCAATTCCGCATCAGCATGGCCGACGCGCTCTTTCAAACTGGCAAAATAACGGACTTTAATCGACATGATGTTTTATCGGGTAATACAATGCCCAGCTGTTAATAATGATCGGATTATCCCATGCCTAGCAATACGCTCAATCATTTTAATGCCGCCGGTGAAGCGCACATGGTCGATGTTGGCGATAAAGCCGTCACTCAACGCACTGCGATCTGTGAAGGTTACATCGAAATGCAGGCTTCGACTTTGGCGTTGATTATGGCCGGTAATCATAAAAAAGGCGATGTGTTAGGCATTGCCCGTGTCGCGGGGATTATGGCTAGCAAACGCACCGCGGATTTAATTCCGCTTTGTCATCCCTTGCCATTAACCCATGTTGATATTCAACTAACCGCTGATACTGAAAAAAATCGTGTCCATTGTTTAACCACGGTAAAAACCAATGGCCAAACTGGGGTGGAAATGGAAGGACTGACTGCCACGCAAATTGCCTTGTTGACGATTTATGACATGTGCAAGGCGGTGGATAGAGGGATGGTGATTGGTGGTGTGCAGTTGTTGGAGAAAATGGGCGGCAAGTCGGGACATTGGCGACAGGTTAATCACAGTTAATTTATAAGCGCCCGTGAGCGGATTAGCTATCGCCAAAACTCGATGGTCGATTTGATTTTTAAGCCGATTTAATGGGCTTGCCTTGTTCGCTTTAGGTGAGCATAAGGATTTAATCATTGCGCGTGATACAATCAGACCGATGTTCTAACCATGTGGAGCTGAGGCGGCTTAGGTACTGGTAGATTTTTTATCTATCATTTAATTAAACCCCGCCAAGTTATTCAGGTCAAAAAACCAACCTGCAAGTTTTGTGATTTGCAGGTTTTTTTATGTCTTGATTCTGCATAATTTTTAGCAGTCAATATTTGAAGTTTTTCATGCCTAGAGTCACTTATTATTACCTCGGCCTAGTCGGTTTTTTCGGCTTATTTTTTCTCTTGATGGCTTGGCACACTTTGTTATCGCCATCGTCTCGCTTGCCAACGGCGTTATTATTAATTATCAGCGTTGGACCTTTGTTACTGCCGTTTAAAGGCTTTTTGGATCGTAATTTGAAAAGCTGTACTTGGATGAGTTATTTAAGTTTGCCCTATTTTGCTCACGGTGCTGCCGAGGCTTATGTCAATGCGGCAGAAAGGCCTTATGCTTTGCTGGAAGTCTTATTTAGTTTGCTGTTGTGTTTTGGTGCGGGTTTATTTGTGTATAAAGCAGAGAAGGTTAAATAGGCGATTATGCAAGTCCCTTTAGCATTTGAGTTTCAAGCTAACCAGACTTTTGCGAGTTATTATGCCGGTCAAAATGCCGAAGTTGTGATGCAATTACAGGCATTAGCAGTTGATGGTCATGAGCAGCAAATTTTTGTTTGGGGTGATGCTGGTTGCGGTAAAACGCATTTGCTGCAAGCCTGTTGTCAGCAGGCAAAATTAAATAACAAAGAGCCGTTCTATTTTAAATTTAATCAGCAATTACCCGATTCCGCGATGCTAGAGGGCTTAGATGAAATGGATTTGGTAGTTTTTGATGATATTCAATATTTGGCGGGTAATAACGATTGGGAGTTGGCATTGTTCGCTTTCTATAACAGTCATCGCCAAAATGGGCATAAATTACTGCTTGCTGCTGATTGCCCGCCTAAATTTTTGCCGATTGTGTTGCCGGATTTAAAAACCCGTATGAATTGGGGGTTGACGCTGAAAATTCAGCGCTTAAACGACCAAGAAATTCTTGAAGCCTTGCAAGTAAAAGCGCTTAATTTAGGCTTTGAATTATCGCCTTTAGTGGGGCGATTTTTACTTAATCATTACGTCCACGACTTTCCCGCATTATGGCAATTGCTAGAAAAAATTGATCGTGCCACATTGGCCGCCAAGCGTAAATTGACGGTTCCTTTTTTAAAGCAAATCTTGGCTGATGAGTCAAAAACCAACGAATCCTAAGCTTTTAAAGCTGATTGCTCAACATAACAGAATTGACATTCTGTTTTTTTTGATTTTTCGGGTAGAATGGTGGGATTTTTCATAGGCAGTGTCCGTGAAGAAGCCGCGGCAATGGTGCCAAGGGATACAAGTTTTCATCTCCAAAAAATAGAGTACAACCATGACTGATCTATCGTTATACAGAAATATCGGCATTTTCGCGCACGTCGATGCTGGTAAAACCACCACCACCGAGCGGATTCTGAAGCTGACCGGAAAAATTCACAAAATCGGCGAAGTACATGATGGTGCGGCGACCACAGACTTCATGGAACAAGAACAAGAACGTGGTATTACCATTCAATCAGCGGCGACTTCATGCTTTTGGAACGGTCACCGTTTCAACATCATCGACACCCCGGGTCACGTTGACTTTACTATCGAAGTATATCGTTCATTAAAAGTACTAGATGGCGGTGTTGGTGTATTCTGTGGTTCAGGCGGTGTTGAGCCTCAATCAGAAACCAACTGGCGTTATGCTAACGAATCAGAAGTTGCTCGTGTTATCTACATCAACAAACTGGATCGTTTAGGTGCTAACTACTATCGCGTTGTTAAGCAAGTTGAAGACGTATTGGGCGCTCGTCCTTTAGTGATGACTTTGCCTATTGGCGAAGAAGAAAACTTTGTTGGTGTTGTTGATCTATTAACCCGCAAAGCATGGATCTGGGATGATTCTGGAGATCCATTGAAATATGTCATCGAAGACGTACCAGCAGATATGGCTGATTTAGTTGAAGAATGGCGTGAAAAATTGATTGAAACTGCAGTTGAGCAAGATGACGATGCAATGGAAAAATACCTAGAAGGTGTTGAGCCAGATTTCGAAACCGTTCAACGTTGCATCCGTAAAGGTACAATCAACCTTGATTTCTTCCCAACTTTCTGCGGTTCATCTTTCAAAAACAAAGGTGTTCAGTTGGTATTGAATGGCGTTGTTGATTATTTGCCAAGCCCAACTGAAGTTAAACCACAACCTGAAGTGGATTTGGA
>CAMCSF010000119.1 GCA_945877625.1 Methylomonas koyamae | reverse complement strand
GAAACTCGTACAGTAGAAGTAACTGCTTCTGACGCTGCATGGGAAGTATACCGTCTAGCTGACTTGATCTACGATCCAGATAGCCGTTTCGCTGGTTTGTTGTTCTTCTGGGATGCTAAAGGTTCACGTCAATTGGTAACAGTTGATGCGCCATTAATCCCAACTTTCATCTAATAATGAAAGATTGCTAGGCATCACTGCTTAGTAATGAGGATGAAAAACCCTCGCTATCGAAAGGTAGCGGGGGTTTTTTTTAGGTGGTATTTAGAGTTACAAGGCAATAATTAAGCTCTATTAATTAAATAAAAAATAAAGGTCGTGAAATGAATAAAGTTTTATTGAGTTTAATAATGCTGGCTTTAGTTGGTTGTGCAGATAAAAATGAATACGAGCAAGCCATATTAGAGCAAATGCAATTAGAAAAAGATGTTAAGGATTACAAGATTGATCCTGCAGTAATGGCACAGTGCGTGGTAAGTAAATCTTCTGTAAATATGCCCGGTCTTTTGCCTTTCGATCCACAGCGAGCTGGTGCGTATAGAAACTATGTCAAAATGTTGCAGTTAAATAAATCTGCAGATCCTAAAAAAACACTAGATGAACTAAGAACAGATTTCGGTTCTGCAAAAGGATTGGCTGATGCGCATACAAATTATGCTGAAAGTGTCATGGAATGTATGACTGGTTTGGTGACAGGGGAAGAAGAAAAGATGCAAGCAGTGATTGAAACGCCTGCAAAATAGAAAACCAAGAATAAAAGCAGACAACCACTCCTGGTGTTTAAGCAGGAGTGATTGTTGAAAAGCTTTTATAAAGCTTTAATTTTTAGATACTGAGTACGTAAGTTATTCAAAGAAGAATGGAGGTTGGCAAGTTTTTCACGCTCTTTTTCGATAACATCTTCGGGTGCTTTGTCCACGAATGCTGGATTATTTAATTTACCCTCAATACGAGGTAAATCTTTCTCGATTTTACCGATTTCTTTTTCCAGTCTAAGTAATTCCGCTTCCTTATCGATCAATCCGGCCATTGGAATTAGTATTTTCATGCCACCCACTAATGCAATAGCCGATTCAGGTGCAACAGCATCATTATCAAGCCAAGTAATGGATTCTAAACGACTCAGCTTAATTAAATAGTTTTGACTATTACTTACATAAGTGTGGTCGCGATCTGAGCCTTCTTGAAGTAATACAGATAACGGTTTCCCTGGTGCGATGTTCATTTCACCACGGATACGGCGAATACCTAAAATGAAATCCATTACCCAGTTGATTTCTTCAATTGCTGAAGCGCTAATTTTTGAGTTATCAGCAACAGGATAAGGCTGAAGCATAATAGTTGCAGCGGTACAGCCAGCCAATGGAGCAACACGTTGCCATATTTCTTCTGTGATGAAAGGCATGATTGGGTGGGTTAAACGAAGAATCGTTTCCAGTACTGTTAACAAAGTTTGACGAGTGCCTCGTTGTAGATTTTCATCTTCACTTTGTAAAGAGATTTTGGCTAGTTCTAAATACCAATCGCAATATTCGTTCCATGTAAACTCATAAATGGCTTGAGCAGCAAGGTCAAAACGATAGCTATCAATTGCATCTGTTGTTGTACTTATAACCTGATTCAGGCGCGAAATAATCCATAAATCCGCTTGGCTATAAGAGCAATCAGCACAGCCTAAGCCATTGTCTTGATCTTCGGTATTCATCAACACGTAACGAGCAGCATTCCATAATTTATTACAGAAATTACGGTAGCCTTCAGTTCTCGCTAAATCGAAACGAATATCTCGACCAGTCGACGCGAGTGATGCAAAGGTAAAACGCAAAGCATCGGTACCAAAGGATGCGATACCATTTGGAAAATCCTTGCGAGTAGCTTGTTCAATTTTCTTGGCTAAATGCGGCTGCATCATGCCTGAAATACGTTTAGCGACTAAGGTTTCCAATTCAATGCCATCAATAATATCGATAGGATCTAAAACATTACCTTTAGACTTCGACATTTTTTGCCCTTCGGCATCACGAACTAGGCCGTGAATATAAACTTCACGGAATGGAACTTGGCTTTGAAATTTCAAGCCCATCATAATCATCCGAGCCACCCAGAAGAAAATAATGTCGAAACCGGTTACCAAAACACTAGTTGGATAATGTTGAGCCAATTCTGATGTCTGTTCAGGCCAGCCCAAGGTTGAAAATGGCCATAGTGCTGATGAAAACCAAGTGTCCAATACATCTTCATCTTGATAGAGCGGATAGTCGTCAGCTAGGCCATGACGTTCGCGAATCGCTTGTTCTGATTGGCCAACATAAGTGTTGCCTTGTTGATCATACCAAGCAGGAATGCGATGTCCCCACCAGATTTGGCGAGAAATACACCAATCTTGGATGTTGCGCATCCACTCAAAATAAGTGTTTTTCCAGTTATCTGGCACAAATTTAATAGCGCCTGTTTCAACGGCTTCAATGGCAGGTTTAGCCAGTGGTTCAATTTTGACGTACCACTGATTAGTCAAAAATGGTTCGATAATGGCATTGGTTCTATCGCCACGCGGCACCATTAGTTTGTGGTCAACGATTTTCTCTAATAGACCTTGAGCTTCCAAGTCAGCAACTATCCGTTTACGGGCTTCAACTCGATCTAGTCCGATGTAAGCACTGGGAATTAAAGTGTATTCATCATCGTTGTCGCGAATCGCAGCATCAACAGTGAAAATATTAATCAAGCCGCCATGAGGAAGATCGGCAATCGCAGAAGTATGTTTATGGCGTGACCAAACTTCATAGTCATTAAAATCGTGAGCAGGCGTGATTTTTACACAGCCTGTGCCGAATTCAGGATCAACATAATCATCGGCGATAATCGGAATGCGGCGGCCAGTTAGCGGCAATTCAACAAACTCACCTAATAAGTGTTTGTAACGCTCATCTTCTGGATGAATCGCAACAGCGGCATCACCTAATAAAGTTTCGGGACGGGTGGTTGCTACCACCAAAAAGCCTTTGCCGTTAGTTAAGGGATAGCGCATGTGCCACATTGAGCCGTTTTCTTCTTCGGACATTACTTCCAAATCAGATACAGCGGTATGTAGAACAGGGTCCCAGTTAACTAAACGTTTGCCACGGTAAATTAAACCTTCTTCGTAAAGTTTGATAAATACTTCTTGAACCGCTTCCGACATACCGTCGTCCATCGTGAAGCGTTCTTTTTCCCAATCCAGTGACGAACCCATGCGGCGCAGTTGGCGAGTGATGGTGCCGCCTGATTGTTCTTTCCATTCCCAAACTTTTTCGACAAAAGCCTCGCGCCCTAAATCATGGCGAGTTTTACCTTCAGCGTTTAATAAGCGCTCAACAACCATTTGTGTGGCGATGCCGGCGTGATCGGTGCCGGGTTGCCATAATGTGTTATAGCCTTTCATTCGGTGGTAACGCGTTAAGGCATCCATGATGGTGTCTTGAAAAGCATGTCCCATGTGTAAACTGCCGGTGACATTTGGGGGCGGAATCATAATGCAATAAGATTCACCTTCTTGTTTGGCAGCAAAATAGCCTTGCTCTTCCCAAGTTTGGTACCAGCGTTGTTCGATTGCGTGAGGGGAGTAGGTTTTTTCCATGAGAATGTCGTATGTGGATTAGCTAATTCAAAAAATGTTGCGCTATTTTAGCCTAAATCTAGGGCTAGGCTGACTAAGCCTTATTCATCAATGCGAGCAGTTGGTTTGCGCCAATAATTAAGCGATTTTGTTATTAAGTCGAGCAAAGGTGCTGCGCCAGCAATGGCAACAGCATCAACCAGACAATACCAAGCCGCAACCCCGCTTGGCGGATTGCCTTGTGGCAATTTAGAGGCGGGATCAATCACTGACCATGCCCATGTGCCAGCAGAAGTGCCGACAATTTCCAGCCAAGAGGTAATAAAGAAAGCCCCAAGGTAAACCATAGGGGAGCGGCCTTTTAATAAGTAAAGCAAGAACACCAAGAACAATATCGCACCAATAATGTCTTGGCGTTGTGTCCAATTACTCAGTCCCCAAACTGCCCACAAGCCACAAGTAACAACAACAAAAGCGGCAATTTTTCGTGCGTGATTTTGAAACAAACCAGAACGGCCTAGTGCAACAGCGGTTAGATATACCAAGCCATGACCTGGCGGTACATAAGCCGGTACATTGCCAAATCGATAGATATAGCCTTGCATGTAAATAGAGGCAAAAAATTCGCCAATCACCGCAAAACTAACCGCAACAGCAACCTGAGTGCGGACATATTTACATTCGCTACGTAGAAAAAATAGTAGAAACAACCAGCCAAAAAACGCTAAAACATATTGCATAAATTGTGGCGCAAAGCCGTCGGTTGTCAGGCAGATTGTAACAGTGACAAAGGTGAAGCCTGCAATCAGATAGTCGTGACGACGGTGTTCAGCTGGAGTTTCTGGATTGGGAAAATGGGGGAGCGAAAAAAATGTCATGAGTGTGTTTTAAACAAAGGCGTAAGCAACAGCCATGTAGCGTAAGGCTTTGCCTATCAAAATAGCAAATAAGGAAAATAGCGGTGAGAGTTTTAGCCAACCTGCGGCAAAACATAGACCGTCGCCAATAATCGGTAACCACGAGAATAGTAATGCCCAGCAACCCCAGCGATGAATAATCGAGAATGACTTTTGGTACTCGGGCTTATTAATCTGTGAAGGTGGATATTTCTTAGCTGTCCATGCACCTAGCCACCAAGTTGTTAAGGCGCCCAGTGTATTGCCTAAAGTGGCGATAGAAATTAAGGTAATAATCGGGCTAGTATTTTGAGTGACCAGATAAGCGAGCACCGCCTCAGAGCCACCGGGAGCAATGGTTGAAGAGATAAAAGCGCTGATAAATAAACCCAATACGCCGAGTGATTCAAAGTTCATGGTCTTATAAATAAAAAAGCCCCTGAAACCGGTGTTTCAGGGGCTTTGAAGTAGGGTTTTATTTATTGGTGATAGTTGCTTTTTTGTCTGTAGGTTTTTTAAAGAAGCCACTGACCCACTTGACTGCTGAACTGATTAATCCTGTGGCTGTTTCAATCATTGAAGCAATAATTTCGCCAGGACTCATGCCTTTGTATTTTTTTGCCAAGCTAGGAGCAATTAAAAAGCCGATTGCCAAGCCAATGATTGTGGTGCCTGATAGTCCGGTATCAGTTTCAGTATCTGCTGTTGGTGCTGATGAGGTGCTTGATGTCGTTGGACTATCAGTAGGTGTAGTCGGTGCTGTTACATCTGCAGGCGTCTCTTCGGCAACATAAGGCTTGCCGCTGTAATCATCAGGAAACACGCTGGTGGTTACCCCTGGGATGCTTGGTAAATCTTCAGCACCTTTACCCACTTTCAATTGGGCTTTCATGCCTTTTTCCATGTGTTGGGCAATGTCGCAGTGCACCAGATAAGTTTTATCGCCGGGTGGCAAAATCAGCGTGCCAGACACTTTACCCGGCCCGCTCACTTCTAAATGGAACATACCTTTTGGGTAAAGGTATTTAGGTAGACCGTGCATCATCCACTGATGACGGATTTCATCATCATTAATGAAGTGGACGGTTAATTTAGTGCACGGCTCAAATTGGAATTCTTGTTGGTCAAATGCATACATGGTGCCGGGGAATTTCTCGGCATATTTATGACCAGCGTGGATGGTGATTTCTTTTGTGGCGGCGATTTTGTCGCAACCGCCGGGTAATGTGTCAGTATTTTGCCCCATTACCATGCCGCCATCCATATCCATTAGATGTCCATCACCATGATTCATCATGCTGGTGTGGTCTTGAAACTCTTTTGCAGAAGCGGTGGTAATAGACAGGGTGCCGATTAATGCGGCTAAAGCTAGTTTTTTGTCCATTAAGGAGTTCCTCTGTATCGGAAGTGTTAAAAATAGTCAGATGGCAGGCTGTTGCGGATTTAGGTGGCTCTGTTAATCCGAAGATTAACAGAGCAGGATATGTCTTGCTTATAGTTCTTTAGCTTTGCCAATTAACTCGTCAACTTTACGTTTAAAGCCTGCGTTTGATAGATAGACGATGTAAAGAACGCCGAAGAACAATAGAGCGTATAAGGCTAAACCGCTTTTGCTGGTTTGTTGGCCTTTACCAGCTTGGAAGCTCATGTGGGCATCCAATCTTTCGCCGCTATCTTGTAATAAGGTGATGTGAATCAGATATTTACCAACTTCAGAAACGCCTTCAGGTAAATTCAAAATTACAGTCCCTGATTTATGTTTTTCGGCTGGTTGGAAGAAAACGCGTTTGCCTTCTGGTTCTTTAGTGACTTCAAATTCGATGGCGCGGTTACGGTATCTTTGATCTTGATAGTCAAATACTAATTGAATTAAGGTGTCGGTATCAGGAAGATTGCCGCAGAATTCTTCAGCAGGATAAGCTTTTGGTTGATAAGCTGTGTAATGAATCCAATGATCTTTTTCTAATTCGAACTTACATTGGTCTGTGTCGGTACCCGCAGCACCGCCATGCGCCCACAAAGCAGATGAAAAAATCAAGCCCAGTAGAGCAAGAAACCCTTTTCTTAAGATATGTGCTGTTTTCATAGAACCTTCCCGTTGATAGTTGCTTAATTCTTATTATTATCATGCGGTTAAGCATGAATAGTGTTTGACCAATCGCCTAGAGTAGAGAAATTGGATAGTTCAATGGCTAACTCTAGCACATCAACCTTGCCAAATAAAGGCAATACTGTGACCATGGTTGTAGTATTACCATGATTAATTTTTTTTGGTCTAGGATAAGACTATCTTTATAATGTGCTGAGACTTTCCTGCAGCATGACATTATTTTCAGAGATCTGAAGACATCATCCCGCTACAACTAAAATAATATGACCAAATTAATCAACTCCCCCGAATGGAATGCCGTAAAGCAACATCACAAGGAACTTGCTGGAAAATTTTGCATGAAGGAGGCGTTCAAGAACGATCCGCATAGGGGTGCTGTTCCTCGTCACGCCGGTGGTGATGGGGATGGTGTCCGGGTACGTCTTCAACCGCCCCGTGTCGCGGTCGACCGCGGCGACCCTCCAAATCGGCCTGCTCGTCACACTCCTGGCCGGCGGCGTCCTCCTCGCGATGGCCCTCGAGGGGCTCATCTGTCTGATCATGGCGGCGCCGATCGTGATGCCCACGGCCCTCGCCGGCGCGCTCCTCGGCAAGTGGGTGG
>CAMCSF010000118.1 GCA_945877625.1 Methylomonas koyamae | reverse complement strand
ACGGGTATTTCAGCGATGTTGGATGGTGAAGTGAGTCATGATCGAGTGACGCGCTTTTTAGCGGAGCGTGAATACACGTCGCGGGACTTATGGCGGCAAGTGAAATCAACGGTTCGACAGATAGAGCGCGAAGACGGGGTATTAATTTTCGATGACACGATCCAAGAGAAAGCCTGGACCGACGAGAACGAAGTGATGTGTTGGCATTATGACCATTGCAGCGGACGCTCGGT
This sequence comes from Methylomonas koyamae, assembly GCA_945877625.1. GTDB lineage: Bacteria > Pseudomonadota > Gammaproteobacteria > Methylococcales > Methylomonadaceae > Methylomonas > Methylomonas koyamae_C. The sequence goes on along the minus strand of CAMCSF010000118.1, from coordinate 6,973 downwards.
GCGAGGCATCAACTTGCTCAATGCCCTGTACCACAGCGGCGGCGTATCGATTCCGGTCGCGTTCGAATTGGTCCGAAAGCCCTTGCAGTTTTGCGATGTGCAAACCCGTCAAGTCAAGCGAGCCAGCGAAGTCACCAAGAATGAAATGATGCGTAGCATGATTGCCGCCTGCGTGAATAACGCCTTGAAGTTTCGCTATGTCTTGATGGATAGCTGGTTTGCGGCCACAGAAAACTTCGAATTCATTGTGAAAAAGAAAAAGCATTTTATTGCGGCGCTCAAAGACAACCGATTGGTGGCTTTGAGCGAAGCCGATAAAAAGCAAGGTCGCTTCGTACGGATCAATACGCTGGAATTAGCAGATAAACAAGCCGTGCGCGGCTGGCTCAAAGGGTATGCTCATGAAGTCCTTTTGGTTCGGCAGGTCTTTACAAACAAAGACGGCAGCTCAGGTTGGTTGAATCTGGTGTGCAGTGATTTGACGTGCAATGGCGACACTGTCACGACAATCTACCAAAAACGGTGGCAAGTCGAAGTGTTTCACAAATCCTTGAAATCCAACGCTGCTTTGGCCAAGTCGCCGACTCGGCGGGTAACCACGCAAAACAACCATGTGTTTATGGCCATTTATGCCGTCTTCAAGCTCGAATGTCTGAAGTTAAAACACAAAACCAACCATTTTGCGCTAAGAGCCAAGCTCTTTATTAAGGCAACCCAGCAGGCTTATGCCGAACTCAAAAGTCTGCGAGCTGCGTAACATCAGTGATTAATTTAGTACATTAACTTTCTACGGGCAGAAGCTCTGGTAATTTTCCGTGAAACTGGTATCCAATGGGAAAATGCTCAAGTATTGGCACAAGCTGAACTTGGACAGTATGAAACTGTTGAACCTTGGGAGTCGGTAATTGCCGAATGGTTAAACAATCCTTATTCGCCGATTACTAATCCAACCACGGATGAAATTCTTAAATCATGTTTGCAGATTGACGTTGGACGATGGACTCCTGCACATAAATCCAAGGTTCAGGTAATCATGAAGAAACTGGGTTACGAATCGAAACAATGCGGTTCGGGTGCTAACCGAGTAAGCCGGTGGTATAAAAAACAGTAAAACCTACTAGACCTACTACCCCATCTACTAGTGCAAACTATAGAGGGGTAGTATGCTCAAGCCCTTATGTGGCGTGGCTTGCAGCCATTCTACTAGTCCTACTAGTCTGTTTTCTATAAAAAGATATAAAAATAATAGAGGTACTGTATCAGGGGTAACCCATACCCCAGCATTAACCACGAGCATCCCATCCTAAATTGTTTGCATTTTACACTAGTAGGTCTAGTAGATTGGCTACAGACCACGGATGACAAGGGTTTCAGCTACTACCCCTAAATTATTACCCTAGTATTCCCACCAGTAGGTGACTAGTTGATTATGACAAGCGGTCAATGAAACATTGAGCGAAGTGACTGACATTTCTTCATTAGTCATCGCAAACCTATCCTGATACATCGAGATGTAACTGATAGTGACCCCATATCTGTTTTTTGTCGTGATGATATAATTAAAAAACTGTCATTTTTTACTTCATAACCAACAGAGTTAATACAGTAAAAAATGCAGTAACATTTTTTTATTCACATCAACAAATTAAGCACAGCAATACTTGGAGACCAATGTTATGGAGATGCCCCCGCTACCAGACATATAAAGGCTAGCAAGTTTACTTGCTGGCCTTTTTTGTTGCTGTCACTCAGCCAACGCCATGAAAAAAAGCGATTTCAATTATCATCTTCCCGAATCTTTAATTGCTCAAAAGCCTTTGGCAGAGCGCACTGCCAGCCGTTTACTGCATTTGGACAGAGCGTCGGGTGCTATCAAAGACGGTCAATTCAGCGATTTTCTTGATTTGCTAAATGCCAATGATTTAGTGGTGTTTAACGATACCAAAGTGATTCCAGCGCGTTTGTACGGCCACAAAGCCAGTGGCGGCAAAATTGAGATTTTGATTGAGCGAATCGAGGGCGAGCGTCAAGCTTTGGCGCATATCAAAGCCAGTAAATCGCCTAAACCGGATTCATTGCTCAATTTAGACGGCGGCGCAGTTTGTCGAGTGATTGAGCGGGAAAACGATTTGTTCCGCTTGCAATTTGAAACCGAGCAAACCCTGTTGGATTTGTTGGCAGACATCGGCCACATCCCGTTGCCACCTTACATCGAGCGCGCTGATGACAGCGATGATTTAGAGCGTTATCAAACCGTGTTTGCTAAACAAGCCGGCGCGGTGGCAGCACCAACGGCGGGGTTGCATTTTGATCAAGCAGCATTGGATAAATTGGATGCGAAAGGCATCGCGAAAGCATTTGTGACTTTGCATGTCGGTAGCGGCACTTTTCAGCCCGTCCGAGCCGATGATTTAGCTGATCATGTGATGCACAAAGAGTTTTACCAAGTCAGCCAAGTGACGGTGGATGCTGTCCAGCAAGCCCGTGCGCGTGGTGGCCGAGTAGTGGCGATTGGCACCACTGCGGTTCGCGCTTTGGAATCGGCCTCGCGTAGTGGTAATCTGCAAGCTGGTTTTGGTGACACTGATTTATTCATTACCCCTGGCTATCAGTTCAAATCCGTCGATGCCATGCTAACTAACTTTCATTTGCCAGAATCAACTTTGTTGATGCTAATCTCGGCATTTGCTGGTTATGACGCGGTGATGCAAGCCTATCAACACGCTATCCAGCAACAATACCGATTCTTTAGTTATGGCGATGCGATGGTGATTATTTAATCGGTGACATAAGCAATTGCTTTAGCTATCATGTGAGTTATATTTTTATATAACTTTAGTCATGGGAGTCAATGATGCTTACAACCTCTTTTAGACGCGTTGGCGGTTCGGTGATGCTGACCATTCCACCTGCATTTCTTGAAAGTTTAGCGATTAAAGAAGGCTCCCAAGCCGATATTGATATTATCGATGGTCGTTTGGTGATTGAACCGCAAAAATGTCGTTACACGCTGGAACAATTGCTGGCTTTATGTGATGCAAATACCGAACTAAACCAAGAAGACCAAGCTTGGCTTGATGCGCCAGCGATTGGCAACGAGTTACTTTGATGCAGCGCGGTGACATTTATCTGGTTTCGCTTGATCCTACCAGTGGCAGCGAACAGCAAGGAACTCGTCCGGTTTTTGTTGTGACCAAACAAGCATTTAATAAAATGACCAGTGCCCCGATTGTATTACCGATTACCAGTGGTGGTAATTTGGCAAGAACCGCTGGGTTTGGCGTATCTTTAATGGGGGCTGGTACACAAACGGTCGGCATTGTCCGTTGCGATCAACCCCGTGCGCTTGATCTTGGTGCTCGCAAAGCCAAAAAATTGGAATCAGCACCTCAGTTTATTGTTGATGATGTCATTGCTAAGCTTCAAGCAATCATCGAATAATTTCAAAGTCCCAACTCACTCAAGCCCGGATGCTCATCTGGGCGGCGGCCTTGAGGCCAGTGCATTAAGCGCTGTTCGGCTTCAATCGGCTTGTCGTTAATGCTGGCATAGCGGCGTTGCATTAAACCTTTTTCATTAAATTCCCAGTTTTCATTGCCATAACTTCTAAACCAATCACCGGCTTGATTGTGCCATTCATAAGCAAAGCGTACCGCAATCCGGTTGCCGTCAGTGGCCCATAGCTCTTTGATTAATCGGTAATCCAGTTCGGTTGCCCATTTGCGTTGTAAAAATGCCCGAATTTGCTCGCGACCGCGCGGAAACTCGGCACGGTTACGCCATTGGCTATCTTCGGTATAGACTTGAACCACACGGTCTGGATCGCGGCTATTCCAAGCATCTTCTGCCATCCGTACTTTTAGTGTGGCGGTTTCGATTGTGAAAGGTGGGTAAGGTGGTTTGCCGTCCATTTTGATGACTCCTGTTAGCGGATAAATTGTCTAAGAATCAGTTTTTCTAAACCGATAATGCTGTATATCGACAAGCTTACCACGCTAATTAATAACCATTCTTCAAGCCCAATTGGTGCAGTATCAAAGGCAATTTGCATCGGTTGCCAGTAAGTAAACAACATTTGCAATAAGCTCATGCACGCCACGCCAAACAGCAATTTAGGATTAGAAAACACCCCGACATAAAACATCGAATAACGCAGCGAACGGCAGTTAAATAAATACATCAATTGCCCAAACACAAACACATTCACCGCCACAGTTCGCGCCGCTTGCAGCGATTCGCCGTGCATTAACTCCCATTGGAACAAACCGAAAGCACCCGTCAATAACAACACCCCAACCAAGACAATCCGAAACCCTAAATGACGAGTCAAAATTGCTTGCTTGGGATTGCGCGGTTTGCGCTGCATCAAATCCGGCTCTTTGGGTTCAAATGACAGCATCAAGCCTAATAAAACGGCGGTGGTCATATTGATCCAGAGGATTTGCAGCGGTGTAATCGGTAGCGCGACATTGGCAACCACGGCGGCGGTAATCACTAAGCCTTCGCCTAAATTGGTCGGCAGCGTCCAAGCGATGAATTTGACTAAATTATCAAACACGCCACGGCCTTCTTCGATAGCGGCTTCGATGGTGGCGAAATGGTCGTCAGTCAACACCATCGCTGCCGCTTCTTTGGCTACATCGGTGCCACACAAGCCCATTGCCACACCGATATTAGCTTGCCGCAGTGCTGGCGCATCATTAACCCCATCGCCGGTCATGGCGACGATGTGGCCTTGGGCTTGCAGGGTTTTCACTAATTGCAGTTTTTGTTCTGGTGCTATGCGAGCAAACACATCGCAATTGCGAACTAAATGGCCATAGTCATGGTGATTGGCTTGCTCTAGCTCTACGCCGCTGACCACTTTTTCAAGCTGTTTCATGCCTAATTGCTTGGCAATCGCTAAGGCGGTGATGGGATGGTCGCCGGTAATCATTTTCACGCTAATGCCCGCTTTGTAACAGGCGGCAATTGATTGAGCAGCTTCGGGGCGTGGCGGGTCTATCATCGCTTGCAAGCCTAGAAACACCATGCCGCTGTCGATTTCATGGTGTTGAACTTTGTCATCACTGTGTTCAATGCGTGCAAATGCCAGCACTCTTAAGCCTTGTTCGGCTAATTGTTGCAGTTGTTGATGCAAGGCGGCTTTATCCAAAGCGACGGTTTGCAATTGGCTATCAAAAGCCGTTTCGCAGCGTTCTAGCACCTTTTCCAGCGAGCCTTTTAGATAAATATGCCGTAATTGTGAGTCGGCATTACGATGCAAAGTGGCCATAAATTGATGTTCAGATTCAAAAGGAATCGCATCAAGGCGTGGCTGGTTTTGACTGGTGGCAATTTGATGTAAACCGGCTTTATGCGCGGCGACTAATAAAGCCGCTTCGGTTGGGTCGCCTTCGATTTGCCATTGTTGATGGTCGCTTAATAATCGGGCGTCATTGCACAGTAAACCGGCTTTTAAGCATTCGATTAAAGCCGGATAAGCTTGAGGATTGATGGTTTGTTGGTCGAGGCTGAATTCACCTTCCGGCGTGTAACCGCTGCCACTGACGGTAAATAAACGACCGCCAACGTAAAGCGCCTGTACCGTCATTTGATTTTGGGTCAAGGTGCCGGTTTTATCAGAGCAAATCACCGTGGTGCTACCCAAGGTTTCTACTGCGGGTAATTTGCGGATGATGGCGTTACGTTTTGCCATGCGCGAAACGCCAATCGCTAGGGTGATGGTCATCGCCGCCGGTAAACCTTCCGGTATCGCCCCAACCGCCAATGCCACCGAAGCCATAAACATATCTAATAAAGTTTCACCGCGCCAAACCCCAACCGCAAAGGTCAACAAAGCACAGCCGACGATAATCCATAACAGCCATTGCGAAAACTGGCTGATTTTGCGAGTTAATGGCGTTTCTAAATCATCAACGCTGGCGATTAAACGATTAATCAAGCCAATTTCGCTAAAGTCACCGGTGGCAACCACAACCCCAAGCCCGGTGCCGTAAGTGACTAAACTGGAAGCAAACGCCATATTGCTGCGTTCTGCTAACACGGTGTCTTTGGCTAGATTGGCGAGTTGTTTTTCTACCGCCACTGATTCGCCGGTTAATATCGATTCATCGATGCGTAAATTGCGGTGTTGGATTAAGCGTAAATCGGCGGGGACTTTGTCGCCGGATTGTAAAAACACTAAGTCACCGGGCACTAACTCACTGCTGGCAATCAGGCGTTTTTGGCCGTTGCGTAATACGGTGGCGGTTTTATTTAGGCTGTGGCTTAAGGCGTCAATCGCTTTTAGGGCATTCGCTTCTTGGACAAAGCCAATCAAAGCGTTAATCAACACCACGCCAAAAATCACCCCCGCATCAACCCATTCTTGCAAGCTGGCGGTAACGATGGCTGAGATTAATAAAATGTAAACCAAGGGCTGGTTAAATTGAGATGCTAGTAACGCCCATTTCGATTTGCCGCGTTTAACCGTCAGCAGATTTGGCCCAAATTTCTCCAAGCCTTGTTTAACCTGCTCATCATTCAAGCCGCTGTTTAGGTCGGTCTTGAAGGTGGTTAAAAGTTGATCAATGTCTAAGCTATGCCAGTGCGGCTGAGATTTATTCATTTTGATCTGCTCAGTGATGGTTTGCTACAGACTACGCAAAGCGAGATTTTTTGCAAAGCCTTAATTTTTAAGCTTGTTACGTAGTGATTACAGGGTTATAGTCGGCGTCAAGGCTTCGGCCTTATAAAACTATAAAATTAATAAGCTAGAGGAGGTTGCTGTGGGCGATGTGTTTGAAATTTTCTTTTGGATGATGGTGGTAGCTTGTTTGGCGTTTGCACCATTGGGTTACTTCATTTATATGTACATCGCTAAAAATGGCGAACCATTTGGTGATACTGAGCCGCATGGCGATAGCGAGTCGGCGGTGTTGAAATTGGCGGAAAAGCTGATTAATGGCGTGAAAGCTAAGTTAGCCAAATA
>CAMCSF010000117.1 GCA_945877625.1 Methylomonas koyamae | reverse complement strand
ACGCCATTGGAGTTAGCTGACTACCTTTGCTTTGTCATCCCGTTAGGGATCCCTTGGTTTTAAACGTATTGAATCACTTAGAGGCCAAGGGATTCCTAGCGGAATGACAAAACCAAAAATTAAGGCACTTAATAAAGGGGCTGATTTTTAAAGTCCTATGGTTTTACTCAGTGCTAATAAAAATAGTCATCTATGTAAGGTCACAGTGTGGCCTTCAACATCATTAACCTGGTTATCTCCTATTGGTCGGGAATCTAGGGATTAGCTTCGATGTCTGGATTTCCGCTTTCGCGAGAATGACGACTATATCGACGGATAACTGTAATTCCTGCGTAACATCAGTTAAGGATTTTCCGTTTGTCCTGAGTATGTCGAAGGATGAATGGAAAGCCGAGTTATTGATAACAACCCCGTAAAACCATCATCTTCTATAGATGCCTCAATCTTGATTTTGTCATTCCGTAGAAATCCCTTGGTTTCTAAGTTATTCAATACCTTGAAGGTTAAGCGATCCCTACGGGATGACAAAAGAAAGGTGGGTTAGCAATTTTGAAAGATGATTTTTCAAGTGGTGGTCATATTATTTGGCATTAAAAGCCAATGGCTGCGACACAATCAGCCAATAAAATAAATACATCCCTGTCGGTAATTTGCGCATCATTACCAAATCCAGAATAACTGGTCTTATTGATTACTATCAATAATACTTAAAAAGTACTTCCTTGTTGGTAGGTCGCTAAGCTTAATACCAATCCTCAACACAATAATAACCTTGAATAATGACGTTATTATGACATTGATTAAAAAATCAAAAAAAATCCAGCCTAGGCTGGATTAAGAGGTAACATACAGTTCAACAACACTCAGTTTATATTACGCCATTTATATGACAATAAGATGACGAAATTTAATTAAATAAATTATCAACCATCTTCTGATTTTTAATGCTGGAAAACTCGGTAAATAATAGCGAGAATTCTTGGTTAATTTTTTGTTTATCTACATTTAAGTTATCTATCATCGAGGCAATAATCAAGGCATCTGCTTTGTTTTTATGCTGTTGCTGAAATTCAGTCCAATGCGAGATTTGCATAGTAAGGTCGTGCTCCAAGCCTAATAAGGCTTGAATGTTTTTTAAATCAGTTAGCAAGCTATTGATTTTATTTTCAGAATATAAGGAAATAAAGAACTCGCAAAGATAGCGAAGTTTTCTGATTAACCTTCTTGCTTCATGTAAAGATGCATCGGATTCGGTTTTCAAGCTTTCAAAACCTTGTATCAGAAATTTTAAATAAATCTTTTTTAGCCGTTTATCGGCTAATTTCTTAATCGGCGTTTTAGCCTGCTTAATCGGCTCACCTTTGTCGCTATTGCGACTTAGAAACTGCTCCCATTCATGTAAGCCTGTTAAATAATCGGCTGATTTTAATAAATCAGCTAATTGTTTCTGCGATTGTTGCTGTTTGGTGGCTAAAAAGTCATGAAAACTAGCTAAAACCTTTTTTTCTTTAACTAAGCTGGCTTGATATTGCTGTTGAAAGTTTAATAAATGAACATCCAAATCACGGGTGTCATTACTAATATCGGCTAACCAATCAAAGAATTTTAAAAAGTATTTTTGATCGGATTCAGGAAAAACATTATCTAATTGTCGTAAGCCGGTTTGGGTTCTATGAACTGCAGTTCTAAAATCATGCAAAAACTCGGTATCGGTGTCATTGATTACGCCATGCTCATTGTTTTTGATGGTTTTTAGTAATTGGCTATAAAGGCTTTGACAAGCAATATCAGCACGTTGGCTTTTCGTTAGTTGTATATGTAATTTCGGTGAGTAATCTTTCGGTTTTCTGCCTTGAGCTTTTAAAGCTTTGGTGAAAACCGATTCTTTGCTGGTGGAGATGGTAAATTCTTTTTTTAGAATTTTGATTATCTTACCTATTTTTTTCTGTTGATTAGGTGCTGCTTCTAATAGCAGGCGATTACCAAATAATTCATATTGTTCAAAAGTCAATTTAGCAATGAGTTCGCCATTTTCATCGGTAACACCAATAATATAGCTATCATAATCAATGGTGCAGATTTTAGTTAAAGCACGAATTTTCAGAATCGGCTCTAAAATATCGGCGATTTCTTGATGTTCAAATTGCTGTGAAAATTTTGGAATATCTTTTAAATCAGTTGCAGCAATGACTTTTTGATTATCAAGATTGCGTAGTAAAAAACTCGACTGTTGTTTTGAGCGAATTTGTTCTGCGACTAATTGATGCTTATACAAGCGCCAATCAAAACTATCATAATAAGATTTTAGAATGTATTCGGTTGATAGTATTTGGGTCGGAATCTGTTGGTTGAGTTTTTTAACCAATTTTTCCGGTTTGGCGGCGGTATAAAGTTCAATGATTTTCATGAGTTAAGCGTGTGTTTATGGCTGTTTTTTATCTCGACTCAGCCAGTTACTGAATCGTTGTAAACGGCTGAGTTTTGCGTTTTCTGTTGGTTGTTCAAACAGCGTGGGTTCAACCTCGATCTGTTCTGCTATTAGCGGTTCGCTGATGGGTTCTAAGTCCGCCAGAATATCTTTAGGCTTAGTGATGCTAATCAGTTGCCCACAACCGGTAGTTAATTGATGCCAGTCATCCGGTAGGCTAATTCTGGCTAAATTCGCAGTACCTAAAATTTTTTCATCGTCATCAGGGATTAAAGTTTCAGCGACTAAATCGATTAATAAATTGTCCAAACCAGGATTGTGACCAACGATTAATACCCGTTGTTTAAATGATGGACAGTCTGCTAAGACACTTTTCAGCGATTCGACAGAGGCTTCATAAATCTGGTCATCAAAATACAGCAGTCCGTGTTTTTTAATCTGTAAGCCTTTGCAGAGTTTTTCGGCCGTTTCACGAGCGCGGTCGGCATGAGAACTGACAATCCAATCAGGACTTAACTCTTGGCTCAAGAGCCATTCGCCCATTAATAAAGCCGCTTTTTTACCGCGTTTTTTTAACGGCCGGTTATAGTCGGCAACCCCTTCAGGCCAAGCCGATTTTGCATGACGTAACAGTAATAATTCTCTAGGCATGATTAATTATCACGATTGTTGAGTTTAAGGTGTCTTACATCTTCGCCATCAATCATAAAAATGATGTATTCAGCGATATTTCGGCACGATTCGCCACAATGCTCCAAGGCTTTGAGGATTTCCATAATATCCAAACTTCTGCCCACTTTTCTGGCATCGCTAACCGCTAACGCCAATTGTTGTTTAGTGCTGATTTGTAAGTCTTGTTCGCAACCGCGCCCCAGTTCCAATAAAGCATAAGCTTGGGTCGATTGTTTGTTCCAAAACGCCAAGATTAATTTTTTCAACATGCTTTCTAGCAGATTACCAATGTTAATCAAATCGGCAGGCAATCCCGAATTGACGCCGCCTAAGCGCGGCTCAAACAAAGCCAAAACTAAGCGAGCAATCTCGGTGATTTCATCGTTGATTTTTTCCAGTTCACTGCTGATTTTAGAAATAGAAATCACCGTGCGCAAATCATTGGCGACGGGATTGTGTTTTGCTAATAGCTCTAAAACTTCTTTATCAATCTCAATCGCCAGATAGTTAACTTGTTTATCTTGAGCAATGATCTTCAGTGCGGTTTCGCAATCTTCATCGCTTAAGGCGGTTAAAGCCATTTCCAATTGATACAAAATCAAATTGGTCATTCTTAGCACTAACTCATGTAACTGCTCTAATTCACCGTCAAAACTGTGAAGGATGTGGGCTTTATTAATTGATATTTCTGATGTCAGCATGTTAAATCTCGTAAAGCTTAAAGTCCGGCGACTTTAGTTTCTCAAGGTTACAAGCGTGTGACGGCGGCAGATTTTGTAGCCAAGTGAAAACTTGCTCAATCACCCATGCTGGCGCGTCCAACGCCAAATCATGGCCGGCGTTTGCATGGCTGTGTAACGGCAATTGGTAGCTTTGTTGGATGGCAGCTGAACAGTTGGCTGAAACTAAGCGGTCTTCCAAACTGTTGAGCAATAACACCGGTACTTGCGGACGAGTCAAAGCGGGTTTGTAACGGGCGGCAGCGGTGATTTGATTCAGGCTGTTGCTTAGACTGATCGGGCGTTGTTGATGTAATTTCGCCCACGCTTTAGCAATGGTTTGGCGTTCGCCATCGGTTCGATTGCTGACCATCCGAACAATCGCTAATTCGCGTTGGTAAGCATCATGGCTGATCAAAGCCCTAACAAACGGGCTATAGGCTTGCCAGCGTAAGCGTTGGTAAAACGGGCTGAGGTTGGCGAAGCTGGTGTTGACTAAAATCGCGGATTGAATCTCTTGCGGGTAACGCTGTAACCATTCCCAAGCCACCATCCCGCCTAATGAAACGGCCAGTAAATGAATCGGTTGCTTGAGTAAGCCGTCTTGTAAGGCTTGCTGGCGAGTGGCTTCTAAAATCGCTTCAATTCGCTTGGGGCTGGTTTGTTGATAAAAACGGCCAGTGCCCGGTAAATCTAAGGTTTCAAGCTTAATTTGTGGCAATGCCGCCTGCATCTGTGGCACAAAATCGCCCCAATGTCCCGATTCCCGCGATAAACCACGTAACAATAAGCAGTTAGACATACCAGTTTTCTAAGCCAAGTTGATGATGTTGTTGATGCAGTTGTGGGCTTAAATCGGTCCATTTTTCCGGATACAGCGCGGCGCGAAACAGAAAATCAAACAGGGTTAAATGGCGGCGCAAAATCCGTTGTTGGCGGTGTGGCAAAACCGGATGAAACAAGCCGTGACGCAAAAACAAGTGCATCGGGTTTTTCCGTAGCCATTGCCAAGAACCCATCTCTAGCGTGAGTGGCATAAAGTGATCGGTTTGTTGATTTTGCTGCCAAAATTCGTCGTAGAGATAATCCCAAAGATCACCGCTAATCACATACTCTTGGCTCATCGGTTCGATTTTATAAAAATGATGCGGATAGCATTGGTCGAACAAGGCTTTAAGGGCGTGGGCTTCGGCTAACGAGGGAAACGGGGTTTTGCGCGAGGCATAGGGAAACCACAGGCGATCTTGGATGCCAAAGCCCGAATGTAAATCCATCGCAATCAATAACGACGAGCGTTGTAATTGCTGGCGCACCACTTGGCATAGGGCTTGAGCTTCGGCTTCCATCACCGCCTGTTCGCCGCGATACCAAGGCAAACGAGGGCTGATGCGATGGCCGCTGTAAAGTTTGGTTTTCCCAATGCCTTCAATCGGCGCGTTACGCATTAAATCAACACCGTTGCCATTACAGCGGGTGCCGTAAAATACCCCGACCGGATTGATAATCGGCACAAATAATAAACGTGCGTTTTCCAAGCGCCGATTCAACTCTTGATCCCAATCCAGCAAATTCGCCAAGGTTTGCAGATAAGCCAATAACACTTCGGTGCCGATTTTTTCCAAACCATGCACGCCACCAAAATAAGCAATCACCGGCACATCATCGCGCTGTGAACCGATGGCGATGCTGTAAATCGGAAATTGCTGATCTCGATAGCTAATCGTCTCCAGCACCTCAACTTGCGCCCGATCACCGAGCTGTTGAATGATGGCATCAAGTTGCTGCTGTTCGACTAAAACACTGTTCATGGTTTAGCTAGTCAACGATTTTTCGATATAACGCTGACGCTTTTTCGGGGCGATTTTGTCGATTTCTACCATCACCAAGCTGTCGATACAGTTGTTAAAGTCAGGGTCGATATTGAAAGCGATAAAGTGACTGCCATCATCAACGCATAACTCTTTATATTGCTTGTAAAGGGTTGGCACCTTCACGCCTAGCCGTTTTAATTCGCTATTCAGAGTTTTAAAACTGGTGGCGTAATCTTGATTAAATTCACCGGCGGCAAATTGTTGGCATTGTTCAGAAATCTCAAACGGCATTCGTGCTTGTGCGGTTGGAAAGCCTGGCACCGATTGCTGTTGGTAAAAACCAATAATCAATTCTTTGGCTAATTGCGGATAAGCATTGCTCAAGCTGACTGGGCCAAACAAGTATTTAATCTCTGGCTGTTCACGCAAATAAGCGCCGATGCCATACCAAAGATAATCCAAACTATGTTGCCCCCAATAGCGCGGCTGCACGAAGCTGCGGCCTAATTCGATACTATTAGGTAAATAAGCCGCCAATTCGCCTTGTAAATCGAACAAGGTTTGCGTGTAAAAACCGTCAATGCCATGGCTGGCGAGAATTTTTGGGCCTTCGCCGACTCGATAAGCACCGACAATTTCCAAATCATTGTCGTCCCACAGCACGATATGGCTGTAATAAACATCGAATTTATCCAAGTCTAAGGCAAGACCGGTGCCTTCTTCGACGGTTCTGAAAGTCAATTCTCGCAAGCGAGCAATTTCCTGCATCACCGGACAATCATCTTGGAATTGATAGAGAAAAATCTTTTTGCCATCGCGGGTTTCGCCGAGTAAACGCGATTGGAACAAGGCTTTTTTCACCGCTTTCGCATCAGCCGGATGTACCACGGTGGCAAAAGTATCGAACAACGGGGTTTTGTGTTTTTTGCCGAGATTTAAAACGTGTTTTCTAAAGCGTTTTGCCAGTTGTTTATTGCTTTCATCGCTACTGGCAATCGCCGAATAAGGAATCGGTGCGCCGACTTGAAACTTAATCGACTGGTTCTTTTTATTAAACATTTCCTTAACCAACAACATCGTCCCTAATGGCTTGTAGAGCGTCGATGCGCTGTAAAACAATGCCGAGTTTTTGGCTTTAATATGGATCGGCAAAATCGGTGCTTGGGATTTATGCGCCAATTTCAAAAAGCCACTTTGCCAATCACCATCGCGCACCCCTTTTGGCGTGATCCGCGACACTTCACCGGCAGGGAACATAATGATGGCTTCTTCATTTTCCAAAGCATCGAGCATGATTTTGTAAGTAGCTTTCAGTTGCTTTTTATCGGTCAAAACATCGACTGGTAAAAACACCGATTCCAAAGGCTGCATATGTGACAACACCCGATTAGCGACAATCCGCACATCAGGTCGCACCGAGCGAATCAGCTTAACCAAAGCCAAGCCATCCAAAGTGCCAATCGGATGATTAGCAACGATAATTAAACGCCCTTCAGCTGGGATATTGTTATAGGCGTCGTTGTCGATGTGATAGCTAAATTTGAAATAATTCAACAGCTTGTCAAGGAAGGCAAAGCCGC
>CAMCSF010000116.1 GCA_945877625.1 Methylomonas koyamae | reverse complement strand
TGGGGTTTTCTATGGCTTCCCATGCCGATGAGTTAGGGTCGGATTCTGTTGGCGTGGTGTTGGAAAAGGCCAATTCACTGTATTCGGAAGCTAAGTTTGATGATGCGCGGGTGGCGTTTGAACGGGCGATTGCGCTGGATAAGGGCTCATTGACTGCTTGGCGGGGTTTGGCTTGGAGTCATTGGGGCTTGGGGCAAAAACCACGCGCTTATCAAATTTGGCGCGATTTGAATCAGGCGTTTCCCAATGATTTACCGACTTTGTTGGCTTTGAGTAAGGCCAGTGAACAGGATCAGCTTTGGGATGATGCTAATCGTTATTACGGGCAGGTGTTAAATCTTGCGCCAAATAACTTGGCGGCGCATTTGGGACAAGCGCGGATGTTTATCGCTCAACATCAATTTCAATCGGCAGAACAAGCGGCACGGGCGGCTTTGAATGATGAGGCGGCGGATAACCATGCGAAATCGTTGTTGGCGGATGCTTTACTCGGCCAAGCGCGGTTTCAAGAAGCTGAACCGTTGTTAAGACAGCTGACCAAGGCCGAGCCGGTGCCGTTTAATCAATTGCGTTTGGCGAAGGCGATTGCTGAAATCGGCCAATATGAACAAGCGGGCGAGATTTATAAGGCCAGTTTGGGCGGTCGATCTGATGCGTCGATTCTAGCTGCTTGGCGGGGTTTAGGGGTTAATCTGCGCAAAGCCGGTGACAATCAACGCGCTTACCAGATTTGGCAATCGATACTGCAAACTGTGCCTGCCGATAACGCTACCCTATTGGCGGTGGCTCATGCCAGTGAGCAAGATCAGCTTTGGCAACAAGGCTTGGATAATTACGCGCAGATTTTGAAAACCGAGCCGAATAATCAGGCGGCGAAATTGGGACGGGCGAAAATTTTTATCGGCCAAAAAGATTACTCGGCCGCCGAAACTGAGTTGAATGCGATTTTGGCGCAATCGCCGTCTGATATTGATGCCCAATCGACCAAGGCCGAAGTGTTATTGGCGATGAATAAAAATGCCGAAGCGATTCAATTATTACAGCCGATAGTGGCCGCCAATCCGGTGCCGAAAAAACTCAATCGTTTGGCGACGGTTTTGGCTGATGCCGGTAGAAACGATGAAGCGGCGGTCTATTACCGACAAAGTTTGCAACATAATCCCGAAGATAGCGTGGCGGTGATCGGTTTGGCGCAAACGTATTGGAATAAACACGATTACGATGATTCGATTAGTTTGTTGGAATCGCATTTGGAGCAACAGCCGGACAATGACTTATTGCGTACCCGTTTGGCGGAACACGCTTCGGCAGCGGATTATTGGGATTTGGCCGAACAAAAATGGCGCGAATTAGTTGAACGTCATCCGCATGAAATTAAGTGGAAATTGAAACTGGCGACTTTGTTGCATCGTTCTGGTCAGCATCAACAAGCAATTAAGATTGCCCAAGCGGTGGTGACTGAAGAGCCGAATAATGAGATTGCGATGGCGATGCTGGCCGATGATGCCACTTTTGCTGGCGAGATCGAAAAGGCGATTTATTGGAACAATCGATTGACACAAATCAACCCTAATCTCGACCGCCTCACCCAACTGGGCAGAATGCGGATGCAATGGGGTGAACAGATTGATGCCGAGGGTAAGCATGATGCCGCCATGCAACAATACACAATGGCGCTGGAAAACTTTCGCCGCGCGAATCAGTTAGATCCGATTAAATCCGGCGCTTCGGTGGATATGATTCAGGCTTTGCGACTGCTGGGACAACCGGAACAGGCGCTTCAACTCGGCGAGTCTTTGCATCAAGCTCATCCGATTGCCAAAGATGTGATCAAGCAATTGTCGGTTGCCTATAAGGAACAAGGCGATTACCAGCAAGCACGCGACACGCTGGCCGAGAATAGTCGGTTTTTTGTCGGCAATTCGGCTTTAAAGCAAGATTTGGCGGAACTGAGCTATTTGGCTGGTGATAGAAATCAAGCCTTTGATGAGTTAAAGCAATTACAAGCCAGCGCCCAGAAATTGGCGATTCCGGTGTTGCTATATCACGGCATCACCGTGTCGGATCATCAAGACACCGTGCCATTAGCGAATTTTCAACAACAAATGCGGGCTTTGAAACAAGCCGGTTATCAGTCGATTAGCATGAAACAAATGCTGGGCTTTTTGGAAGGCAAACAAGCTTTACCGCCCAAGCCGATTTTGATTACCTTCGATGACGCGCGTTCTGACAGTTTTAAATATGCTGATCCAGTGCTGGCGGAAGTCGGTTTTAAAGCGGTGATGTTTGTGCCGGTTAGCGACGTCGCCACTCACCAACCTTATGCGACGGTGTGGCCGATTATCCGCAAAATGTATGAATCGGGCCGTTGGGATATGCAATGCCACGGTGCCAATGCCCAGCATTATGTAGCGGTCGATGCCGACGGTCATATTGGTCACTTTTTGGCCAATAAAATGTGGCTGGGCGATTCGGCACGTTTGGAAACCGATTGGGAATACGGGGCGCGGATTGAGCAAGATATGTTGACCTGTAAACAAACCGTAGCCAAAGAAGTACCTGGGGTGGATATTTTTGCCTTTGCCTTTCCTTATGGCGACCAAGGCCATCGCACGCTGTCCAATGCACCGGAGGCGTTTACTATCAATCAAGGCATTGCGCAAAAACAATTTAGCTTGGCGTTTAACGTTGATAACAGTGATTTAGTCACCGCCGAATCCGGCAAATTTAGCTTGCCGCGTTTTGAGGTGCCGCGCTCGTTTTCTGGTCAAGATTTGCTTCGGCAACTCAAAAGCCTTGATCCCGCTTTATCGACAGTTTCAACGTTAGCGCACTTGAATCTTGAATCAGGCAATTATCAACAGGCGCTGGCTAATATTGAACAATTGAAAGCACAGGGTTATGGCGATAACGCCAAATTATTGACCACCGAAGGCAAAATCCTCAGCTGGAGTGACGATCACTCGGCAGCAAGAACTAAATTTAACCAAGCCATCGCCCTTAAACCCGATGATCCATTGATACAAGAACAGTTGAAAAAACTCGATCAACGATTAAGACCTGCGCTGCAAATGAACGGTTTGTATTTTGAGGACAACGCCCATCGGACTTATTACAGCTTTAGCCCATCGGCACAGTTTTCCTTATCCGATGCTTTGTCATGGTCGGCGTTTTATAAGTATCTGGATTTTAATCAAACCATTAGCAAAGCCGCCAGCGGTGCCGAGCAAGAGCCGCATTTTCAAGCGACCGGTCATCAATTAGGCGCGCAAGTTAATTATGAGTTGGGGGCTAAGTCGGCGATTGCTGCTTCGGTGGGTGTGGTGGATTTTTCGGGCAACGCATCCAATGACGCCAGTAAAATCGGTTCAACCATGCCGCTGGGTTCGGTGGATGTCAGCAAGAGTTTTGGCGATAACCTCGATTTAGCCATCGGCGCCGATCACAGCTACGTCAATACGGCGGGGGCGATTATCAATGACTTGAGTTTTAACCGTGGTGAAGCGAAGGCCAAAATCAAGCTGATGGAGTCGTTAAGCTTCACGGCTAAAAATGCTTATTTTTATTATTCCGATGATAACCAACGTAATCGTACCGAGCTGCAATTGGATAGCAAATTTTGGAATGTTGCTGACTTTACGGTAGGCGCACAGTTTATCTATGACGATACGAAAAAAACCAATCTGCTGTTTTGGACACCGAATCAATACACCGCCTTTGCTGCACCGATGACGTATCAAAAACAATGGAACGATACCATCAGCACCGAACTGAGTGTTGCGCCGGGCATGGGTAAAGAAGCCGATAAGGATTTCAAATTCCAGATTAATGGTACTGGCAAGCTGAATTTGAAACTGAATGATGATTTGAATCTTGATCTGACTATAAACCGCTATCAAGCCGCGACTTATTCAAGTTTTAGTGCCTTTGCGGGGTTTTCGTTGCGGTTTTAAGTTTTTTTAAGCCATCAATCCATGTTCGATGGCGTACCGACTGCGCTTGAGGCATCGAATAAAGTTGCTATGAGTTTGGAGAGCCGTATTGGGCGGCAAACCAAACTCAAAAATTAGGGAACTTTTAAATCAACGGAGCAAGCGATGAAAAACTCAAATCTATTCCTAGCATTGCCTTTATGGAGTGCGGTCATTTTAGCCCCCGTCTATGCTGACGAGGTTAAAGAGAAAACTAAAGACCTGTTAGAGTCGCAACAGGAAGCTAATAAAAAACAAGAAGAAGTCAGAGAAAAACAGACTGAATTAAATCAAGCGAATAAAAAAGTATCGGTCGAACGTGCTCAAGAGGCTAACAAGTCGATGCAGCAAGTCAGTCGATCTAGCAAAATTACCGGTGGCAAGGTAAAAAACACTGCTGGCGAAGATTTGGGTGACATTAAGGATTTAGTGATTGATCCTGCCAATGGCCAAGTGGTCTATGCGGTGGTTTCGTTTGGCGGCATCATGGGCTTAGGCGATAAGTTATTTGCGATTCCTTGGCGAGCATTGCATTCCGCCAGTCCAAAGAATTATTACGTCTTGGATTTGGATAAAGACACGCTAAAAAATGCGCCCGGTTTTGATAAAAAACATTGGCCAGAAAACTCAGAAAAATGGGAAGAACAAAGCGAGGCGTTGGGCCAGTTTTATCGCGTAAAGCCTTAACTTTCAGGCTAACAACAACGCCCATGTTAGCTTAGCGTGGGCGTTTTTTATGTCGATTTGGCCGTGGGTCGGTAGGCGTGAATAAGCACAGCGTTTCTGGCCTACGATTTTTTAAGTTGGTCGAAGTTTCCAACCCTAATCGACTAAGCTCATTCAGAACAATATCAACTAGCCCGCAGTTGTGGTAAAAACCACATCAATTTGTTATCGGAGTCCAGCATGTTAAATATTGAAATTGATAGCCCAGAACTGGAAGAAAGTCTGCAACAGTTGTTTGGTAATAATCAGCAATCGATGGCAGACGCGTTTGCGGAATTTATACAGCAGCGCAAAATCAAGCAGGATATTGGTATATCGATTACTCAATTAAACGCTGGTGAAGGCGTGTCATTACGTGAAACGATGCAATCGCTTCGCCAACCCTATGAGTGAATACCGAATCGTTTTTTCGCCGCGAGCACAACAACGTTTGGCAGAAATAGCCAATTATCTCTATCAACAAAATTTATCGCAGCGTTTTGTACTCGACTATCTGCAACGCTTTGAGGATTGGCTGAACATACTTTTGCTGCAATTCCCTGAATCTGGGGCGTTGATGCCGGCGTTTGGAAAGGATATTCGCCGAGTGATTTATCAGCAATACAGTTTCATTTATCGACTCAATGGCAACACAATAGAAATTTTAACTGTTTACCGCGAAAACCAACCCTAAGTATCACTCACCGCCATCAACTTCGTCATTCCCGCGAAAGGCTTGTTTGATAACCATAAGCCTTCGCCGGAAACGCTACCCTTATTCCTGCCTACGATTTTTTAGAATGCTCTCGATTTGTTTAGCGATATTTTCCGGTGACAAGACGAAATCAATGCAACCGGTTGCGATTGCCGATTCCGGCATACTGGGCGCCATAGCAGTATCAAGCTTCTGGGCAATGGTGATACCACCCACTTCTTTAATCCCACAAAGCGCATCCGCACCGTCGCCATCATAGCCAGAGACAATCACAGCAATTAGCTGCCCGTCCCAGTGTTCAGTTAACGAGCGTAGGAATACCGTGATGACATCCGGCCAACCGCGCGGTTTAGAGATGGGCTTTAAATGAAACTGTCCATCAGTGACGTGTAAATCCCGATTGGCTGGAATGATAAATACGTGGTTAGGTTGAATTGATAAATTTTCGGTGATTAACTCAACCGGCATAGCGGTGTAATTCGGTAGCACTTGATGCAGCATAGTTGGCATGGTGGTGATGTGATTAACAATCACGATCGCTACGCCGAGATTAGTCGGTAGATTTTCCAGTAACCGAATAAACGCATCGAGCCCACCCGCTGAACCACCCACACAAACAACGGGAAAATCTTTGCTGGAGGCAACAGCTGCTTTTTGGGGATTAACGCTTTCGACCATGCCCACCTCTTTAAATTTCGACAAATCATCATTCTATAGCCCGCTCATTACCGATACCGTGCGTTAGGAAACCATGTGCTTTTCCCTGCTTACGATTTTTGCGTGCGTGTTGGCAAATTAATTGGCTATGTTGGTCAATGTACAGACCCAAGCTGTTCTTTTGCTTAGACTTTCCAAGAAAATCACAATCAAGGAAACAATCATGATCACCAGTCCTAAACGACTAACCTTATCCAGCCTGTTGCTGTTATCGGCACCGGTTGTTCAGGCTACGTCAACCGATGATGCTTACATTACCGGTTATGCCGCGGCAACCTTAAAGCAACAACTAAAGCTGGATATACCGGCATTGACGGTAAAAGACGGGGTAGTCAGCTTGCCAGCTACCGATCTCAGCAGCACGCAGCGTTCAGAAGCGACGCGGGTACTGACTGAGATTCACGGTGTTAATGGGGTGAAATTAGCGACTACCAGCGAACAACAAACTCAGGCTGATAGCTTAGTTGACGCTGATACAACCACCGTCACAACAGCGGATACCTTGATCTTACCAGTTGGCGTGTTACCGTCTGGGCATTTGTTCAAACCCTTATTGGCCGATCCGCGCTGGGCGCATTTTTCCGCCACCTACCGCAACTACCAAAGTAATAATTTCGATGGTCGCAACATCGCCTCGGTCAGCTTTGGCGAAACGATTCCGTTTTATCGTGGCAACTTTGGCCATTCCACCGCACAGTGGGAAACTGGGGTTCAAGCCGGTGTGTTCAGCGATTTTAATCTTGATGCTGCATCCTCTGATTTGCTGAATACCGACTTTATTGCTTCGCTTTATTCCAGTGTCCGCGCCGAGCAATTTTCTGTATTCGGTCGGGTTTATCACCAAAGCTCACATCTGGGCGATGAGTTTTTGCTACGCAAAGCCAATACCCAATTTGAACGGGTAAACCTAAGTTATGAAGGCGTGGATTTGAAACTATCCTACGAACTGCCTTACGGGGTTCGGGTCTATGGCGGTGGCGGCGGCTTATTCCACAAAGAGCCTGCGGCGCTGAAAACTTGGTCAAGCCAATACGGTGTCGAATTTAGAAGCCCTTGGCGCTTAGAGTTGGCGGCGATGCGGCCGATTATTGCTGTCGATATTAAAAATTATGACCAAAATAATTGGAGTAGCGA
>CAMCSF010000115.1 GCA_945877625.1 Methylomonas koyamae | reverse complement strand
CTCGACGACGTGGTTGCTGGCATTTTTGCGGCGCTGGTATTGCGTATCTGGTTTTAGTTTTAGTCGCTAAAAGTGCCTTAATCTGTAACAGTGTTAAAATCCCGTCATCTACTTAGCTAACTACACATCATGAAAAACGTCGAACTTCTTTCTCCTGCTGGTACTTTGCGTAACATGCGTTATGCCTTCGCTTTTGGTGCCGATGCGGTTTATGCCGGTCAACCTCGTTACAGTCTTCGCGTGCGTAACAATGACTTTTTAGCCGACAATTTGGCGAAAGGGATTGCTGAAGCGCATGACTTAGGCAAAAAGTTTTTCTTGGCCGCCAATGTGATTCCTCACAACGCCAAAATCAAAACCTTTGTTAAAGACATGGCGCCAGTGATTGCCATGAAGCCTGACGCTTTGATTATGGCTGATCCTGGCTTAATTATGATGACCCGTGAACAATGGCCAGAGATGCCGATTCATTTGTCAGTGCAGGCCAATACGGTTAACTATGCCAGCGTTAAATTCTGGAAAACCATGGGCGTGGAACGGGTGATTTTATCGCGTGAATTATCGCTGGATGAAATCGCCGAAATTCGCCAACAATGCCCTGATATGGAATTGGAAGTGTTTGTTCACGGCGCTTTGTGTATCGCTTATTCAGGTCGTTGCTTGTTATCTGGCTATTTTAATCACCGCGATCCAAACCAAGGCACCTGCACCAATTCTTGCCGCTGGAAATACGACACTGTGCCAGCCGAAGAAAATGCCGAAGGCGATTATGTGCCAAGTAGCAATAGCGTGTTGTCGATGAATGATATTAATGACCAACTTAGTACAGCCAGTTGTGGCGGTGCTCAGCGTCATCCTTTAGCCGACAATATTTACTTTCTGGAAGAAGAAGGTCGTAAAGGTGAGTTGTTGCCGGTGATGGAAGATGAAAACGGCACTTACATCATGAACTCCAAAGACTTACGGGCGATTGAGCATGTGCATAAATTGGTCGAAATCGGAATTGATAGCTTAAAAATCGAAGGACGTACCAAATCGCATTTTTATGTGGCGCGTACTGCTCAATCTTATCGCCAAGCGATTGATGATGCTTTGGCCGGTCGTCCTTTCCAACCGGAATTGATCGGTATTTTGGATAATCTGGCCAATCGCGGTTACACCGACGGTTTCTATCAACGTCACCACACCCACGAACACCAAAACTATATTTCCGGTTATTCAAAAAGTCATCAACAGCAATTCTGCGGTGAAATTACTGCTTATGATGTTGCGACCGGTTTGGCTGATGTTAGTGTTAAAAACAAATTCGCGGTTGGCGATAAAGTCGAAATGATTTTGCCAAATGGCAATCGCGATATTACCGTTGACGCAATGTTTGATAAATACGGCAACCCATTGCAAGAAGCCTTGGGTGGCGGCTATGAAGTACGGATTCCATTGCCAGAAGCCGAATGTCAATATGGCTTGTTGGCGCGTTATTACTAGTCATTGTCGGAGGCTTTATGCCGTTTCATACCGCTGATTTGTGTGACCAATTTTCTCAGCAAAACAATTTTCAAATTGCTGAGCCTATTTTTAGGTTTTTTGGTAACCAGCCTCGTTTCAGCGGTTTGATTACCACTTTGAAAGTCTTTGAAGACAGCAGTTTGATTCGCCAAACGTTGGAACAAAAAGTGGCGGATCGCGTGTTGGTGATTGATGGCGGTGGCTCGCGGCGTTGTGCTTTGTTAGATCAACAATTAGTCGCGCTGGCGGTCGAAAACGGCTGGCAAGGCATTGTGGTTTACGGTTGTATTCGCGGTTCTGAGTTGATTCAGCAACTGCCGATTGGGGTGATGGCCTTAAACACTCATCCCTTACGAAGTGACAAACACGGCCAAGGTGACAGTGATGTGATGATTACTTTTGCCGGCGTCAATTTTAAGAAAAATCATTATTTATATGCCGATAGCGATGGAATTATCGTCGCGGAAACAAAATTGGATTAAAATCGTTTCACCTTAACCCAGTAAAATAGTCAAGAATATGCAAATTGTACTCGCAAACCCTCGTGGATTCTGTGCCGGTGTTGACCGTGCCATTGAAATTGTCGATCAAGCCATTGATACCTTCGGTGCGCCGATTTATGTGCGTCATGAAGTAGTACATAACCGCACGGTTGTTGATGGTCTAAAAAATAAAGGCGCGATTTTTATCGAAGATTTAAGTGATGTGCCAGTCGGTTCGTATTTGATTTTCAGTGCGCATGGTGTGTCTAAACAAGTGCAACAAGAAGCTGAACAGCGTCAGTTGACGGTATTTGATGCGACTTGCCCTTTAGTGACTAAGGTTCACATGCAAGTCGCTAAGCACGCCAAACAAGATCGCGAAGTGATTTTGATTGGTCACGCAGGCCACCCAGAAGTCGAAGGCACTATGGGCCAATACGATAAATGTACCGAACACGGTGATATTTATTTGGTAGAAACCCCAGAAGACGTCAAAAATCTGAAAGTTAATAATCCTGAAAATTTGGCTTATGTCACCCAAACCACTTTGTCGATGACTGACACCAAAGTCATGGTTGATGCCTTACGCGCCCATTTCCCTTCGATTAAAGAACAGAAAAAAGACGATATTTGCTACGCCACCCAAAATCGTCAAGACGCAGTGCATGACTTAGCGGAAATTTCTGACCTGATTTTAGTGGTGGGTTCACCCAACAGCTCTAACTCAAACCGTTTACGCGAAATTGCTGAACAACTCGGCAAGCCCGCTTATTTGATTGATACCGCAAAAGACATGGAGCAAGCATGGTTTGAATCTGTCAATGTGGTTGGCGTGACTGCCGGCGCGTCTGCGCCAGAAGTGTTGGTGCAAGCCGTGATTCAACAATTGAAAGACTGGGGCGGTGAAACTACCACGGTTCGAGAAAACCAAGGCATTGAAGAAAAAGTTGTATTTTCAATACCTAAAGAGTTAAGAAAGCACATCGACGCTTAATTGCTTATCCCGCAAGCTTAATACGGGAATCGCTTTATAGTACAATTCCAAGCCAGCCCGCTGCTTTAAGCGGGTTTAGAATAATTTTTTAGAGATAACAGACGGGTTTTAGAGCATGAAAACGATGGATGATAGAGACGGTTGGATTTGGCTAGACGGTCAATGGGTAGAATGGCGCGAAGCTAAAGTCCATGTCTTGACCCACACTTTGCATTATGGCGCTGGCGTATTTGAAGGCCTACGCGCTTACAACGGCAAGGATGGCACATCGATTTTTAAACTAGCTGAGCATACCGACCGTTTATACCGTTCAGCGCACATCATGAATATGAAGATTCCGTTCAGCAAAGACGAAATCAATCAAGCGCATCGTGACGCGGTGGCTAAAAACAATCTCGACAGCGCTTACATTCGTAGCATGTGTTTCTTCGGTTCAGAAGGCATGGGCTTACGCGCTGACAATTTGAAAGTGCATGTGATGATTGCCGCTTGGACTTGGGGCGCTTACTTAGGCGCAGAAAATATGGAAAAAGGCATCCGTATTCGCACGTCGTCTTACACCCGTAATCACGTCAACAGCACCATGTGCAAAGCCAAAGCCAATGGCAACTACATCAACTCAATCTTGGCCTTACAAGAAGCTTTAGCGACCGGTTATGACGAAGCCTTGTTATTGGATCACGAAGGTTATGCGGCTGAAGGTAGCGGTGAAAACTTATTCATCGTCCGTAACGGCAAACTTTACACACCAGAAACCACTTCGGCTTTAGAGGGCATCACTCGCGATACCTTAATCACTATTGCTCGTGAACAAGGTTATGAAGTGATTGAAAAACGTATTACCCGTGACGAAGTGTATGTGGCTGATGAAGCTTTCTTCACCGGTTCAGCGGCTGAAGTGACACCAATTCGTGAATACGATGGTCGCGCAATTGGTAGCGGCACACGCGGTCCTGTCACTGAAAAACTGCAAGCCTTGTATTTTGATTATGTGAACGGTCGTCGTGACGACCACCGTGAATGGTTAAGCTACGTTCGCTAAGGTGAGCGCTAGTCCGAATACTATCCTCGTCATCGGCCCGTCATGGGTCGGTGACATGGTGATGGCGCAAAGCCTGTTCATCACCCTCAAACAGCAACATCCGCTTTGCCAAATTGATGTGTTGGCGCCTGCTTGGTCCTTGCCTTTATTAGAGCGAATGCCAGAAGTCCGGCACGCAATAGCCATGCCTTTGGGTCACGGCCAATTGGGTTTGTCGGCTCGTTATCAACTTGGTAAACAACTCAAAAGCCACGCTTACGATCAAGCCATTTTGCTACCCAATTCTTGGAAATCGGCCTTAGTCCCGTTTTTTGCATCTATTCCGCTCCGCACTGGTTTTTTAGGGGAAATACGTTGGGGCTTGTTAAATGACGCGCGGCGATTGGATAAACAGCGTTTAACCATGACCGTACAACGCTTTGTGGCGTTAGGATTGCCTGAAAATGCCCAGCAACCCCCTAGTTACGCCTTTCCAAAACTATCGATTACCGCCGAGCAACAACAAACCGTCATCGACCAATTTCAAATCAATCGTGACCGCAAAATTTTGGCGCTGTGCCCCGGCGCCGAATACGGCCCAGCCAAGCGTTGGCCGATACAACACTTTGCCAGCTTAGCCCAACAAAAACAGCAACAAGGTTGGCAAGTTTGGTTATTAGGCTCGGACAAAGATAAAGCCGTTGCCGAACAAATTAACCAACTATCGGGTGATGTTTGCCAAAATTTTGCTGGTAATACCAGTTTGGCTGACGCAGTAGATTTATTGTCTTTAGCCGATGTGGTAGTCAGTAATGATTCTGGTTTGATGCACGTTGCAGCGGCGCTGGATAAAAAAGTCATCGCTTTATACGGCTCATCCGACCCTAATTTCACTCCGCCATTACACGCTGATGCGAAAATTCTTAATCTGCATTTGCCTTGCTCACCGTGTTTTAAACGGGAATGTCCGTTGGGGCATACTCAATGCTTAATGCAGATTGATCCTAAACAAGTATTAGTTGTTATTAATTCTTAATATGCTATGAAAATTGCAATTGTTAAACTATCTTCACTTGGTGATATTGTTCATGCGATGTTAGCTTTACAGATAATCAAACAAACTTATCCACAAGCAGAAATCGATTGGGTAGTTGAGAGTCAATTTGCGGGATTGTTGGAGCATAATCCTGATATTCATGAAATTTTAACTGTTAATTTAAAAGCATTAAAAAGTAATAAATTTAAACTGTTCAGTGAGATTTCAAAGATTAAGCACTATGCAAACCATCATTATGATTATGTGATTGATGCTCAAGGACTAATAAAATCAGCAATAACTTCAAGACTATTGTCCTCTAATTGTTTTGGATTTGATAAAAACTCAATTCGAGAAAAAGTAGCATCTTTTTTTTATACAAATACAGTTAGTTTTCCATACGATGGCAATATCATAGAACGTAACTTAGCTGTATTAACAAGGCCTTTAGGGATTGAATTTAAAGTTGAACAAATTCTCAATAAGAAACCATTTTTGTTTTACGATGATATTGATGCGATATTGGAATCTTATTTCGATAGAGATAAACAATCTGTGCTTTTTGTAACTGGTTCCTCATGGCCTAGTAAGAACTATCCTAAAGAACATTACTTAGAATTAATTAATCAAATTGATGCTGATTGTTTAGTTTGTTGGGGTTCTGAATCAGAAAGACTATCAGCTGAATGGATTACGGGAAAAAGCAAGGCTAAGCTATTACCTAGACTTAGTTTTAATCAGCTAAAAGCAGTGATTGCAAATGTTGATTTAGTAATCGGCAATGATACTGGGCCTACTCATATGGCTTGGGCGATGAATCGCCCTTCTATTACACTTTTTGGACCAACACCTACCAGTTTGGCTTATCAAACTGATATAAATAAAGTATTTAAGTCGCCTTCACCTGTTAATAAGTTCAAATTGAATAAAAACGATTTTTCAATTAAAGATATTGAAGTAGGGCAGGTATTGGCGTGTGCCATAGGATTATTGGCTGAGCAGCGTTGATTGCCTCGCTAACCCAGCCAAAACCATCAGTTTTATCTTCTTCTTGATCTTAAGTGATTGATACCGTTGTTGTTAGCCCGCTGCGCAACCTGTGCAACCTGTTTAGAGTAAGCCAGTGCCTTTTCTTTAGGGTTAACGGTAAACAAATCAGTCCAAATCTTACCGCCGCGATTGGTAATCGCTTGGCAAAAATCCTTAAACAAGGTAGTAGCCGACGCAGCCGCTTGTGGTGGGACGTGATACTCTTTGGTCATATAATAAGAAACCTGCAACAAAAACGCTCTTTCTCGGCTATTCAACTTAATCAGATTCTTATTTTTCTTGTCATAAACGTAATAAGACGTCAGCATCAAAATACTTAGACCTAAAAATTTGGTCCATAGCAACGTATAAGCTTTATCGTCATACAGTTTGTTACCTTTGCTTAGAATAGCCTCTGTCTTGCTCATCATTATCCTCATTTAGTCGTTGTTATAGTTTTATGACTTAATTAAACCAATGTCTGGATTGGTTCAGTGGTGCATTGTAAAACAGCTTACCACGCAGATGCTTGATTTGTCGGGAACAGCAAGGCTTAATTTTTCTGATTTGAGCATGCGGTTTGTTTTGGCAATGGTTTTTCAGCCAAGTTTAAACCCCACATAAAACCCACCCACACTACTCACACCGCGACTGCTGATCAACGCCAAACGATCAACCAAAAAGCTGCCAGAACTCTTTGCCGATTCTGCAGCAGTTGAGGCGACGTTTTGTAAAACATCACTGTTGATGCTGATGATGCCTGCGTATTCGGCAAGGAATAGTGTGACTAGCATTGCGCCGGCGATGAATAAAAAAATACGGATCATCTTCTTGGCAAAGTAACCGACCGCCATCCCAATCAAAAACGGTGCGCCTAGATTACCTAGCAAAAAGCCGCTGGAAAAAATATCGTTGCTATCAGGAAGCGTAGTGTTGATGTCGTTCATAGATTCGGTCTTGAAGTGCAGTAGAAAGGACTTAATTTTATAGTGAATCAAGGGGTTTGATGTTAGATAAATCGAGTGCTGTTTGCGGCGCTAAATCTGCGCTCTGCCGGTATCGATGATAAAATCCAGTTTTTTACGTTGTTTAATTAAAGGAACAAGATGAGCAAAATAACCATTGAACATAACCCAAGTGAAGAACGTTTAGCGGAACTAGGTGTTTCTAGCTGGCCGATTTGGGAAAAAGAAGTGTCTAAATTCCCGATTGATTTTGATGAAA
>CAMCSF010000114.1 GCA_945877625.1 Methylomonas koyamae | reverse complement strand
AACACCAAGGTGAAGACGTTAACACTGTTGGTACTTGCCCAGCAGCGTTAGGTTCTAAAAACCAACAACCTGTTTCTTACTCTCCACAAACTGGCTTGTTCTACATCTCAGGCAACCACTTGTGCATGGAGTACGAACCA
This sequence comes from Methylomonas koyamae, assembly GCA_945877625.1. GTDB lineage: Bacteria > Pseudomonadota > Gammaproteobacteria > Methylococcales > Methylomonadaceae > Methylomonas > Methylomonas koyamae_C. Next base: position 7,158 of record CAMCSF010000114.1, on the reverse strand, counting down.
TTTGAAGTAACTTACACAGCAGGTCAACCTTATGTAGGTGCTACTTTGTCTATGATGCCAGCAGGCGCTGACGTTATCACAGGCAAAAAAGACGACTCTACTAACTTGGGTCAATTCACTGCGTATGACGCTAAAACTGGCAAAATCGCTTGGTCAAACAAAGAACAATTCTCTGTATGGTCAGGTTCAGTTGCTACCGCTGGCGGCGTTGTATTCTATGGTACCTTAGAAGGTTACTTGAAAGCGGTTGATGCTAAAACTGGTAAAGAATTGTACAAATTCAAAACCCCTTCTGGCATCATCGGTAACGTTAATACTTGGGAATTCGAAGGCAAACAATACGTTGGCGTTCTTTCAGGTATCGGCGGTTGGGCAGGTATCGGTATCGCGGCTGGTCTTGACGACGGCTCTTCATCAACCAACTCAGAAGGTTTGGGTGCAGTTGGTGCGTACAGAAGCTTAAGCTCTTACACCAAATTGGGCGGTACATTGACTGTATTCGCTTTGCCTAACTAATTTCTAAGCAATTAGATTTTAAGTAAAGCAAGCCTTGGTCGAGCAATCGGCCAAGGCTTTTTTATGCATAGTCACTCGCTAACAGGAATCTGCAATGAAAACATCTTCGACAGCTTCGAAACTATTATTGCTAGCAAGCATTGCTACATTCAGCACCAATATCTACGCTGAAGACAAATTCAAAGTCTGCGCCGATCCAACCAACCCGCCCTACTCCACTAAAGAACAAACCGGCTACGAAAATAAAATCGCCGCTTTACTGGCTGAACAATTAGGCCAAGCGGTTGAATACACTTGGTTACCCGATCGAATTGGTTTCATTCGCAACACTTTAAAAGCCGAAAACGATAACGGCCAAGGTTTTAAATGCGATGTCGTAATGGGCGTACCGGTAGGTTTTGAATTAACCGACACCACTAAAGCTTACCTTCACTCCACATACGTTCTATTAATCGCTAAAGGTCGTGGCTGGGACAACATCAAAGAAGCCGTACAACTCACTCAGCTGGAACCACAAAAACAAGAAAAACTAAAAGTCGCCATGTTCGACCGCGGCCCTGGCACCACTTGGTTGCAAAAAAATGGCTTACTGGAACAAGGCGTGCCATACCAAAGCATGACCGGCGACAGTGAACATAACGTTGCTATGCAAATCGAAAACGATTTACGCTCTGGAAAAATAGATATGGTGATTTTGTGGGGGCCAATGGCAGCTTATGTGCAAACCCACGACGCAAAAGACAGTTACATTGCCATCCCAATGCAATCAACAGCCGATATAAAATTTGATTTTTCAATCGCAATGGGCGTGCGCCAAAGCGATGGCAAGCGCAAACAGCTGTTAAATGATTTGATTGATAAAAATAAAGACAAAATTGCAGCGATTATTGCCAGCTACAAGATTCCACAATTGCCTATCCCTGTAGCGCCGGCTAAAAAGGATGATGACTAACCTTTATGATTAATTGCTAGCCAATTAAGGCTTTTCCGTTCGTCCTGAGCTTGTCGAAGGATGAGCGAAAAAGCCGAGGGTGTCCGCAGACCGCCGTTCATGCTTCGACCTTGCTCAGCACGAACGGCTTAACTTATAAGCAAGATTTAGAAACAATATCGCCAATTTATGAATACTGCTAGTGTCCGAGACTTACCCGAGATGGAATTACGCATCGAGTCAAAAATAGACAAAGTAACTTCAGACCTTAAAGTTGATTTAATTAAATGGATGGCAGGTTCTCTGATTGCTCAATCGGCTGTGATAGCAACCTTGGTAAAACTGCTTTAAACAACCGCTCGCCCAAACACTTTCACCTTATGCGCCACAAATCCCGCCATTTCAGGTGCCAGTTGCGACCAGTTAAATGACCAACGCCAATTATCTTCCACTGTCCCCGGCGTGTTCATTCGATCCGCCGAACCTAATCGCAACAAATCCTGCATTGGAATAATCGCTAAATTAGCTACCGAAGCCATCGCCGCATGAATTAAGGCATCGGGCATTGGTAAACTCGACCATCCCAGATAATCATAAATCCCCTGCTTTTCTCCATCCGCCAAGCTATCAAACCAACCCAAGGTCGTATCATTATCATGGGTGCCGGTATAAACCACGCAATTATGCGGATAGTTACTCGGTAAATAAGGATTGCCACTATTGCCGTCAAAGGCGAATTGCAGAATTTTCATCCCAGGTAAACCAAACTCGTCTCGCAAAGCTTCTACTTCATCGGTAATGATGCCCAAGTCTTCGGCAATTAACGACAAATGCGGTAAAGCGGTTTGAATCGCCTGTAATAAGGCCGCTCCAGGCGCTTTAACCCACGAACCATTAATTGCCGTCTCTTCGTCCCCTGGAATCTCCCACGCAGCCTCAAAGCCTCTGAAATGATCGATACGCAAAATATCAAATAATTGATATTGGCTTTCCAATCGATCCAGCCACCATTGAAAACCGGTTTGTTGCAGATAATCCCAATCGTAATGCGGATTCCCCCAGCGCTGGCCATTTTCTGAAAAATAATCCGGCGGCACACCAGCCACCACATCCATTTCACCCGCTTGATTTAACTTAAACACTTGCCGATTAGCCCAAACATCTGAGCTGTCGTAAGCAACAAAAATCGGAATATCCCCAAACAACAATACATGCTTACTTTGCGCATAAGCTTTAAGCTCTGCCCATTGTTTAAAAAACACATATTGCTCAAATTTGATGGTGTCCATCGCTGTTTTTAGCAAATGCTTAGATTCATTCAAAGCGGCGGCTTCACGCTGTTTTAAACCTTCCGGCCATTGATTCCAGCTTTGATGACCAAACAAATTTCGTAACGCGATAAATAAAGCAAAATCCTCTAGCCAACTGGCTTTCTCAAGGCAGAATTTTTGAAAATCTGCGTGATCGGCTAATTGCGCGTGAGACTGAAAACCAAAAAAAGCTTTGCTTAATAAACAGGTTTTGCCGCAAGTATTACCCGACTGACAATCAATACAGGCTTCTTCGGCAGTTAGCCAACCTTTATCAACCAGCCAATCGATACTAATTAGGGCAGGATTACCGGCATGCGCAGATAGACATTGATAAGGTGAACCATCACCGTGTGGCATCCCTAAAGGTAAGGTTTGCCAAACGGTAACGCCAATATCATGGAGAAAATTAACGAAATTATAAGCTTCCTTACCTAAGTCGCCCCCTCCCCCCAAATTAGGCAATGAAGTAATATGCAGTAGCACACCAGCACGACGTTTATCCAAGAGAGCGCTCATAATTTGCCTATATCAACAGATTAAAAGAATGGCCTTAGCCATTTGTAACAGCAAGAGGGACGAGCAAAACGTGGGCAATCCCTTGCCCAAGCGAGTTACCTGACGTAATGTCTGCGTTGGCCCAACATTTCTGCTGTCACCAACACCACGCCGCCTTTACTCACATAAAAACGTTTTTCATCTTCAGCTCTATCTTCACCAATAATAGTGCCTTCAGGAATTTGACAACCTTTTTCGATAATCGCCTTAGTAATACGGCAATGTCTGCCAATATCCACATCCGGCATCACCACAGAATCTTTAACAACACTGTAAGAGTTGACGCGAACTTGTGAAAACAACAAGGAATGTTTAACTGTAGAACCCGAGATCACACAACCACCGGAAACCATAGAATCAATCGCTTGGCCGCGTCTATCGTCATCATCAAAGACAAACTTCGCTGGAGGAGTTTGCGCTTGATAAGTCCAAATCGGCCAATTGTTATCGTACAAATTCAAATCCGGTTTAACCCCAATCAATTCCATATTGGCCGACCAATAGGCATCAATGGTGCCCACATCGCGCCAGTAACTTTGATGACCGCTTTGTAAATCTAAGAACGGATAAGCATTAACCCGATATTTATCAATCACCGCCGGAATAATATCTTTACCAAAATCACGGCTAGAATTTGGCGTATCAGCATCTTTAATCAACTGTTCAAACAAAAACGCTGCGTTAAAAATGTAAATCCCCATAGACGCTAAAGCCGTATCTTCGCGACCTGGCATTTTTGGCGGATTAGCGGGTTTTTCGACAAAGGCTTTGACGCGACGATTTTGATCAACATCCATGACCCCAAATTCTTTCGCATCTTCTAAAGGCACCTCGATACAGCCAATGGTTAAATCCGCTTCATTGGCTACGTGATCGGCCAACATCGCCGAATAATCCATTTTGTAAATATGATCACCGGCTAATACCAAAATGAACTCAGGATTACGGCTACGCAAAATGTCGATGTTTTGGAAAATCGCATCGGCAGTGCCTTGATACCAAGAATGTTCATCGTGACGTTGTTGAGCTGGCATTAAATCGACATACTCGCCGAATTCACCGCGTAAAAAACCCCAGCCTTGTTGAATGTGTCGAATCAAGGAATCGGCTTTGTATTGCGTCAGAATGCCGATTTTACGAATGTCAGAATTGATACAGTTTGATAATGGAAAATCGATAATCCGAAATTTGCCACCAAATGGCACTGCTGGCTTAGCCCGCCAATCGGTCATCGCCTTAAGTCTAGAACCTCGGCCACCCGCTAAAATCAGAGCGATAGTGTTACGAGTAAGATCATTGACCCGTCTTTGTTGTTTTTGTGGTTCCCCAACTGACATTCTCTCATCCTTCCAATATAGGTAAATATCGCTGCTAAAAAACCAATTTCTAGCAACTTGGTATCGACTTTCGCTTGCCGCGTAGGGTCATTATCGTTACTCTTGGATAAAAAGTAAAAACAAGCGGTTCAACCCTGTGAATTCTGCCCCTTAATGAACTCACTGACGCTTTCCAAAAATCAAACTCACTATAACTGAGGCTTTACAAAATGACCAAGCCAAGCACCAAAAACCTGCTTGATTCAAACTTCATCAAAATCGCTGAAGCCAAACATCACGATCCATTCAGCGTCTTAGGCCGCCATACTGAAAATGGCAAAACCGTGATTCGCGCCTACTTACCTTACGCTGAATCGGTAAAAATCGATGGCGAAAAAGCCCCAATGCAAAGACTACCTGATAGTGATTTTTTTGAATACTATCCGGAGCAATCTCTGACCGAACACTATCGCCTCGACTGGACAGATAAAAACGGTCAACCACAACAAAACCACGACCCTTATAGTTTTGGTCCGATTTTGCCGGAATTTGACCGTCATTTATTTGCCGAAGGTCAACATTGGCACATTTATCAAAAACTCGGCGCTCACTTAAAGACCGTCGATGGCATTGACGGGGTTTATTTTGCCGTTTGGGCGCCTAACGCTCAACGAATTAGTATTGTCGGTGAATTCAACCGCTGGGATGGTCGTTGCCACCCAATGCGCAATTTGGGTGGTTGCGGCATCTGGGAGCTATTTATTCCTGAACTAGGCGAAGGATGCTTGTATAAATTTGAAATTCTTAATCGCGACAGTGGCCAAATTTTGGTCAAAACCGACCCATACGGTCAGCAATTTGAATTCCGTCCACAAACCGCCGCCGTAGTCACCAACCCAAATCAATATCAATGGGCTGATGATAGCTGGCTAAGCCAACGCCAAAAACGCGATTGGTTACACGAGCCGATGTCAATTTACGAAGTGCATTTAGGTTCATGGCAACGTGATAGCCGAGGTAATTTCCTCAATTACCGCCAATTAGCCGATCAATTAATCGCTTACGTCAAAAACCTAGGCTTTACGCATATCGAATTATTACCCATCACCGAGCATCCCCTCGATGCCTCATGGGGTTATCAAACCACTGGCTATTTCGCCCCCACCAGCCGCCACGGTAGCCCTGATGATTTTCGTTACTTCGTCGATAGCTGCCACCAAAATGGCATTGGCGTGATTTTAGACTGGGTGCCAGCGCATTTTCCCAAAGACGCTTTTGGCTTGGCACGCTTTGACGGCAGCCCACTTTACGAACACGAAGACCCACGCAAAGGTGAACACCGCGATTGGGGCACCTTGATTTACAACTACAGCCGTAACGAAGTAAAAAACTTTTTACTGGCCAGCGCTATCTTCTGGTTACAAGAATTTCATTTAGACGGTCTGCGCGTTGATGCCGTGGCCTCAATGCTGTATCTGGATTATTCACGCGAAGCCGACGATTGGGTGCCGAATATGTACGGCGGCAACGAAAATCTCGAAGCGATCGACTTCTTACGCCACTTAAACAGCGTCACCCACCAGCAATTACCCGGCACCGTAATCATGGCCGAAGAATCGACCTCATGGCCACAAGTCACTCGTCCAACTTGGACCGGCGGCTTAGGTTTCTCAATGAAATGGAACATGGGCTGGATGCACGATATTTTGGCTTACATGCAGCAACAACCGATACACCGCGCCTATCACCACGACCAACTGACCTTTGGCCTGTTATATGCGTTCAGCGAAAACTTTATCCTGCCGTTCTCGCATGACGAAGTGGTGCATGGCAAAGGTTCATTGCTGAATAAAATGCCCGGTGACGAATGGCAACGCTTTGCCAATTTACGCTTGCTTTACACCTTGATGTTTACCTATCCCGGCAAAAAACTTTTGTTTATGGGTAGCGAATTTGCTCAAGGAACTGAATGGGGCTTTAATCGCAGCCTAGACTGGTATGTATTGCAATATCCGCATCACCAAGGCGTGCAATCCTTGGTAAAAGACCTCAATCAACTTTACACCTCACAACCGGCCTTATATCAACACGATTTTGAAGGCCAAGGTTTTGAGTGGATAGACTGCCATGATGTACAACAATCAGTAATCAGCTATCGCCGCAAATCAGCCGATCAAGACTTGATTGTGATTCTTAACTTTACTCCGGTGCCGCGTCAGGAATATCGAATTGGCGTACCAGCAGCCGGTAGCTATACCACTATTTTCAACTCCGACTCTGAGTATTACGATGGCAGCAACCTCGGTGAGGCTGTCAGCGTTTCTGAGCCGATTGCTTGGATGAATCAAACCGACTCAATTACTGTGACCCTGCCGCCATTGGCTGGCATCATCTTAAAATTGTCATCACCATTATGAAAAAAATCCTGTTCGCCAGTAGCGAAACCCATCCCTTAATCAAAACCGGTGGCTTAGCCGATGTTGCTGGCAGCTTGCCTGCCGCTTTATCAGAATTAGGCCAAGATATT
>CAMCSF010000113.1 GCA_945877625.1 Methylomonas koyamae | reverse complement strand
CAATGCTGCGCCACATGAGTCTGAATTTGTTCGAAAAGACGCATGTAAAACTCAGCCTCAAGCAGAAACGCTTCAAGGCCGCACTTAGCGATGACTTCCGTCAACAAGTTGTATTCGGCGGGTGAGTTTTAATGCGTTTGCCCTGCCCATACGACCAATAAGCGGCGCAAGCTCCCTCTGATGAAACCATGCAAGACCCCATCGGATGATCGGGTGTGCAAACCGTACCGAGCAATTTACAGTCTTGCGGTTTTTTCGCGCCACGCAAAATTGCTGGACACTCGCAGCCTTTGACTTGTTTAGCTGTTTTGGTGGTTAAACTAAAACGTTGTTCGGCATCAAATTCGGCAAACTCAGCTTTCAGTTTTAACGCGCTATTAGCAATCTCGCCTAACCCACGCCATTCAAAGTGCGTTCTTAATTCAAATGTCGCGGCCATTAACGCCTGAGCTTTACGATTGCCTTGCGCGGTGACGGCGCGGCTGTATTGATTTTCAACATGGTGCTGACCGGCATTTAACTGACGAATCAGCATTAAAGTCGATTGCATTACATCCAGCGGCTCAAAACCGGCAATCACAATCGGCTTTTGATATTGCTCGGCAAACAGTTGATACGGCTGAGTGCCAATAATGGTGCTGACATGCGAAGGCCCCAGAAAACCATCCACCACAATCGGTTCAGGTGCATCCAATAAAGCCTGCATCGCTGCCGGAGTTAACACATGGTTACAAAATACCGAAAAATTATTGAGTTGCTCGGTTTGCGCTTGCTGCAAAATCACCGCTGTCGGTGGCGTCGTGGTTTCAAAGCCAATCGCAAAAAATACCACTTGCCGCTGAGGATTTTGACGGGCGATTTTTAACGCTTCTTGGCTGGAATAAATCATCCGAATATCGCCGCCATTGGCTTTAGCCTTGAGCAAGCTGTTGCGCTCCGAGGCTGGCACTCGCATCAAATCCGCATAAGTACAGAGAATCACGTCGTATTTTTCGACCAACTCAATCGCGTTATCAATTCGGCTGGTTGGTAACACACAAACCGGACAACCGGGGCCGTGAATAAACTCGACATTGGCGGGAATTAAATCTTGTAGCCCATAACGGAAAATCGCGTGCGTGTGGCCGCCGCAAAATTCCATCAAGCGGTAATGGCGTTGTGGCTGGACGGCTTCGGCAATGCGGGTTGCCAGTTGTTTTGCTAAATCAGGCTGGCGAAATTCATCGATGTATTTCATGCCGAGGTGGTTAATCCGGCTTCAGCAAATAAGGCCAAGGTTGCCAATGCTTCGTCATGATCAATTTTTTGCAAAGCAAACCCAACATGCACCAAAACATAATCACCAATCACCACTTCATCAACCAATGCCAGCGATACTTCGACTTTGACTTGATTGACTGACGCGGTTGCCATATTGGTTTCAGTATCAATGGCGATGATTTGTGCAGGTAGCGCTAAACACATCGATTTAAGCCTGTAATGCCAGTTGGTTTTTAATCCAAGTCTGCCACTCTTCAAGACCTTGGCCGGATTTAGCTGAGAGCTGGATGATCTCGATATTGGGATTCACTTGTTTGGCATAAGCCAGACACTGCTCAACATCGAAATCAAGGTAAGGCAGCAGGTCGATTTTGTTGAGTAGCATTAAATCAGCGGCATCAAACATATCGGGGTATTTAATCGGCTTATCCTCGCCTTCTGTCACTGACAAAATCACCACTTTATGGGCTTCGCCTAAATCAAAGCCTGAGGGACAAACTAAATTGCCGACATTTTCGATAAACAACACGCTTTGGGCTTTGGGCTGCAAACTGTCTAAAGCTTGCCCAATCCGCTGAGCTTCTAAATGACAACCTTTACCAGTATTAATTTGCAAAGCCGGCACACCGGTCGCGCTAATTCTTTCTGCATCGCGGCTGGTTTGCTGGTCGCCTTCTATCACCGCGATTTCGGTATCTGCTTTCAGTCGTTCAATTGTTTCAGTTAGCAACGTGGTTTTGCCTGAGCCGGGGCTAGATACTAGATTTAAAACCAACATCTGCCGTTCAGCAAAATAACGACGATTTTCAGCGGCGTAATGATTATTTTTAGCCAAAATATCCTGCTCGATTTTCACCATTCGAGTCGGACTTAAACCAAGAATATGACTATGTTTTGGACCCTGTTGATGCCCATCGCCACAACCGCAAACCCCACACATTACGCCACCTCTAATTGTTTAATTCGCATTTGATCGCCGTCGTTGATTTGTAAGGGATAACTGCCGCAGTTTGGGCAGCCCTCATAGCGTTGCTCAACCAACACATTTGCCTTGCAAGCTGAACACCAAGCTTGGCCGGCAATTTCGATAATTTCCAAGCGAGCCTTTTCAGCCAAAGAGCCTTGTACCACACTATCAAAACAAAAGCGCATCGCCTCTGGATCAACGCCTGATAAGGCACCAATTTCTAAATAAACAGCGGTGACGGTTTGATAGTTTTCGACTAGTGCTTGCTGCTCTATGACTTGCAACACGCTTTCGCACAAGGACAGTTCGTGCATCAGTTTTTGAGGATTGTGAAGTGCCGCAGTCTTAGATAAAGACTGCGGCAAGATGAGTTTAGTTAATCACGTTATGACCGCGCTGTCTCATGCAGCTACTGTAAGCGCGTTTGTATTGTTCATCAGAACTGATGCCTTTCGATGCACCGCCACCAATACCACCAGCCGCAGCACCAATCGCAGCGCCAGTGCCGGGATTGCCAACGATAGCGCCAAGAGCCGCACCGCCAGCTGCGCCAATCAAACCACCAACACCTGCGCCAATAGCGGTTTCTTTAGCAGTACCGCCAGATGCGTGTGATGCTAATTGCTCACACTCTTGCATGTCTAAATTAATTCGGTTGGCGTTGCGATCATTGTATGGATCAACAGTTGGGGTCCAACCAGTTTGCGAAGCACAACCGGTTAATAACAAGCCCAAGGCAATTACTGATGTAAAGCTAATTTTTTTCATAAACATCTCCCATTAAATTAAAAGAAACTGAGTTCAGCGACCAGATTAGCGGATTTTTTTTCGATTGGAAATAGTTGTTTCAGCAAAACTAAAACTTGTCGGCACAAAACAGTATTTATCGAAATTAGATAGTAACGATTTGAAAATGTGACAGCGGATTGTTGGTCAAACTGTCACAAGTTAAATATCGATAAATTAGGCCTTAGGGGCTTTATGCGCCCAGAATGGCAAAGCCAAAATCAACAACCAAACCAACCAAAGCACTAATTGATGATTATTAAAGGTATAACTTAATGCAAATGGCAAACCTTCAGAAAAAGTCGGATGCGCCAAGATAAAATCGCGGCCAATCAGAAACGCTCTCGTTTCGCCCAAAATTAAGCCGAAAAAGCCAAATACTAAGCCATAGGCTAATAATTTATCGGATTTGCCGATTTCACTGCCGCCACTTAAGCGGTTAAATGCCAAGCTAAAACCTTGTTGGCTTAAGCTTTGGCAGATCATTAAGCCGATTAAGCCTAAAGCGGGAATCGCGAATTGCTCGGTTGGGAAGCTTAAATAACGGCCATTGATTGCTAACCCAGAGGTTTTATAAAGCGCTAGTAATATAAAGAATACATACAGTTTTCTGATGCTATCGGCGACGGCAAATTGAGTGTTTTGTTTGGCGAGGCCATCGAAAAAGCGCTGATTTAATAATTGGATTAAAGCGCCATTCATTAAAACCATGAACACGGTATAAGCGCGTTGCGGCAAGCTGTAGCTGGTGTACCATTCTAATTCAGCCAAATTGACCAAATTAATCGCTAACAATTGGCTTAAACCTAAAAACAGTAATTGACGACCAAACGATAAGTCTTTTAGTTTGCCGAAAAAGCCTGCAATCAACAGCAGCCATAATAAGGTTGCAGCGGCATAATCCAGAAGCCAGCCCGGGTTTTCATACACATTGCCGGTCAACGGAAATACTGGCTTACGATCGGCGGAAATTAAACCCCAATTGGCACCGACCACACCTTCTAAATTACTTTTCCAAGGTTGGTTAAAGGCTTCGACGATGTTGTAATCAAAACCATGATGATTAGCGACTTGAATCATGCCGCGAATAAATTTGGCTTCATTGACTACGCTCGGTTTAGCCATGCCACGTTGACGCCCTGAACTCGGCCAGCCCGATTCACCAATTAAAATTGGTTTACCCGGCGCCACGCCACGCGCTTCGTCTTCCACTTGTTTGACGATTTTTTCCAAATGTTCTGGTGCGTTTTCAACCGCAATCGGTTCGTCTTCCCAGTAAGGCAAAATATGGATGGTAATAAAATCGACTTCGGCAAACAGTTTGGGATGTTTCATATACATCGACCAAACATCGGCATAAGAAACTGGCTGTTTAACGGCTTTTTTAACTTCGCGGATGTATTCGATTAAGTGATCAACATCTAATTCGCCACGCAGTAACACTTCATTACCGACGATAACCCGCTTCACGACATCAGGATTGGCATTGGCGGATTGAATTAATGCGTCGATTTCTTTTTTATTTTCTTTAGCTACTCCGCCAATCCAAGCGCCTTGGAGCATTTTTAGACCGTATTTGCGCGATAGTTCGGGCGTCGGTTCCATGCCGCCTAGGCTGGAATAAGTCCGCACGGTTTCGGTTTTATCCGCCAGTAAGCGCAAATCTTCATCGACATGCTCGGGCAATGGATACTTCTTTTCTAACGGGCTAAAACCTTCGCGGAACGGCGCAAATGACAAACTCATCAACTTGCCTGATGGCACATCAATGCCTGCCTCTTGCGGTTGGTTGCTATACCAATCATAAGCGCCATGCGCCAAAACTATAAAAAACAAACAAAGCAGTAATCGGATAGATTGCATATCGTTAGGTAGGTGGATGAGAAGTTTAAAATATTGGTTGCTAATTGAAATATTAGAGGCAAATTATAACAGCCTCCCTATAAAGCCACCGCTTGTTGACAAACGATTGGGTCGATAGTTTTACTTATCGGGCTTTACGCAAATAATTTCTGTACTTTACCTACGGGTTCTGGTTACAGTAGGAGGCTTTTTTAGGTATTGGATTCTTGCAATTTCGCCATCCAATAACCCTTTGTGTATTTTTATGAGGCTTTGTATGCATAAAAAAATTCTTCCCATTCTGTGTGGCGCTTTGTTGCTGCCTATGTCGCCAATGGTTTTGGCCGCAGCTAACAAATTGCCGGAGAGCACCACTGTTAAACTCGGTGCGTCAGAGGAAGTTTGTTCGGAATTTACAGATCCGAAGTGGCGGGATGCTCAAGTACTAGATGGCGTGACAATCGATGAATCGCGCTTATGTAACCCTGACAATCCTGCTGATATTGCTGCATTTGTTAAAGGCACTAACAACGTTTCCATGGCTACTCTAATGGAAACCCAGTTAGCCGCTGATGCGATTACTGCAACTAATGATATGGACGGTGACGGCGACCCTGATCACTACATCATCAAACTGGAAATTGCCGAATTAAACGGTCATTCGCCGGATATGCGCGAACCGACTACCACTTTTGACATTGCACCTGGTATTCAACCAACCTTTTGGGTATATGCCCCAAAAACTCGCGATATGTCGACTTTAAGCTTGTATGAGCCTATCGCTAACCCTTTGCTTCGCGCGCCGTCTCCGGTGATTCGTGTTGAGCAAGGTGACATTATTTGGATTGTGTTAGAAAACAACCATTACATGCCGCATTCAATCCACTTGCATGGTATTGATCATCCTTATATGGATCATAGCGGTGAAGGCAATGATGGTGTTGGCCAAACCGGCCAAATGGACGTTATGCCTGGCAGCAGCAAAACTTATGTGATTAAGCCGCGTCAACCTGGCACCATGTATTACCACTGCCACGTTCAGCCACACACTCATATTCCAATGGGTTTACAAGGCATTTTCGTGGTTGAAGAAAACCGTCCTAACAACTGGGTGCAAACCTTTAACGTCGGTGCAGGTCAAGTCCGTCACCCTTCTGTCGCGGTAAAAGAAAAATACAGCGCGGAATATGATTTGCACTATCAATCAGCGGATAAAGAACTGCACGAATTAGTTCGTTCAGCTAATGATCCTCGCTTAATCGCTAAACGGATGAATCAAGAGTACGACATTACCGATGCTCAAGATGACTACTTTATGCTGAATGGCCGCTCTTTCCCTTACACCATCCGCGAATCCTTGATTCTGATGGAAGAAAACAAAAAGGTGAAATTAAGGGTTCTGAACGGTCATACCGATTCATTTGCCTTACATATTCACGGCCATAAACCGATGGTGACCCACTATGACGGTGTGGATAACGGCCCTGCAACCTACATCAAACGTGACGTTCACGCCATGGTGCCAGCACAACGCTTAGATTTGGAATTAAGCGGCGTTGATGACGGCTTAAACAGCTTTGGTCAAGGTGTGTGGATGTTCCATGATCACGTTGAGAAATCGTTTACCACCAATGGCATTGGCGAAGGCGGTGACATTAGCTTAGTGGTTTATAAAGGCTTTGCCGATCAGCGTGGGATTCCACAATTACACGGTGCCAGCCTAGCGCCTTATTTCACCAAAGAGTTTTGGCAAGGCAAATACCCAATCTGGCAAGATTACGACGCTTGGAAAAGCTTAGGTTTACCAGAAATCAAAGCCACCAAAGACAAAGCTTTTGTGGTGGTGCCACCTAAAAATCCAACATCGCCTAAAGATGCCGAAGCAGCTGCTAATGCAGGTGAAGAAGATTCAATCTTAGGTCAGTTGATTTATGGTTTGGTGTTAGGTTTGATGGCGTATTTTGTGTACAGCAAACGCGAAAAAATCTTAGCTTGGGCTAAAAAGTAACAGGCAAAAAAATGGACATACTCGGCAACCGAGTATGTCCAAGATTTTTCGATCAAATCAATCAGAAATTACTTCGGCACATAGCCTTCTGGCATTTCAAAGCCACCCGCAAATAAAAACTTCTCTCTTTCTTCTTCCAAAATCTTTTTAGACGCGGGATCAAAACTCGCCAAGCGACGCTCGTTAATAATCATCGTCTGCATCGCCAACCAATCTTTCCAAGCCTGTTTGGAAATGTGATCAAAAATCCGTTGACCATTAACGCCAGGAAACGGCGGCGTATCCAAACCTTCTGCTTCTACGCCCAATTTTAGGCATTTAACCATTCTCGTCATAATTATCCTCTGGGTAATATTGTCAGCAAACGCTTAATCGGCGTCGGCAAACCTAATAAATCAATGTCGCTGGCTTTATACCAAAGCGCGGAATCGGCTTCCATCACATTGTTTATAGGGTTT
>CAMCSF010000112.1 GCA_945877625.1 Methylomonas koyamae | reverse complement strand
TTTCCCGCGATGGTAAATACATCATGGCTGGTTCCTTCGTTCCGCACAATGCGACTATCCTCAGCGCAGACACTTTAGAGCCATTAAAAACCTTTGAATTAGAAGGCGTAGACCCAGATGGCAAAATGGTCAGCTCTGATTCAGGGATGATTGTCGGCACCCCGTACGCGGATATTTTCGCGATTGCTTTAGAAAATGCCGGTCAAGTTTGGGTGGTTGATCTAAAAGAAGGTTTTCCTGTCACCAAAATTGAAAAAGTCGGTCGTCACTTGCACGATGCTTTCTTAACCCATGGCGGCAAAAAATTAATGATTGCTGCTTACGATGCCAATATTGTTGCCGCGATTGACTTAGAAAAACGCGAAATCATCAAAAAACTCGATGCAGGTTGTGTGCCGCACGTTGGCGGTGGTTCAGCGGTGGTCGTTGATGGGCGTACCTTAGGTTTTGGTACCAACTTCGGCGATTGCGATAAAACCGTGGTCAGCGTTTGGGACTTGGACAAAATGGAAGTAGTTAAACAAATCCCTGTTGCAGGCGGCACCGAATCACCAGCCGCACACGCCAATGCGCCTTATGTCGCGGTTGATATTATCAGCAAAGACCGCCGCGCTCGCACTGTGCAGTTAATCGACAAGAAAACCCTAGAAGTGGTTAAAACCTTGGATGTTGGCGGTCACGCTTACTTCCCAGAATACAGTGCGGACGGCAAATTCCTATACATCAGCGCAGGTTACAACGGTGATGAAGTCGTGGTTTATGATTCTCACACCCTGCAAAAAGTCGCTTCAGTACCAATGGAAAGCCCAGCCGGTATTTTCTCGCGTGGTCGGGTTAAATACATGACGCGTGGTTTATCACCAGACGAAATAGGACAATCAAAATGAAGCTCACTCAACTGATTGTATTGTTGGCAGGTTTGCTGGCGTTTGCCAGCAGCCAAGCAGCGAGTCCTTATGCCGGACAAGTGAAAGCCGGTGAAGTTTGCGCCCAGTGCCACGGCATGAAACAGCCGGGCGTAGGCTCACCGTTTCCACCGTTGGCTGGACGCGATGCTAACTATTTAAAAACTGCCTTAAAGCAATATCGCGATAAAACTCGCGTTTCAGAATTAATGAACAATATCGCTGGTTCTTTAAGCGATAACGATATTAATGACATCGTTAGCTACTACAGCAACGTCCATTAAGCTGATGCGTTATTGGCTGTTATTACTGTCCGCTTTTACCTCGCTTGTCTTTGCTGATGCACCTAATCCGCAAAGACAAGCCGAGCTGGCGAATATGCTTAAACACGACTGTGGCTCTTGCCACGGTCTACCGTTAAAAGGCGGGCTTGGGCCATCGTTAATGCCTGATGCGATTGCCGATAAAAACGACGCCTTATTGTTTGATGCGATACAAAACGGTCGCGCTGGCACCGCAATGCCACCGTGGAAACCGTTTCTAACTGCTGATGAAACTCACTGGCTGATTCAACGCCTACGTCAACCTTAATCCCGTTCTCGCCATGAAAACTGCTTCCTATCGTGCCTTGATGTTGGCGCTAAGCCTGTTAACTGTCTTCAATAGCAACGCCGAACCGCGCGGCAGTGGTGATTTAGGTTTGGTGATTGAACGAGAGCAGGGCAGTGTGTTGTTGGTGAATACCACCACAGCCACCACTTTAAGCCGGATTAGCCAACTCGGTGATTTATCCCATGCTTCAGTGGTTTTCTCGCGCGATCAACGCTTTGCTTATGTGTTTGGTCGTGATGGTGGTTTAAGCAAAATCGATTTATTACAAGATAAACTGGAAAAACGCATCGTCCAATCTGGCAACAGCATTGGCGGCGCGATTTCTCAAGATGGCAAAGTGATTGCGGTTTCAAATTACACCCCAGGCGGGGTCAAATTATTCTCTGCCGATACTTTAGAGCTATTGGCCGACATTCCCGCTGTTTACGGCGATGACAATAAACTCTCGAAAGTGGTCGGTTTAGTCGATGCCCCAGGTCAAAAATTCGTTTGTAGCCTGTTTGAAGGCAATCAAATCTGGTTAATCGATGCTAAAAATCCTCGCCAACCCCAAGTACAAAAATTCAACGATATTGGTAAGCAGCCTTACGATGCCTTATTAACCCCAGACGGTCATTTCTATGCCGCCGGATTGTTCGGCGAAAAAGGCTTGGCTTTGCTGGATTTATGGCAACCGGAACAAGGTATTGAGCATATTTTGGCCGACTACGGCAAAGACGATGAACAAACACCGGTTTACAAAATGCCGCATTTGGAAGGCTGGACGGTCGCCGGCGATTTATTGTTCGTGCCAGCGGTAGGGCAACATGAAGTATTGGTGATTGATAAACGCGATTGGCAATTAGTGAAACGGATTCCGGTCGCTGGTCAGCCGGTGTTTGTAATGTCCCGCCCTGATGCTCGTCAAGTTTGGGTCAATTTTGCCTTCCCAGATAATCAATTGTTGCAAGTGATTGATGTCAAAGATTTTTCGCTGCTGAAAACCCTACAACCGGGCAAAGCAGTATTGCACATGGAATTTACTCCACGCGGTGAAGCGGTTTGGGTGGCGGTGCGTGATGAAGATAAAGTCGTGGTTTACGACACCGAAGAGTTCAAACAAACCGCCCAATTAGCCGCGCAAAAACCGAGCGGGATTTTCTTTAGCAATCGCGCCAATCAACTGGGTTTGTGATTCATGCTATCGCCGTTACACAAGCAATTGCTGAATAACTATCAGCAGGATTTCCCGTTAACGGCAACGCCTTATTTAACCATTGCCGAGCAATTAGGCGTCAGCGAAGACCAAGTGTTATCGGCGTTTCAAAGCCTGTCACAGCAAAACTACATTAGCCGCATCGGCCCTGTTATCGCCCCCAACGCCATCGGTGCCAGCGCTTTAGTGGCAATGGCGATTCCCGAAGCGGATTTACAGCGCGTCGCCGATTTAATCAGCGCCTATCCCAACGTCAACCACAATTACGAACGCGAAAACCGCTTTAATCTGTGGTTTGTTTTAATGGCCGATGACTCCGCGCAATTAGAAACCCTGATTAGCGAGATTGAACAGCAAACCGGCTATGCGGCGATGCTGTTGCCGATGCTGGCTGATTACTACATCAATCTAGGATTCGAGCTAAACCTCAATGATTGATGATGTAGATTACCAATTGCTGGCTGCCGTCCAGCAAGGCTTGCCGATTGTGGCTAGACCTTATTTGCAGATTGCCGAGCAATTGGGTTTGGATGAACAGCAAGTGATTGAACGGCTGGCGCGGTTAAAAAACCAAGCGTTGATTAAACGCTGGTGCGTAGTGGTGAAACACCGTCCACTCGGTTATCGCGCCAATGCCATGATCGTGATTGGGGTGCCGATGGCTTTGATTGACAGCATAGCCGCCAAAATCATCCAGCACAGCTTCGTTAATCTTTGTTATCAACGCCCGCAACAAGGCGAACGCTGGCCTTACAACTTGTATTGCATGATCCACGGCAAAGACCGCGACATCGTGTTACAGCAATGGGCCGAGTTGCAACAAGCCTGTGAATTAAGCCAATATCGCAGTGAAATCTTGTTTAGTCGCCGCTGTTTCAAACAACGTGGCGCCATTTATCAACCTAAATCTTAGTCTTATGGATCAGCTCGATAAACGCATCATCAATTATTTACAACAGGGCTTTCCTATCTGCGCCTCGCCTTATCGACAAGTGGCGGAAACTTTGGGCATAGAACAAGCTGAATTATTAACGCGGATAGAAAAACTATTAGCCGACGGCGTATTAAGTCGTTTTGGGCCGTTATTTCATGCCGAACAAATGGGTGGCGCTTTAACGCTGGCGGCAATCAAAGTGCCAGAGCAACGATTTGACGAAGTCACCGACATCGTCAACGCCTTCCCCGAAGTCGCCCACAACTACGCCCGCAACCACGCCCTGAATATGTGGTTTGTACTCGCCACCGAACACCGCGAACAAGTCGCCAGCGTGATTGCCAATATCGAACAGCAAACCGGTTTACGGGTCTACAACATGCCCAAAATCAGTGAATACTACGTCGGCTTACAGCTAGAGGCTTAATCATGGACGCCATCGACAGACAAATTATCCAAGCCACCCAAGCCGGTTTGCCGCTGGTTGCCGAGCCGTATCAAGCGGTGGCAGAACAATTAGGCATTAGCGCTGATGAAGTCATGCAACGAATGACCGCCATGCAAAACAGTGGCGTGATTCGTCGGATTGGCGCGGTGCCCAATCATTACAAAATCGGCTACCGCTACAACGGCATGACGGTGTGGGATGTCGATGATGCCTTGATTGATGAGTTGGGCGCACAAGTCGCTGCCTTGCCGTTTGTCAGTCATTGCTACCATAGACCAAGACATTTACCGGATTGGCGCTACAACCTGTTTGCGATGGTACACGGCAAAACCGAAGATGCTGCCGAACAACAGGTAGCAATCATTGCCGAGTTATTAGGCGCTCATGCGCGTAATCATCAAGTGTTATACAGCAGCAAAATTCTCAAAAAAACCGGATTAAGGATAGTGGGATAATGTTTCGATTAAGCCAATACATGCGTGAAGTAGTCCATCCCACGCCATTAACCGCACCGCGCAAACCATCAGGGCCGGTGGTGATTTGGAATTTAATTCGCCGCTGTAATTTAACCTGCAAACATTGCTACACCACCTCGGCAGACATCCATTTCCCGGGAGAATTAAGCACCCGCGAAATTTACCAAGTCATGGACGACTTAAAAGCCTTTAAAGTCCCCGTGTTGATTTTGTCCGGCGGCGAACCCTTGCTACATCCGGATATTTTCGCTATCTCACAACGGGCGAAAGATATGGGCTTTTATGTCGCCTTATCCAGCAACGGCACTTTGATTACGCCGGACAATATCGAGCAAATCGCCGCCATTAATTACCAATATATTGGCGTCAGTCTGGATGGCATGCGCGATGCTCACGACAAATTTCGCCAAAAACAAGGCTCGTTTGATGCTTCATTAGCGGGGATTCGTTTATGTCGCGAACACGGCATTAAAGCCGGAATACGCTTCACCTTAACCCAAGACAACGCCAGCGATTTTCCGGCCATGCTGCAATTGATGGATGATGAAGACATCGATAAATTCTATCTCTCGCATCTCAATTACGGTGGGCGCGGCAACAAAAACCGCAAAGACGATGCCGAGTTTTTATTAACTCGGCAAGTGATGGACGGGTTGTTTGACAAAGCCTTGGCGTGGGAACAGCAAGGATTACATCGCGAAGTGGTAACCGGCAATAACGACGCCGACGCCGTGTATTTTTTACACTGGGTCAAACGCCATTTCCCCGAACGCGCTGAGCATATCCAAGCCAAATTAGAGCAATGGGGCGGCAATGCCTCTGGGGTCAATGTCGCCAATATCGACAACCTCGGCAACGTCCACCCTGACACATTTTGGTGGCATTACAACCTCGGCAACGTCAAACAACGCGCCTTTTCTGAAATCTGGCAGGATGTTTCCGACCCATTAATGGCCGGTTTAAAAGCCTCTCCCAGACCCTTAAAAGGCCGCTGCGCCAGTTGTGATTATCAAGCGATTTGTAACGGCAATACTCGGACTAGAGCGCAACAAATGACAGGGGATTTTTGGGCGGAGGATCCGGGGTGTTATTTGGAGGATGAGGAGATTACATAAGCAAAAATGAGGAATATATCTTAAGCGTATAGCAATAAATTGACATGCATCGGTAGTGGGAACGCCAATCTTTTCCTGAAAGAAAACGAGTCTAAATGGCAGCTTCGAATTCATACTATTCATCAATTTGAGTTTGCCCAATAGTTTTTGTGTTGCACTTTTCTACACAAGCTTGTATGTTCTTGGCTAATCGTAACGAGGTGAGGCTTATGAACCCAACACAATCAATCAAAGAAACCATGCCTGTTTCTATCAATATTCGAGCTAAAGCCAAGCAGCGTGATCTGATTGATCAAGCAGCGGAGCGTTTGGGGCGTAGTCGATCTGATTTTATGCTGGAGGCCGCCTGTCGGCAGGCGGAAGATGTTTTACTTGATCAAGCGTTTTTTTCTGTTGATGAAGGGACGTTTGCACAGTTTCAAATGTTGTTGGATCAACCTTTGCCTGTGACAGATAAGCTAAGCAGTTTGTTAAAAACCAAAGCGCCTTGGGAACAGGGTGAACTATGAATCCACCGTCGCCGCTGATAGCGCATCATAAGCTTGGGAATTTTGATTGCGGTGAAGCTTCGCTTAATCATTGGTTGATTAAGCGAGCTATTAAAAACAATTTGGCCGGTGCTTCTCGCTGTTTTGTATTGTCCGTTGATAATGAGGTGATTGCTTATTACTGCCTGTCAGCGGGCGCGATTAGTCATCAAGCTACACCAAAGGCTATGCGCCGTAATATGCCTGATCCGCTGCCAATTTTATTGCTTGGTCGGCTGGCGGTTGATAAGCGTTTTCATCATCGCGGTATCGGAAGGGCTTTATTGCGTGATGCGATGATCAGGGCAGTTAAGGTGGCTGGTGATGCGGGTGTGTTTGCGATATTGATTCATGCTCTTTCTGAATCAGCCAAACAGTTTTATTTATCATGCGGTTTTGTTGAATCGCCTTTACAGCCCATGACCTTGATGATGACTATAGAAACGGTAAAACTGATTTTAGCTGACGATGATTAGTATTGTCAGGTTACCTAGCCCTTGCTTTATAAGTAGTCGAGCCAAAGTAATCAGGTGTTAAATTAAAGAAAGATTCAGAATGTAGGGTCGAATTTATTCGACCTGTGAGTCTTGACTAGAAACCGAAGGCGAATAAATTCGCCCCTACAATGGCCTAACTTAATGGCAGTCAGCTAATGCCCGATTACTTTGGTTGGACTACTTAAATACGATTGTTATCAATACCTGAAAGGGTTTGAATAATTAAAAAAACCTACTCATAGAACAAGTCGCCAGCGTGATTACCAACATCGAACAACAAACCGGTTTAAGAGTCTACAACATGCCCAAAATCAGCGAATACTACGTCGGCTTACAGCTAGAGGCTTAATCATGGACGCCATCGACAGACAAATTATCCAAGCCACCCAAGCCGGTTTGCCGCTGGTTGCCGAGCCCTATCAAGCGGTGGCAGAACAATTAGGCATCAGCGCTGATGAAGTCATGCAACGGATGACCGCCATGCAAAACAGCGGCGTGATTCGTCAGATTGGCGCGGTGCCCAATCATTACAAAATCGGCTACCGCTACAATGGCATGACGGTGTGGGATGTCGATGATGCCTTGATTGATGAGTTGGGCGCACAAGTCGCCGCCTTGCCGTTT
>CAMCSF010000111.1 GCA_945877625.1 Methylomonas koyamae | reverse complement strand
AAATAAGCCATGTAATAAGTGCTGAAATCTGCCGAATACTGCGCCCAAGACGGTTGAGTAATTTTGTCTGACAATAAATAGAAACTGCCATTAGAAATCACAAACGCACCCGAAGTAGCGACCACTAAAGCCATCAATTGCTGAGCAACATGACGAATCGACAAGCCTTGCAATCCACGGCAGTATTTACCCGCTAACCACATTGCACCGTAGGTAGGGATTAAAAACAGATACGCTGGCGAGATACAAAAATCGCTGACCGCCATTTGATTAATCGCCCAATAATCAACGCCAGCGGCTTCGATTAACAACGCAGCAAACAAATAACGACCACCTAACCACAAGCCAGCTAGAAAAAATACTGCTAAAGAAGCATCAGGCAAAGCAATCGCTGTGCCCATATGATCAAAGCGAGTCGCCGCCATCAAAGCCATCAAGGCAAGCGCGCCGGGCTTAATCGCTAAGGTTTGTTTCAAATTCATGAGGTTATGCTCCGCAAACTCAGTTGTTGTAATGAATGGAAAGAAAGAAGTTTCTATCGGCCATATTGTAATTGCTAACGGTCTGATAGTGTTTATCTAATATGTTGTTCAGCTTACCGCTAATCATCCAGTGTTTGTCGATGTGGTAGACAGTGCGGAAGTCGAGGGTGACGAAGCCGGCATTGCTTGTGGCAATTTGATTCCATTGCTCATCATAAACGACATCAGGCCTATCACTTTGCGCCAACACTGTTGCCCCCAAATCGAAAGCGCCAAGGGTTTTTGATAGATCATAAGACAAGGTTTTATCGGCACGACGTAGCAAGCGGGTATTGTTCATCCGATCTCTCGGACTTAATAAATTGCCGGTTAATTTATGATTCCACCCCAAAAACTCGGTACCAATTTCTGCCTCGATACCATCAATTTGGGCTTTGTTAATGTTCTCCATACCTGTTGAACCAAAAGCAATCAAATGATCAATATCGGTGTGATAAGCGCGTAACTCCCAGCGTCCCCAATCATGATTGCCTGCTAAACCGGTTTCAACGCTAGTCGATTCTTCGGGCTTCAAATTCGGATTACCACCGCCCCAACTGCGCGGTAACGGATAATACAAATCGTTAAAGGTCGGCGCCTTAAACGCATTACCAAAACTAGCAAAGGCACTTAGACCGTGCAGCCAATTAAAGCGCCAGCCGATATTACCCGTCACATAATCGCCAAAGGCTTGATTCTCATCCCAACGCAGCGACGCATTGATAAAGTGATTATTAAACAGTTTGCTATGTAACTCGCCAAACACCCCCACATCGTAACGCGAGTTTTTATTGTATTGGGTCGAGCCATCTATCTCATCAACTCGATAATCAGTACCCAAAGTGGCGGAATGATTAGCAGACAGCGTCAACTGATTGAGCCAACTCGCATTCCAGCGCGTGCTATTCAGACTGTCTTTAAATTGTCCGCTTGCTAAAAAATTACTACCTTCATCACGAGTTTGACCAAATCTTAGGATTGAGCGCCAGTTATCTAATAAATCCTTGGTTAATGACGTACCAACCACCTGATTAACAAATTGTTTGCGACTAGCATCTTGATCGGTATATCCAGCAAACTGATTCATCCCCTCAGCTCGCATAAAAAATGCCTCTAGTTCGGCATTATTATCAAAGCGATGACCAACGCGTGCATTAACCGCCGTGTTGTTATAGCCACCTTGATTAACCACCCCATCAGCGATGGTCACTTGCGGTTTAAAGCCATTACTCTCAATATTTGAAACACCCAAGTTATACCAACTGTTTTGCCAACGTCCGCTGATATTGCCAGCTTCGCGGTGAGTATCGTAAGAACCACCACCCGCTTCAACCGAAACACTCGGCTTTTCAGTTTGCGCACCTTTACGGGTAAAAATTTGAATTACCCCACCAACCGCTTCCGAACCATACAAACTGGATTGTGGCCCACGGATAATTTCCACCCGCTCAATTTGTTCAATCGGCATTAACTCAAATGCAGTAATACCAGCAGTCACCGAACCGGCTTTAATGCCATCAATCAATACTAAGACATGACTGGAATTGGTGCCGCGCATAAACACGCTCGCTGGCTGGCCATAGCCGCCTTGCTGAATCACATCAACCCCAGTTGAGCCTTTCAACAAATCCGGCAAGGTTCTGACTTGCAAACGCTCAATGTCTTCACGGGTATACACCGTCGCCGCTGATGCCAACTCGTTTCGAGCCGTGTCGCTTCGGGTTGCTGTGACTAGCATTTCAGGAAGAATTTCATCATTGTTAGCAGCGTGTGCCGTTAAAGACGCGCTGACACTAGCCAGCAATAATGAACTGTATAAAGTTTTTTGCATGTTGTCCTCTGCGCCCACCGCGCATGGCTGAAAAAATGACAGAGGAAACACTAGAAACGAGATAGCAAGAGACGGGCTCAAACCTTCGCCAACAGCCCTCCGCTGTCTCGAATACTCTCTCGGGCCAGTCTCCGGGCTTATAAGTGGCTTTAGAGCCTGAACTGCGACCTTCCCATGCACAATGCACAGTGGCGTTAACGCAGCTCTTTACTTATCTACCGTTGCGGGGGCAGCGTTGGCATTGATGATTAAGGGCTAATCACCGCACCAACTTCCTGTTTAAGCTAAGTTGAAAACAACCTAGACACCTGAAAGAAGAGCGGCGATTCTAGGCAGTTAAGTGCGATAAGGCAAGAAAAAACCGCTAATGAATTTGAAAAATCCAAATTTTGCGGAATAGTGTTTAGGTTTTGATTTTACTAAATACGGGCAAATTCGGAACCACGATCACTCAGCATCTCCAACGCCAACTCCGCCATATTCTCCGAGCCACCGCCCTCGCCTAGCTCAGTTTTAACCTGCGCCAGCCCTTGTAAACAAGCTTGTCGATAATCCGCATCGTCCAACAAGCGCTCAATTTCTGTCTCTAAACTATCTGCAGTTACCGCATCTTGAATCAACTCTTTAACAATGCCTTTGCCGGCAATAATGTTAGGTAGACCGATGAAAGCAATTTTGACCAATTTGGTGCCGAGCCAATAGGTAATCGGCGATAGGCGATAGGCGATGACCATCGGAATACCGAGCAAGGCGATTTCCAGTGAAGCGGTGCCGGAGGTGGTCATGATGGCGTCACAGCATTGAATCACGTCGTAGGGTTGTTGTTTAACCACTGTGATCGCTAACGGGCAGCTTTGTAGATGACTTTGCAAGACTGCGTCGCTAATTGAATCGGCTTGCGGTAGCACAAATTGTAAGTTGGGATGGCGCAGGGCTAAGCTTTGCGCGGCTTGTAGCATCACCGGCAACATGCGTTTGATTTCGTTGCCGCGACTACCGGGCAAGATACCGACGATAGGCCGTTGGCTGTCTAATCCAAATAACAGCAAATCCTGATCACGACTGCGTAACGGTTTGACTTTATCGACCGAGGGATGGCCGACATAGCGCACGGGGACGTTTTTGGCTTGGTAATAGGCGGTTTCAAACGGAAAAATCACTGCCATCATGTCAATCGCTTTGCCGTAGGTCTCCACCCGCCCAGCTCGCCAAGCCCAGACTTGTGGACTGACGTAGAACAGTACTTTGATACCTTGGCGTTTGGCAAATTGCGCGAGTTTGAGATTGAATTCTTTGTAATCAACGCAGACCAATAAATCCGGTTTTTCTTTAGCGACAATCTGCTTCATAAGATTGAGGGCTTTGCGGATTTCGCCGTAGTGTTTCAACACTTCAATCACCCCGATGACGCCGATTGAGGCGGAATCAAAGCGAATATCAATACCGGCTTGGCGCATTTTGCTACTGCCCATGCCGATGCCTTTGATGCTTGGGCATAAGGCTTGAAGTGCTTGGAACATATGCGCGGCATGTTGATCGCCAGAGGCTTCGCCGGCGCTAAAGAGGACGGTGTAGGGGGAGTTGGTCATAGTTACGTGGTTAGATAACAGCGTGGTGGGTTAGCGCGATAATGCATACCCCAGAATCAGGAGGCCAACGTGTTGGGTTACGGCTGTCGCCTAACCCAACCTACGCCTTAGCGTTAATTAAAAACGCTACGAATCACCGCCACAATTTGCTTAATGGTGTCATCGCTAATTGAAGAACAAATCGGCAACGAGAAACAGTTGGCAGCCACCGATTCAGTCACCGGCAACGACAAGCCAGCACATTCGTCTTTAAACACATTTTGCTGATGCAAAGGCACTGGATAGTAAACCGCACAAGCGATTTGCTGATCTTGCAAAGCCTTCATGATTTCATCGCGGCGTTCAGATAACAAAGTGTATTGATGATAAACATGCACACCAAGACCATCTTCATGCGGCGTGGTTAACGGTAAATCAGCCATTAATTCTGAATACAAATGCGCGGCATGACGACGAGCGGCATTGTATTGATCAATATGTTTGAGCTTGGCGCGTAACACTACCGCTTGCATTTCATCCAAACGACTGTTGTAACCAATTACATCATGGTAATAACGCACATCGGAACCGTGGTTGCGGTATTGCTTGATTTTGGCCGCTGCTTTATCGCAATTGGTGGTGACTAAGCCGCCATCACCAAAACAACCCAAGTTTTTGCTAGGGAAAAAGCTGAAACCCGCCGCATCACCAAAGCCACCGGTTTGTTTGCCGTTGACACTAGCACCAAACGATTGAGCGCAGTCTTCAATCAGTTTTAAACCGTGCTTATCGCAAATCGCTTTAATGGCTGGCAAATTGACCGGCTGACCAAACAAATGCACAGGCATCACCGCTTTAGTTTTGGCAGTAATGGCTTTTTCGATATTTTCTGGGGTGATATTGAAGCTTTGCGGATCAATATCAACAAACACTGGCTTAGCACCGACATATTTAATCGCTTCGGCGGTGGCGATAAAGGTAAAAGCGCTGGTGATGACTTCATCGCCCGCGCCTATGCCTTCGGCCAATAACGCCAAGTGCAAAGCATCGGTGCCCGAAGCGCAACCAATAGCGTGTTTAACCCCTAAATAATCGGCCGCTTCTTTTTCAAAGGCTTGCACATGCGGGCCGAGAATAAACGAACAGTTGTCGATAGTTTCTGCCAAGCCGCGCTCAATTTCGTCTTTAATCTCGGCGTACTGGGCTTTTAGATTAACCATAGGGATCATAATGCTGACCTTTATCCGTGTTTTAAAAATTGGGTAATTTCGATAGCAGTTGCCAACGCTCTGCGTCCGGCTTCGCCTGATACTAAAGGGTTTTCGCCAGTTTTGATGCAATGCACAAAGTGTTTAATTTCCTCAAACAAGGCATCGCCGCTTTCAAAGACTGATTCTTCGCTAACGATTTCGGGAATCCCAGGGAACATTTCTTTATCGCCGGTTTTGTGTTTAACCAACACCCGATTTTGGAAATCAACCGAGATATAAGAACACGGCCGGAACATCCGCATTTTGCGTTCCATTTTCATGCTAATCCGACTGGCGGTGACATTGGCCACGCAACCGTTTTTAAAGGTCAGTCGGGCATTGGCGATGTCGGTACCTTGAGTCAAAACTGCGGTACCACTGGCATCGATGCGTTCAACTTCAGAATCAACCAAAGCCAAAATAATGTCGATGTCGTGAATCATTAAATCCAACACTACACTGACATCGTTGGCGCGTGGATTAAACGGCGACAAACGGTGCGATTCGATAAACAGCGGTTTTTCTTCGAGATTTTCCAAGCCACGCACAGCCGGATTGAAGCGTTCTAAATGACCGACCTGCAAAATCAGATTCTTTTCGCGAGCGATGGCAATTAAATCATCAGCTTCTTCAACCGTGACCGTAATCGGCTTTTCCACCAATACATGAGCGCCAGCATTGAGAAAATCACGGGAAACGCGGTGATGTAAGGTGGTAGGCACCACAATACTGACGGCATCGACTTGGCCTAATAAGGATTGATAGTCGGTTAAAGCTTGAGCGCCATGTTTTTCAGCGACGGTTTTAGCCGCTTCTTCGCTGACATCGACCACGGCAACCAGTTCACAATCTGGCAATGCGGCATATTTTTCCGCATGAAACTTTCCTAAATATCCTGCACCGATCACAGCGCATTTAAGCTTACTCATAGATGACCTGATAGTGTTTTACATGTACCCAAGCGGGATTTGCTGTGGGCATAAAGCCGTACATTGTAACATTAGACCGACGATTGGCGGGGTAGCACACTTAGCGACACTGAGAACCTCGCTGGTCGATGGTTTATTTCATTTCCGTGACTTGCTGTTTTGCTGGTTCATGACCTAAATCAGCGGCCTTTTTCAACCAAAACTGGGCTTTTTCGCTGTTCTGGGTAATAAAACTGCCCTGCTGATAGGCCGTGGCTAACTGATATTGCGCGACGCCGGTTTTGACTGACAACAACAGAGCAAATAGCAGCAGATAAGCGCCAACTTGTAAAACCGTGGGACGTGGTGTTGCTGGTTGTGGCTCAATTGGTAAAGGCTCGCTATTTTTCGATTGCTTGACTTTAAACCAGATAATCCCAGCGGCATAGGCCAAACTGCCTACCACTAGAACATTCAAAGCCAATTGGCTAAAAAAATGGCTGTAATCGCCGTTTTTAAACTCAGTTAAGTTTTGCGTGGCAATCACCCAACCCACCAGCCAACCGAGAAATAACCGCCCTTGTTGCTTAGCACTATCAATGCGCTGCAATTTCAAACCTAGGGTAATGATTTTGAAAGCGCTAAATGCGGCAGCCATTTTGATACTGACCGCTAACGGCGTAATCAAAAACAGGGTTGAGAACAGTAAAAGTTTTGGCAGGTTTTTCATGATTCCGAAAAGTTCGGTTATCGTGAGATAGCAGCCAATCGAGGATTAACTGCTATCTGTTAAGGATTAACGACCAATCGCCTTAAAGCCAATATCGGTACGGTAATAAACATCTTGCCAACTGATTTGATCGCACAGTTGATAGGCTTTTTGTTGGGCATCAGC
Organism: Methylomonas koyamae; assembly: GCA_945877625.1. GTDB lineage: Bacteria > Pseudomonadota > Gammaproteobacteria > Methylococcales > Methylomonadaceae > Methylomonas > Methylomonas koyamae_C. Next base: position 444 of record CAMCSF010000111.1, on the reverse strand, counting down.
GATATCGTCACCCAAAGCGCAAGCACATAACACACGACCACCAGCAGTGACCACGTTGCCGTTACTTTGCTTGGTGCCAGCATGAAATACTTTGCGCTCTTGGCTGTCTTCAGTCGGCAAACCGCTAATCAGATTACCTTTGGCGTAATCATCAGGATAGCCCCCCGCTGCTAATACCACCCCCAAAGCCGGACGCGGGTCCCATTCGGTGGTAACTTGATCCAAAGTTTGGTTCAAAGCCGCTTGCACTAAATCCACTAAATCACTTTGCAAACGCATCATAATCGGCTGGGTTTCAGGGTCACCAAAACGGCAGTTGTATTCCAAAACTTTGATGCTGCCATTTTTGCCTATCATCAAGCCGGCATACAAAAAGCCAGTGTAATCATGACCATCTTGGCTCATGCCTTTCAAAGTTGGATTGATGACTTCATCCATCACCCG
>CAMCSF010000110.1 GCA_945877625.1 Methylomonas koyamae | reverse complement strand
TAGAATCCCCTAGATTGAAGCGGAACGGTTTGTTCCGTTAAACCTTATCTCTTTTGCCATTATAATGACCCAATGAAGGCTTTATCCATCCAAAATCTTAAAAAAACCTATAACAACGGCTTTGAAGCCTTGAAAGGGCTTGATCTTGAAGTGGAAAATGGCGACTTTTTCGCCTTGCTGGGCCCCAATGGCGCAGGTAAATCCACCCTAATTGGCATTATTAGCTCCTTAGTCACTAAATCGAGCGGTGAGGTCAGTATCTTTGGTTATGATTTGCAAAAAGACAGCGCCAAAGCCAAAAGTTGTATCGGTTTAGTACCGCAAGAAATCAACTTTAATCAATTTGAAACTGTTAAAAACGTCGTGCTTAATCAAGCCGGTTTTTACGGCATTCCTCGCAAACAAGCCTTAATCCAAGCCGAACGCTGTTTGCGGCAAATGGATTTATGGGAAAAACGCGACACGGTTTCGCGGCGTTTATCGGGCGGTATGAAACGGCGTTTGATGATTGCTAGAGCCATGGTCCATCAACCGCGATTATTGATTTTGGATGAGCCAACAGCGGGGGTTGATATTGAGATTCGCCGTTCGATGTGGCAAATGATGGAAGAGGTTAATCGGCAGGGCACCACGATTATTCTCACCACCCATTATCTGGAAGAAGCAGAAAGTTTGTGCCGCAATATTGCGATTATCAATCACGGCCAAATTATCGAAAAATCCACCATGCAGAATTTATTAAGTCGAATTCAGACCGAACAGTTTGTATTGGATATTGATCAAGCTTTAACCGTTGCCCCTGTTGTGACAGGTTACAACATTGAACTGGTTGATAGTCACAGCCTAAACGTTGCGGTTGAAAAAACCCACGGTCTTAATCCTTTATTCCAACAACTTTCCGAGCAGGGGATTAAGGTTTTAAGTTTAAAAAATAAATCCAACCGTCTTGAACAACTGTTTATCGATCTGGTGCAATGAATTATTCCATCGCTTTTACCACTATTTTATTTAAAGAAATCCGCCGATTTACCCGAATTTGGCCGCAAACTTTATTACCACCGGCAATTACCACCGCCTTATATTTTTTGATTTTTGGTAAATTAATCGGTGATCGAATTGGCGATGTTAATGGCCAAACTTATATGGACTATATCGTACCTGGGATTATTTTAATGTCAGTGATTAGTCATTCTTATTCAAATGTGGTTTCGTCATTTTATTCCACTAAATTTCAGCGTCATATCGAAGAGTTATTGGTGGCGCCAGTGCCAAATTGGGTGATTTTGGCTGGTTATGTTAGTGGTGGAATTGCACGGGGTGTGTTGGTTGGCTGTGTGGTCGCAGGAATTTCGACGTTTTTTACTGATATTCCTGTGCTGCATTGGCAAATCGCTTTATTGGTGTTTGTATTAACTGCAACTTTGTTTGCCTTAGCCGGTTTTATCAATGCGGTATTTGCGGATAGTTTTGACGATATTTCGATTATTCCCAATTTTGTTTTAACACCACTTAGTTATTTAGGTGGCGTGTTTTATTCAACCTCAATGTTGCCAGAAATATGGCAAACCATAGCGTTAGGTAATCCGATTTTGTATATGATTAATGCTTTCCGCTATGGTTTGATTGGGGTTAGCGATATTAATATCGAAATTGCTTTAGTGATGATTGTCGGCTTTATTTTTTTACTGACATTAACGGCTTTACTATTACTGCATAGAGGCACAGGGGTTAAAAACTAAAAGTCGGATTCATGGACTTGTAACAGTTTTTTTAAAGCCGATAAATCAGTAATTGTAATAAATCGATTTTGCACCATTATCATTTCATCTTCTTGAAATTTCTTTAATAAGCGACTGACGGTTTCCAGCGCTAAACCAAGATGATTGCCAATTTCCTGCCGACTTAATGATAATTTAAATTCTGATGCCGAGAATCCACGGCGTTTTAAGCGTTCAGACAAACTAATCAAAAAATAAGCCAAACGTTCTTCGGCAGGGCGTTTGCTAAGTATCAATTGATTCTTATCTTCCAGCATTTTTTCGCCCGAATGACGAAATAACTCACGAGTTAAGCTAGGAATGTTTTGGAATAAATTATCCATGCTGTCAGCAGGTAGCAAACAAAAACTGGTGGTTTCTAAAGCAACTGCCGCGCAACTGTGTTTATCAGTCGATAAACCATCAAAACCTAATAATTCCCCAGGTAATAAAATATTTAAAATATGTTCATTACCATGTTGATCTGCACCGACTAATTTGGCGCTACCGGATTTGATTGCCAAAATGCCGCGAAAATTATCGCCTTCATGGTAAATAAACTCGCCACGTTGCAAGGTTTTTTTAGCTTTAACAATTTGACTAATACTTTCAATTTCTTCATGTGACAAACCACGAGGTAAACAAATATTGTCTAAACCGCACTCATTACAACTTACTTGATTTAATTTCGACACGGATTCCTTTCGATTTAAAAGATTTAAGCTTGAGTTTGATCATAGTGGTGGTGATAGTCGACAATCCGCTCGACTTCACTTTTATCGCCCAATATTAAGGGTACTCGTTGGTGAATACTGCTAGGTTTTATGTCTAAAATTCGCTCGCGACCGGTAGAACAAGCACCGCCAGCTTGTTCAATAATAAATGCCATCGGATTAGCTTCGTACATTAAACGTAATCTGCCCGGTTTTGAGGGATCTTTATAATCATAAGGATATAAAAATACACCGCCACGGGTCAAAATTCGGTAAACCTCAGCTACTAATGAGGCAATCCAACGCATATTAAAATATTCACCGCGCGGACCTTCACTGCCTTGCACACATTCATCAACATAACGTTTAACGGGTGGCTCCCAAAAGCGTTGGTTAGACATATTAATCGCAAATTCATTATATTTTTCTGGGATGCGAATATTGCGATGAGTTAATATAAATTCGCCAATATCAGGGTCTAAGGTAAAACCATTGACGCCATCGCCAGTGGTTAAAATTAGCAAAGTAGATGGGCCATATAAAACAAAACCTGCACAAACTTGTTCATGGCCTGGACGTAAATAATCTTCAGTTTCTGGTGCTACGGTTTTTGGATAACGCAGAATAGAAAAAATACTGCCAACAGTCAGATTAATATCAATATTTGATGAGCCATCTAAAGGATCAAATAACACCAAATAATTACCTAAAGCATATTGTCTAGGAATATCGATGGGCTCATCGACTTCCTCAGACGCCATGCCGGCTAATTGACCACCCCAATTTAAAGCATTGACCATAATCTCGTGGGTGATGATGTCTAACTTTTTCTGCACTTCGCCTTGGATGTTTTCAGACTCGGCACTGCCTAACACGCCAATCAAAGCGCCACGATTAACCCGATGAGAAATCTGTTTACAAGCAGTCGCAATGTTATTCAGCAATAAGGTAAACGCACCGGAAGCATCCGGCAAACGGTGTTGTTGCTCGATAATAAATTGGGTGAGGGTGACTTGTTGGTCTGTATTCATGCTGGATTTTGTCAATTGGGGGGGGGGGCGAACGAAAGAGGTGCATTGTATCAATTTCAGACTAGCTAGGGCCAACGCTGGCTAGAATAGCGCTTGATAAGCTCGCGCGGCTGTTTCGGCTTCGTAATCAAAAATCCCACCAATCACCGCTAATAAATCCGCGCCTGCATCGACTAACTGGCCGCCATTTTCCGGCAAAATGCCACCAATCGCGACTATCGGCACAGTTAAGCGCTGTTTAGCGATTCGCAAGGTTTCAACTTCCGCGGGAGCCGCCAAAGGTTTAGAACCAGAGGTAAAAAAGCGGCCAAACGCCACATAATCAGCACCTTGCTCAGCCATTGCTTGGGCTTTTTCGACATCGTTATAGCAAGAGGTGCCGATAATTGCCTGAGCGCCTAAGCGTTGTCTGGCATGAGCAATTTCGCCATCATCACGGCCTAAATGCACGCCATCAGCACCGACCGCTAAGGCTAATTCAACATCATCATTAATCAACAAAGGCGCTTGATATTGATGACAAATTTGTAATAACTGCGACGCCAAAACCAGCGCATCTAAGGGGGCTTTATCCCGATATTGCACCAATACCGCGCCACCTTTTAAAGCTGCCTCGACTTCGGCGACCACTTGCACGATGGTTTTACCTTCGGGTTGGGTGATGGCATATAGGCCACGATTTGGCAGCTTCATGATTCCACCCAAAATAAACGATTCGGATTGTGTTGGCCTTGGCCGGGTTGATAGGCTTCCGCTAGAGATTGCCAAGTAAATTCTTGTGCTTCGGCGACGGCGGCAAACGGGTCTAAACCTTGCGCGAGTAGTGCGGCAATTGCACTGGCTAAAGTACAGCCAGAGCCATGATAACTATCCGGTAAGCGTTGCCAATGAAAGGTTTCGGTTTTTTGTTCGGGCATGAACAACTGATTATTGACCAAATCCGATGCTTCATGTGTGCCGGTAATCAACACATATTCAGCACCTTTGGCCTGCAACGCCCAACCCGCTTCGACTAAATCTTCACACTGCGCTAAACGCCGCGCTTCTTCACTATTTGGTGTCAATATCGTGGTTAATGGCAGTAATAATTGATTGATGGCGTCTAATAACTGTTGATTGCCTAGCGCTGTGCCACCGCCAGCCGCCAAAACCGGATCAAGCACCACTGGAATTCGTGGATATTGCAGCAAAATTTGTTGAATGGCTTTGGCAGTGTCGTGATGACCAATCAAGCCGATTTTGAACGCTGAGACTGAAAAATCAGCTAACACGGTTTCAGCTTGCTGAATAATGTCCTCAGGCCGTTGTGGAATCAGCTTTTTGACATTGCGACTGTCTTGCTCAGTTAAGGCGGTAATCACACTGGCGCAATGGCATTGGTGGCTGATAATGGTTTCAATGTCGGCTTGTATTCCTGCGCCACCGCTAGGATCGTGTCCCGAAAAACACAACACCACTGGTTTTTGACTCATGCCGCCTCTCCATTCAGTAATTGTAAAAACTCCGCTTCGCTAATCACCGTCACGCCTTTGTCTTGAGCGGCATTAATTTTATTAACGCCGACATTATCGCCAGCCACTAGAAAATGAGTTTTCGCTGAAACCGAGCTGCCGACTTTAGCGCCTTTGGCTTTAGCTTGTTTGCTGAGTTCATCGCGTGAACCACTGTGCAAAGTGCCGGTAAATACCAGCGTTTTACCTGCTAAAGGATGATCGGTTTCGCTGGCTTGCTGTTGGGTGTTTTGTAGATTAAAACCCAGCGCGATTAACTTTTGGTAAAGCGGCTTGATGTTGGCAAAACCTTCAGTAATCACCGAAGCGGTTTTCTCGGCAAAGCCTTCAATCGCGACAATTTCGTTTTCACTGAGATTAAAAATTTCCTCTAATCGGTAATGACTTAGCAAGCGCTCGCAGTTACCCAAGCCCATTCTAAACACCCCAAACGCTGCCAAAAAACGCCAATCTTCAATCGCTTCACCGCGACTGCGTTGCAATTGATCGAGCAAATTTTGCGATTGTTTAGGGCCAAAACCCATGCTTTCAAATTGTTCTAAATTCAGCTGATAAATCTCATCAACCCGACGAATACCAAATTCATAGAGCTTTTTAATCGTTGCCGCGCCAAAGCCGTCATTATTTTTTAATACCCGAAAAAAATGCTCCATGCTGTTGCTGATTTGGGCAGGGCAGGCCAAATTATTCGGACAAATCAGATAATCATTATCCCAAATCAAATCGTGATCGCAGCTAGGGCAATGCTCAGGAATTTGCGGCTCTACTGCGACAAGCACTTGCTCAATTTTTGGAATCACCTCGCCAGAACGCGCCAATTGAATTACGGCGCCGGGGCCGATGCCTTTCTCTAGGACCATTTTGTAATGATGGGCGGTGGCTCTGGATAACAAGGCTCCGCTTAAACGCACGGGCTCTAATTCAGCAACTGGGGTAATTCGTCCAGACCGTGAGGTTTGTGGGGTGACACTGATGATTTTAACTTCGGCAGTTTGTAAGTTTTCTTTGTAAGCCAATTGCCAGCGGTGATGATGACGAGTCGCGCCCATCGCTTGCTTTAAGGTGTCTTTGGTAATTTCTAAAATCACTCCGTCGACATCAACATCCAGTTTATGCCAAATGTCTTTGATAATGCTGTCGAAATCAGCAATCAACGCCGCCCACCCCCCGCGCCAAGCCGGTAATAAAGCAAATGGATAAAACACCGCGGCACCATCAGCAATCGCTTGTTCGGCGTGTTGATCTAATTGTTTTTCTTTGATGACGCTGGCTTGAAAGTTGCGTGAGTTGTCGAAGAAGTCGGCTAAATGTTCGGCAAAATAACTGCGGATAACGACGATTTCACCAGCACCTAAGCCTCGCGATCCTTGATTAGCCACTTGTAAACCGCGCTCGAATACTCGACTAATGTCCTGACCTTTTCGGCCATCGCCACGGGTGTAAAGAGTTTGACCATCGTCATAAGCGGCATAGCCATCTAATTTCGGGCTGACTTTAAATTCCAGTTCAGCAAAATTAATCTCCAATTCCGCCGCCGCTTTTTCAATCCGCGCTGCCCAGCGTTCAACATCATCACGGCTATAGGCTTTGTCGGTAGACAGCATGATGACCGGCAAATCGACAGTTTTTCCAGCGAATTGAGGTTCAGGCTCGACACTGTCAAGCAAGGGATGGTCGGGTAAACGGCGTTTTAATTCGGCTAGAAAAACATGATCGTAATCAGCATCGCTAATCATCGGCTCGCCGCCACGATATAAAGCATTGGCCAGTTGTAAAAAGGCGATGAGTACTTGATCTGAGCAGGTGGTTACATCTTGAGGATTTTGGCTTAATGCTAAGAAGCTGGTTTGATCCAGCGAATTAAAATCTAACCCAGCTTGCTGGATCAGTAAAAGTTGATTGTCGGTGAGCATAACAGGGGAGGTTTGTTGCTTTAGGTCGAGATTATAACCTTCATTGCAAGCAACTTATCAGCAAACAAAAAAAGGCGACCTAGAAAGCGGGTCGCCTTTGAGAATGTCTATCTTTCAAGAGGATTATGCCAAAGACAGGAGGTGGAAAGCGTCTGACATGGGTTCATTTTATGTATTTACTTAGAATGTATCTTGATGTAAATCAACAAATAGTCATTTTATGCGCTTTTATCACTACAATTTTGGCATAAACCGTGAATTTCGATGGTTTTGCGCTGGGGAACGAAGCCCGCTTGCTGTAATTCAGTTGCCAACGCCGCTAAAACCGGACTAGCCTCGCGTTCTTCAATGTTGTGACAAACAGTGCAAATCAATAGCAATTGATCGTGTTGAATCCCTGAACAATGGCAGCCAACAAAAGCATTTAAGCTTTCAACCCGATGGATCAAGCCTTGTTCCAACAGAAAATCCAAAGCCCGATAAACCGTTGATGGCTTGGCCGCGTCGTTAATTGGCCGCAGTTGGTCTAATAAATCGTAGGCTTTAATCGCTTTGTGACTATTCCAAATCAA
>CAMCSF010000109.1 GCA_945877625.1 Methylomonas koyamae | reverse complement strand
GATTTAACTTCAAAACTGCCCAGCAATAATAGAATTCGATTAGCGGTACGTGACCAAAGACAGGCTTTATAAGCCATTGCCAAATCGCCTTTAAAAGCGACACCGGCCATTTTATGTTGAATTTGTTGTGCGCCGAGCGACTCAAGTTCGGTGGCGAGGATGCCTTCCATCGCTTTGGGCGTGGTGGCAAATAGTTGGTAGCTGGTCATAGTGTGCGACTGTGTTCTGTGTGGCCGCCTAGGATAGCAATTTGTTTGCTTGTGTCGGGGATTATTTGTCAGTTAATTAAAACTGTTTGCTTAATCCTGCTTGTTGTAATGCAGCATTGGCGGTGTGGCGGGATTTAATTTTGCCATCGACAACAAAATGCTTTTCGGAAATAGGGCTAAACCAAATCTCATGATCTCCTTTACCTTGTCTTACGAAATAGCAATTATGTGATTTGAGTAGCTTTTTAAGTAATGGGGTAAAGTCGCCCATTATTACGAACCTAGGTGTTGATGAGGTTTATAAGTGAAAAAACCATCCAACATAAAAGGCAGTTCTTCATTCAGATTACTATTGTTAGCTTCTTGTAATTCGGGGATCACAATTCTTAAGCGTTCAATTAAAGCATCAATAGTACTGGCTTCAATCGCAAGGCCGTCAATATCAGAACTGGTGGCAATCCAAACCTTGGCTTCTTCGTCCCATTCGGCGTTGATTTTAAATGGCTGCATTAGTTGTTCTCCACGATGTAGAAATAATTTGGCGGCTAACAATTGGTTAACCGCCAAGTTTCAGATTTACTGAACTTTAATTAACTCGACATCAAAAATCAAAGTTGAGTTAGGGCCAATGCTTGGGCCAGCATGGCGTTCGCCGTAAGCTAAGTTAGAAGGGATGAACAATCTGGCTTTGCCGCCTTCTTTCATCAGTTGCAAACCTTCAGTCCAGCCAGCGATCACGCGGTTTAGACCAAAAGTAATTGGCTCGCCACGTTTGTAAGAGCTGTCGAATACTTTGCCGTCAATTGTGGTGCCTTCGTAATGAACGGTGACGTTTGAAGTTGCGTTTGGTGAAGCGCCGGTGCCTTCGGTAATCACTTGGTATTGCAAGCCGCTGGCGGTGGTAATCACACCTTCCATTTTGCCGTTTTCAGCTAAAAAAGCTTCGCCCATGGCTTTGTTGTCTGCGTTACTTACTTGGGTCACAGTATCTTCACCTGAATTGTCTGAGTTAAGGGGTTTGTTTTTAAGATAAAAAACGCCAGCGCCGATAATAACAGCGATAACAATGGCGATTAGAGCGTATTGCGATGATTTCACGGATTCTCCCTAGTTAAGTTGAGATGGATAAAAAATTGATTAGTTTCTAGCCTCAAGCTTTGGTCGGCAAGCGGCTAATTGGGTTTCGTAGCGACGGGCGCGATTGTGTACTTTTTGGGCGGTAGTGAGTAGCCATTGTTTATGTGAATGGCTATTACGTTGAAAACCGCCATGACCTTCGTGGTAGGCCAGATAAAGATTATGGGTATCAGTTTTGGATAGCCCCAGTTTTTTGTTGCTGACCGTGCAATACCAGCCAATAAAATCACAGCTGTCAGAGAAGTCATCGCGATCAGCAAACCAATGACCAGTTTTTTGTTGATATTCTTTCCAAGTGCCATCTTGCGCTTGCGGATAGCCATAGGCGCTACTGGAGCGAAACCAAGGGATAAATCCCAAAATTAAAGGCCGTGGCGGTTCGGCGGTAGCGACGAAGCTGGATTCTTGGTAAATAATCGCCATTTGTACAGGAATTGGAACGCCCCAACGTTTTTCTGTGCTGACGGCTGCTTCGTACCAATCATCTTTTTCATCAAAAATTTGGCAAATATTGTCTGGATGTTTTGGTGGCCTACTGGCGCAAGCCGATAAAAAAATCAAACTAATAATGATGAAAAGTCGTTGCATGAAGCCTGCTCCACCTGTGAGGTTTTATTGAGATTAGCTAAAGCGGTTTAGATTACGGTTAAGCCAAAATTGTTCCGCTAACTGATGCGCTTGTTGCTGGCTTTCGGCTTTGCCGAGTAATTGCAAGGCAATTGCGGCGGTGCCAATCACGGTTGCTTGGGCAAATTCATCGTCCACTTCGCCTTGCCAAACTTGGATTAGTTGTTGTCGATCTAGTTGTTCGGCTTTCATGTGTCGGCGGGCAAATAAAGCTGGCCAGGTTTCGTCAATCAATTCGCCGTTATGAACGCTTTGTACCAAACATTCGACATCAGGATTTCGCTCGGTTTCGCCGCCTTCGCCTTTTAAAACCGCCATGTGCGGTTGATTTAGCAATAGCGCAGCGTTTTGATGAACTTGGCGGTAACTGGGGTGAAAAATTCCTTGAATGCTGTGTTGGGCATTAAATGGATTCAGCAATCTCACCAAAGTATGCACTGGCGAGCGTAGCCCCATCACTGGCCGTAAATTGATCATTTCGTATAGCGGTGAGCAAATGTGTTGTAACGATAAATAGCTGAAATTAGTTGCTGCTAATTGTTGCTCTGCTTCGGCAATCGAATTGGCTGGGCTGATTTTCAGGGTTTCTAAAGCTTTTTCGGTATAAAGCCGACCTTCGGTATGGCCGCCAGCTCCGTGCATAAAGACTTTGATGCCGTTTTCGGCGAGTAACAAAGTCGAAAGCAAAAACCAAGGTAAATGCCGGCGTTTGCCTGCGTAAGATGACCAGTCTAAGTCAGCTAATGTCGGCCGATTGTTGCAACCAATGCTGTCACGAGCCGCTTGTACAAAGCCTGCTAATTCTTCGCGGGTTTCTTCTTTAATCCGCATCAACATTAAGAATGCGCCTAATTGAATCTCTTGCACTTGATCGGCAAGGATCATTTGCATGGCGCGGTAGGCTTCGTCTTGGGTTAGGTCGCGGGAACCTTTTTTGCCTTTGCCAAGGATTTTGATGAATTCAGCAAAGGGATGTTCGGCAGAAGTTAGGCTCATGTCAGCGAAATTTTAAAGTAATGGTCGATTAACAACGCCGCAAAAATTAGCATCAGGTAAATAATCGAATAGGCGAAAGTGCGCATGGCGGTTTTGTTGTCTTTTTTGCGCATCATTTGAATCGCAAAATATAAAAACCCAAAACCTAATAACACCGCAGACGCTAGATAAATCAAGCCGCTCATGCCCGTTAAATAGGGTAATAGCGTCGTAATCAATAACAGGATGGTGTAAAGCAAAATCTGTAGGCGGGTGAATTCAACGCCATGGGTTACTGGTAGCATGGGAATTGCGACTTTGGCGTATTCATCTCGTCTAGCAATGGCGAGCGCCCAAAAGTGTGGTGGTGTCCAAACAAAAATAATTAAGAACAATAGCAATGAATAAGCATGTGCTTCGCCGGTAATCGCCGCCCAGCCTAAAACTGGGGGTGCTGCGCCTGCCGCGCCGCCAATGACGATGTTTTGTGGTGTCATCTTTTTAAGATAAACAGTGTAAATAACTGCATAACCTATTAGTGATAAGAAGGTCAAAAAAGCGGTTAAAACATTCACTTTGATAGTAAGAATTGCCATGGCAATTGCGCCGAGAATCGCGGCAAAGGTAATCACATTGCGAGAGCTGAGATTACCTTTAGGTAGTGGACGATTCATGGTTCGACCCATTTCGGCATCCGCTTTTTGATCAATGAAATGATTAATGGCGGCGGCTGATGAGGCGGCTAAGGCGATGCCTATGGTACCGTAAATGAAGTTCTCCAGAGGCGGCATGCCAGGTACAGATAGCAACATCCCCACAATGGCAGTAAACACAATTAAGGCTACAACCCGAGGTTTGCAGAGTTCTAAATAATTTTTCCAAGAAAGGACGGGGCTTTTGTAGGTCATTCGCTTCCGAATAGTTTCAGCAACTTTAAACATATAGAATACCAGTGAACCTTTGATTATTAAAATCGTCACAGGCGCTCACTTTTTCTATTAACGAGGGAATTATGAAACAGAGGCTAGCTGCTGTGCTGTTACTTTGCCCTGTCTTTACGGCATACGCCGAGAGCGGCAAAGTTTATGAGCATACATTTAATAATGGCTTGAAAGTGTTGGTGAAAGAAGATCATCGTTCACCGGTGGTGGTTTCTCAAGTTTGGTACAAGGTGGGAGCCAGTTATGAGCCGGGTGGGATTACCGGTATTTCCCACATGTTGGAACACATGATGTTTAAAGGCACTAAACAATATCCGGTTGGCGAGTTTTCGCGGATTATTGCTGAGAATGGGGGGCAGGAAAATGCCTTCACCGGCAATGATTACACCGCGTATTTTCAAACCTTAGAAAAATCCCGTTTAGAAATTAGCTTTAAATTGGAAGCGGATCGAATGCGCAATTTGGATTTGAAAGCTGAAGAATTAGAAAAAGAATTGCAAGTTGTAACCGAAGAGCGGCGGATGCGAACTGACGATCAGCCGCGTTCAAAAATGCAAGAACAGTTTAATGCAGTGGCCTTTGCTAATAGTCCGTACAAAAATCCGGTGATCGGTTGGCCGTCTGATATTGCTAGTTACAAAGTCGAAGATTTACAGGCTTGGTATCAGCAATGGTACGCACCGAATAATGCGACCTTGGTGGTGGTAGGTGATGTCGATGGTCAGCAAGTGGTTCAGTTGGCTGAAAAATACTTTGCTGGCTTGCAACCGAGTGTGATTAAGCCTATCAAGCCACAAGAGGAAATTGAGCAGCAAGGTTTGCGTAAATTAACCGTCAAAGCGCCGGCCAAATTGCCTTACATCATGATGGGCTACAAAGTGCCGGTGTTGAAAACCGCAAAGCCTGAGTCAGAGGCTTATGCTTTAGAAGTGTTGGCTGGGATTTTGGATGGTGGAAATGGTGCGCGATTAAGCTCGAGATTGGTTAGGGGTAAGCAAATTGCGGTTTCTGTTGGCGCAGGGTATGACTTTACTTCCCGATTACCTGAGTTATTGATGTTGGAAGCGACACCGGCGGAAGGCCAAACTGTATTTGATATGGAATATGCATTGAAAGATGAAGTATTGCAGTTGAAAAATGAATTAGTAAGCGCGGATGAATTGCAACGGGTAAAAGCGCAGGTTTTAGCGAGCGATGTGTATCAAAAAGATTCTAATTTTTATCAGGCTATGCAATTAGGTATGTTGGAAACGGTTGGTATCGGTTGGCAAAAAGCCGATGAATATGTGAAAAAAATCAATCAAGTGACTGCTGAGCAAGTGCGTGATGTGGCGCGTAAATATTTGATTGAAGATCATTTGACGGTGGCTTATCTCGATCCACAACCAATCACCGAAGCACCAAAGCCAGCAAAATCGATAGGAGGCCATCATGCGTTTTAAATTAATTGGATTGCTGTTTTTGTTGATTACTCAAAGTAGTTGGGCGACGGTAAAGATTGAGCATTGGCAAGCTAGTCATGGCGGTAGGGTGTATTTCGTTAATACTCCTGCTTTGCCGATGGTCGATGTGCGGGTGACGTTTGACGCTGGGAGCGCGAGGGACGATGCGCAGTTTGGCTTGGCGGCATTGACCTCAGCTATGCTGGAAACGGGGGCTGGTGAATGGGGTGCGGATGAAATTGCTAATCGCTTTGAGTCGGTAGGTGCGACTTTTGCCAATGGCGTGTCGAAAGATATGGCTTGGATTTCGATGCGTAGTTTGGTCGAGAAGCTTCTGTTGGATAAAGCGTTGGCAACTTATCAAACGATTTTGACTAAGCCGCGTTTTGATGAGACTGATTTTCAGCGTGAAAAAAGTCGTACCTTGGCTGGATTGAAGCATCGAGAAGAATCGCCGGCAGCTTTGGCAAATATCGCTTTTTATAAGGCGTTGTATCACGATCATCCTTATGGTCATCCTGATGAGGGGATTATTCAAACCGTTGCCGGTTTTGAAGTCGCCGATTTGAAGGCGTTTTATCAGAAATATTATGTGGCTGCTAATGCGGTTGTGGTGATAGTCGGTGATGTTAGTAAAGCGAATGCCGAGCAAATCGCTAATGACTTATTGGCTGATTTGGCGGTTGGGCAAAAGCCGCAAGAAATTCCAGCGGTAACGATGCCGACTCAATCAAGTTTTGAGCATATCGATTTTCCATCGACTCAAACTCATGTGTTGGCGGGTATGCCTGGTACTTATCGTAAAGATCCTGATTATTTTGCCTTGTATGTCGGTAATCATATTTTGGGTGGTGGCAGTTTGGTGTCGAAATTGTTTGATGAGGTGCGAGAAAAGCGTGGTTTGGCGTATAGCGCGTCTAGTCAATTTGCGCCGTTATTTAGGCAAGGGCCATTTACCATTGGTTTGCAGACTCGAAATGATCAGACCAATAAGGCGGTGGAAGTGATGAATGCGACGGTCAAAGATTTTGTTGAAAAAGGACCAACAGAGAAGGAATTAACAGCGGCGAAGCAAAATATAACCGGCGGTTTTGCGATGCGGGTTGATACCAATAGCAAATTAACCGATTACATCACTATGATTGGCTTTTATCAGCAACCACTGGATTATTTGGATGTTTTTCAGAGCAAAATAGATGCTGTTACGGTTGATGCTGTTAAGGAGGCGTTTAAGCGACGTATTCGCCCTGAGTGGTTGCAAACTGTCACTGTGGGTGGAAAGTAAGGTGTCGAATAAATTACGCATCATTGGTGGCGAGTGGCGTAGTCGGCAAATAAGTTTTGATGACGCGCCTGGGTTGAGGCCAACGCCTGGGCGAGTTAGGGAGACTTTGTTTAACTGGTTACAAGCCGATGTCGCTAATAGTCGTTGTTTGGACTTATATGCAGGAAGTGGTGCTTTGGGGGTCGAGGCCGCTTCCAGAGGGGCCAAAAGTGTTGTTCAAGTGGAGAGTAATGCTAAGACTTGTCAGAAGCTTAGTGGCAATTGTCGATTACTGGGGGCAAGCCAGATTCAGGTTGTTCAACAAGATGTTAATCAATATTTGATGGCGGGTGGCGATCAGTTCGATTTGGTGTTTCTTGATCCACCGTTTGGTTTGAATATGATTCAAGAGACAAGTCGCTTGTTAAATCAAGGGGTTTGGTTGGCCAGTTTTGCCAAAATTTATATTGAAGCTGAGCGAAGTTTGGTACTTAGTGATATGCCGTCGACATGGGATTTGTTGAAGCAAAAAACGGCTGGGGATGTGGCTTATTACTTGTTTCAGAAAACAGATAGGAATTGAATGTTGATTTGAAGTGTAATTGTGGTTGTTTTTAACTTATTGATAATTAACGGTTATTTTTATTTGTTGTGTGATTGGTAAAAATTGTCGCTTAAGTGCGATGGTGGTTTTTGCATAATTTATAAAGAATTTTTGGTGATGAAAAACACCAAAAAATGCGGCGGGTTTGAAGTTTAAATTCAGTGTTGATGCGGCCTTGCAAAAAGATTGAATAATTTGTCTTGACAAGGTTTTTCGAACTGGTAGACTGCGATCCGCTTCCAGGGAAGGTGGTATCAAGGTTCAATAGTGAACTTTGATGTAACTAGGGAAAAATAAATGAGCTCCCATACTTCGGTTGGGAATTTAGATAATCTTTTAGGAGGTAGAAATGGCTGCTACAACTGAATCAGTTAAAGCTGATGCTGCGGAAGCACCGCTTTTAAACCAAAGAAACCTATGGG
>CAMCSF010000108.1 GCA_945877625.1 Methylomonas koyamae | reverse complement strand
CTGTCGTAAAGTTTGACGTCAAACGGTGCATGAAAAACTTTGCAGGGTTTTTTATGCAAATGGTTGGCAATTTCCACCAACATATTTCTGGAAATACTTTGATGCTTTACATTCGGCGCTGGCGACATCGCCATGATTTTGCCTTTGATCAACTCAACCGTTTCTTCCAGTTGCCAAGTTAGATAATCGGCATAGCTGTAGCTTGCATTTAAATCTAATTGCGACAGTTGAGTGATCGGCGTCATGGCTAAACCTCGTTATTCAAAACCTTTTGGCACTTGTTGGTGCCAGTGGGTGACTTGTTGGTACCGGTGGCCGATATTCAGCAATTTGGCTTCGCTGAAATAGTTGCCAATCACTTGTAAGCCCACCGGTTTTTGGTCGATAAATCCAGCTGGAATCGACAAAGCCGGCAAGCCAGCTAAGTTGATGGCAATGGTGTAGATGTCTGACAAATACATTTGAATCGGATCACCGGTTTTTTCGCCGATTTTGAAAGCGGGGCTTGGTGTGACTGGTCCCATCAACACATCCACTTCCGATAAAGCGCGTTTAAAGTCATCGCTAATCAAGCGGCGTACTTGTTGGGCTTTCAAATAATAGGCATCGTAATAGCCAGCGGATAAGGCATAAGTGCCCATCAAAATCCGGCGTTTAACTTCGGCACCAAAGGCTTCACCGCGCGAACGGGTGTAAAGATCGGTCAAGTCAGCTGGATTTTGGCAGCGATAACCGAAACGCACGCCGTCGTAGCGAGATAAGTTGGATGAGCATTCAGCGGACGCGATTACATAGTAAGCAGGAATCGCCAAGTCCAAGGTTGGCATCGATACTTCCACCACTTCGGCACCGAGTTTTTGATATTCGGCAATTGCAGCTTGGATGGTGCTTGCCATTTGGCTGTCTAAATCGGCGCTGAAAAACTGTTTTGGTAAGCCGATTTTTAAGCCTTGCAAACTGTCGTTGAGGCTGGCGCTGTAATCGGGAATTGATTGGTCAACGCTGGTCGAATCTTTAGGGTCAAATCCGGCCATCACTTGCATTAATAATGCCGCATCTTCAGCACTACGCGCCATTGGCCCGCCTTGATCCAAGCTCGATGCATAGGCAATCATGCCGTAACGCGACACGCGGCCATAAGTCGGTTTTAAACCGGTGATGCCGCATAAAGCCGCTGGTTGGCGAATCGAACCGCCGGTGTCTGTGCCGGTTACCGCTGGCGCTAAACGGGCTGCGACTGCCGCCGCTGAACCACCGGATGAGCCACCGGGGACGCAATCAGTTGCCCAAGGGTTTTGGGTAGCACCGTAGAAACTGGTTTCGTTGGATGAGCCCATGGCAAATTCATCCATGTTTAATTTGCCTAATAACACGCTGCCGGCTTGATTGAATTTATCAACCACAGTGGCGTTGTAAGGGGCAATGAAGTTGTCGAGCATTTTTGAGCCGCAAGTGGTTTTAACGCCTTGGGTGCAGAAAATGTCTTTTTGGGCAATGGGGATGCCGGTTAGGGCAGAACTGTCACCGCTGGCTAAGCGTTGGTCGGCTTGCTGCGCTTGTTGCAAAGCCAATGCTTCGGTGACGGTAACAAAGCTGTTTAAGCTTTGATGTTGCTTAATCCGCGCTAAAAAAGCGTGGGTTAATTCAACGCTGGAAAATTGTTTACTGCGTAATCCGGCAGCGAGTTCGGTCAGGGTTTTGTTATGCATAATCGTGATTAGTCGATAACTTTAGGAACCAGATACAGTCCGGCTTCGGTTTGCGGGGCGATGGTTTGAAATGCGTCGCGTTGATCGGTTTCGGTGACTGCGTCAGGGCGCAAGCGTTGCATTTGATCGAGCGGGTGAGCCATGGGGGAAACGCCGTTAGTGTCTTGTTGTCCCATTTGGGTCATCAAGTCTAAAAGTTTAGAAAGGTCTTGGGCGTAATGTTCAATTTGTTGTTCATCAATGCCCAATCTGGCGAGGTGGGCGATTTTTTTAACGTCACTGGCCGTTAACGACATCGTATAAGCTCCATGTTGTGTAATGCAAATATCATACTTTATATCTTGCCCAACTGCCCGCTTGATTGATAAAGTAACAGGATTTTCTGTGCGCTCAGGTGTAATCATGTTCAAACGAATTCGTGGCCTTTTTTCTAATGATTTATCAATCGATTTAGGCACGGCAAATACGCTTATTTACGTTCCAGGCCAAGGCATTGTCCTTAATGAGCCTTCCGTAGTGGCAATTAAGGAAGACAAAGTTCGCGGTCAAAAGACCATCGCGGCAATTGGTGCGGATGCAAAAAATATGCTCGGCCGTACCCCGGGCAACATTACTGCAATCAGACCTTTGAAAGATGGTGTGATCGCAGATTTCGCTGTCACCGAACGTATGTTGCGGCATTTTATTAAAAAAGTGCATGAAAACAAGCTGTTAAGACCAAGTCCTCGAATTTTGATTTGTGTACCTTGTGGCTCAACGCAAGTTGAAAGACGGGCGATTCGTGAATCAGCGGCAATGGCTGGTGCGCGTGAAGTGTATTTAATCGAAGAACCGATGTCGGCTGCGGTGGGTGCTGGTTTACCGGTTGATGCGGCACATGGTTCGATGGTGTTGGATATTGGCGGCGGTACTTCTGAAGTGGCGGTTATTTCATTAAATGGCATCGTTTATTCTGCCTCCGTTCGTATCGGTGGTGATCGTTTTGATGAATCTATCATCAGTTATGTGCGTCGTAACTACGGCACATTAATCGGTGAAGCGACTGCCGAAAAAATTAAACATCAAATTGGTGCGGCCTATCCTGGCAGTGAAGTTCGCGAAATGCAGGTCACAGGTCGCAATTTGGCAGAAGGCGTACCACGCAGTTTTTCATTGAACAGCAACGAAATTTTGGAAGCCTTACAAGAGCCTTTATCAGGTATTGTTAGCGCGGTTCGTGTGGCTTTGGAACAAACACCACCTGAACTGGGGGCTGACGTTGCCAGTCGCGGGATTGTGTTAACTGGTGGTGGTGCTTTATTAAAAGACATCGATCGCTTGATTTCAGAAGAAACCGGTTTGCCGGTTTACATCGCTGAAGACCCATTAACTTGCGTAGCGCGAGGCGGTGGCATGGTGTTGGAAATGTTGGATGCTAAAGGTGCGTCAGCATTTTCTTTAGAATAAATCACAGCATTATGGTTGGCAGAAAGTTTGGGGAAGCGTTCACAGACTTAATCAAACAGTTTTGTTAGCTAAGCCTGTCAGCGGTGAAGTTGAGTCATCACTTTACCGCTCCCCCGACTTAAATTCTTGAGGTTTTGTTATAAAACTCCTATTTGCAACCGGCCCTTCATTAAATACGCGTTTATTAGTCGCGATTTTGATGTCAGTTTCACTTTTGATTGCCGATTTTCGTGGTACGCAACTTCACGCATTGCGCTCCATGCTGTCGTTTACCCTCTATCCCTTGCAGTCTTTAGCCAGTTTGCCGGTTGATCTTTATCATTCGCTATCCTCAACGATAGTTTCTTTTGTCGAGTTACAAAAAGAAAATCAACGTCTTAAACAAACTCAATTAATCAATGACGCACGCTTGTTAAAACTCGCCGCATTGGAAAAAGAAAATATTCGATTGCGGGTTTTATTAGAAAACTCGTTTCAACTCGGCGAACAAGTGTTAGTTGCCGAATTGTTATCGGTCAAACTAGTACCTTATGAACACACGGTCGTGGTCAATAAAGGCAGTCGTTTTGGGATTCATACTAAACAACCGGTATTAGATGCCAATGGCATCGTCGGGCAAGTGATTCGGGTGTTGCCGAATAGCTCGGAGGTAATGATGATTACGGATCCAGGTCATGCGATTCCGGTCGAAGTTAATCGTAATGGACTTCGAACAATCGCTTTTGGAACCGGTCAGCCCAATCGTTTGCATTTGCCGTTTTTAGCCAATAATGCCGACATTGTGCCGGGTGATTTATTAGTGACTTCTGGTTTGGGTGGTGGATTTCCAGCCGGTTATCCGGTTGCTGTGGTCGATAAATTTGAAGCCAGACCCGATAAATCTTTCGCTACCATTTACGCAACCCCAAAAGCCCAATTGGAAACCAGTCGCGAATTCTTAATTGTTTGGAGTGATTCGACGCCAGTCGAGCTGGGCAGTCCGCAAATACCAGTCGCTCCCGATAAAGGAGGAAAGGCACATGTCCAACCCTAGCTCTTTAGCGTTTGTTTATTTTATGGCGACAATCGCTGTGGCGATGATATTGCGGGTCATGTCGGTTTCGCCCTTGCTTGATCAACTCAATCCTGATTGGATTGCCTTGGTTTTGGTGTATTGGACTATGGCGTTTCCAGAGCGGTTTGGGGTATTTACTGCTTGTTTTGTCGGATTACTAACCGATGTTTTAACCGGGCGCTTACTCGGTCAATACGCCCTGATTTATGCTTTGATTGCTTATTTCAGTGTTAAGGAACATCGGCGTTTACGTCAATTTCCGTTGCTACAACAAAGCCTGTTTGTGTTTTATTTTCTGGCGCTGGCTAAAGTCATCGTTTTTGGCATGGAAAGTTTACAAGCGGGTAATCGTCTGGCTTTGTCGTTTTGGTATCCGATCTTTACTGGGGTACTGGCTTGGCCGGTGGTGTTCTGGTTACTCCGTTATCTGCGTGTTTTAACGCGTCTTGCCTAAGCGATGATGGATAATCATTTTGCGGTTAAAGATCTACTTGAGGAGAGTCGGATTTTTTTGAACAGGGTGGTCGCCGCTTTTGTGCTGATTATCTTGATTGTGTCTGGCTTAATTGTGCGACTGGTGTATCTGCAAGTCGTCGGCCACGAGCATTACTCAACCTTATCAAAAGACAACCGGATCAAAATCGCCCCATTACCACCGACTCGCGGCATTATCTATGATCGCAACGGTAAGATGCTGGCGCAAAATATACCGACTTACAGTCTGGAATTAACCCCAGAACGGATTGAAAATCTCGATGAGACCTTAAAAAACCTTCAACAATTGCTGGCGATTTCTGACGATAAAGTTGAGCAATTTCAAAAGCTTCGCAAACGTAACAAAGCCTTTACCAGCACACCGTTATTGCAAAATTTAAGCGAAGAAGAAGTGGCTAAATTTGCAGTGGTACGGCCTTATTTTCCTGGGGTTGATGTCTATGTGCGCTTGGTGCGGCAGTATCCTTACGGTGATTTATCCTCGCACGTAGTCGGTTATGTGGGACGAATTAACGAACAAGAATTAAAAACTTTGCCCGCTGCTGAATACCGAGGCACCGATTTTATCGGCAAAATCGGCATTGAAAAAACCTATGAGAATCAATTGCATGGCACAGCCGGTTACGAGGAAATTGAAACCAATGCCCAAGCGCGTGCGGTCAATACCGTTGCGACCACCGAACCGATAGCGGGTTCTAATATCTATCTCACCTTAGATATTGATTTACAAAAAATCGCTTACGACGCTTTGCACGAATACAACGGTGCAGCGGTGGCGATTGAAATTAAAACCGGTGGCGTTTTAGTGTTTGCTAGTCGCCCAGGGTTTGATCCTAATCCTTTTGTTGCCGGTATTTCTGCTAAAGAATACAAGGCCTTACAACAATCTCACGACCAACCACTGTATAACCGCGCCTTGCGGGGCCAATATCCACCGGGGTCTACGGCAAAACCATTTTTGGGTTTAGCGGGCTTGGAATACGGGGTGACCGATTTTGGCCATCGGTTGTTTTGCCCCGGTTATTACCGTTTACCCAATGTTGAGCACAAATATCGTGACTGGAAGAAATTTGGTCATGGTTCGGTTGATATGAATGGCGCAATTACCGAATCCTGCGACGTCTATTTTTATGATCTAGCGATGGCGCTTGGTATCGATAAAATGCATGAATTTATGGATAAATTTGGATTTGGTCGCAAAACTGGGATTGATTTGGTGGGCGAAGTCGATGGCTTAATGCCTTCAAAAGAATGGAAAAAACGCTTTCGTAAACACGCATGGTTTCCTGGAGAAACCATTATCACTGGGATTGGTCAGGGCTATATGCAAGCGACACCGCTGCAATTGGCCAGAGCGACAGCAACTTTGGCAAACAATGGCGAAGTGGTCACGCCGCATTTAGTCCAGCAAATTATTAATAAAGACACCGCTGAAACTTACCAAAACCCCAATCCGCAAAACTTAGGTTTAAGTAAACAAAACATTGATAACGTCATTGCTGCGATGACCAACGTGGTTCACAGTTCACGCGGTACAGCGGGCAGTTTGGCGAGAGGCATTAACTATCATATTGCCGGTAAAACCGGTACAGCACAGGTGTTTACCGTCAAACAGGAAGAAAAATACAACGAAAATGCGATTGATTTCAAAATGCGCGACCATGCTTTGTTTGTTGCCTTAGCACCGGTTGAAGACCCGCAAATCGCTGTAGCGGTGATCGCAGAACATGGTGGGCACGGTGGTTCGGTAGCGGCGCCAATTGCCGGTGAAATTATCAGAGCCTATCTCAATCAAACCAAGGCCAATGCTCATGAAAAATGAAATGCGCAATGAGTATTTTCAGTCGCCGTCATTAATTGGCAACCTACTCAGAACACTACATATCGATATTCCCTTGTTTTTGGGCTTATTGCTGATTTGTACCCTCAGTTTCGTGATTCTCTATAGTGCTGGCGGTCAGGAAATCAATGTCTTGATTCGTCATGCCACCCGCATGGGTTTTGCGATGTTGTTGATGATTGTGCTGGCGCATATTAATCCCCGCCAGTTCCAAAGCTTTTCGGTGCTGTTTTTTGCCGGTTGTGTGTTGTTATTACTAGCGGTTGCGGTGATGGGGCAGATCGGTAAGGGCGCACAGCGTTGGCTGGATTTAGGGTTTTTCCGCTTTCAACCTTCCGAATTTACCAAGCTCAGTGCGCCAATGATGGTGGCTTGGTATCTGGCCGAACACGCCTTGCCGCCCAAGCCTAAGCATGTCGGAGTGGCAGGGGCTTTATTGATTGTGCCGGTGTTGTTGATTGCCAAACAACCGGATTTAGGCACCGCCTTATTGGTCGCCAGCTCCGGTGCGGCGGTATTGTTTTTCGCTGGTTTGTCTTGGTGGTTTATGGCCGCTTGCGTGATGGGTGGCATCGCCTTAACGCCGTTGCTATGGAATTTTTATCTGCACGATTATCAAAAAAATCGGGTGCTGACCTTTATCAATCCCGAAGCCGACCCAATGGGGGCCGGTTACCACATTATTCAATCGAAAATCGCCATTGGTTCGGGTGGCATTAATGGCCGAGGCTGGTTAGGTAGTAGTCAAGCCGAATTAGACTTTTTGCCGGAGAGTTCGACCGACTTTATCTTTGCGGTTTTTGCCGAAGAATTTGGTTTATTCGGCTGTGTCAGTTTGTTGTTTTTATATTTGCTGGTCATCATCCGCTGCTTCTATATTGCTGTCCAAGCCCAAGACACCTACAACCGCTTGCTGGCGGGTAGCTTGGCGTTTACCTTTTTCGTCTATGTGTTCGTCAATATTGGCATGGTGATTGGCGTGTTGCCGGTGGTCGGTGTGCCTTTGCCTTTGGTCAGTTATGGCGGCACCTCGATGGTGACTTTAATGGCCGGTTTTGGCATATTGATGTCGATTCATACTCATCGCAAAGTCCATCCGGTATAAACATGAAGTTTAAAAAATCAGTTTTATTCGCCTTATTGTTATCGACCCAGCTGGCGCAAGCCGA
>CAMCSF010000107.1 GCA_945877625.1 Methylomonas koyamae | reverse complement strand
GCGGCGAAGTGATGTTAATCGTGTTGGATCCAGCCATTTTGCAACGCTACGTTAAGAAAGTTGGTGACATCATTGGTCAAGCCGGAAGTGGCAAACTTTTGCTCTAATTCGGCAACAATCGCCGGCAAAGCACGGCTACCATCACACAGCTTGAGAATCTCAGCCGAGCTTTGGTTTAATTCGACCATGCCTTCAGGATAAAGAATCACAAATTTTTGTTGAGCTTCTTCCCATTGCAACCGATACATCGGCGAGAAACATAGGTTTTTTTCAGTATTAATCATTGCTCAATATTAAAGTAAGGTGGCATTTCGTTAACATAAGCCAAATAAATCGCATCGGCCATTGACCACAACACATCCAGCTTGAATTTAAGGATTTGTAACATCCGTTCTTGTTGCTCACGGGTTTTGTACCAATCCAAAGTCAATTCCAAACCATGCTCTACATCGCGGCGCGCTTCGGTCAGACGCTTACGGAAATAGGTATAACCTTCTTGCTCAACCCAAGGATAAACGTCAGGCCAATTGTCCAAGCGTTGTTGATGGATTTTCGGGGCGAATAATTCGGTTAATGATGAACTGGCCGCTTCATGCCATTCAGCACGACGGGCAAAATTCACATAGGCGTCAACCGCAAACCGCACAGCCGGTAAAACATGTTTTAACGAGGTTAATTCTTCACGACTTAAACCAACCGCGATACCTAATTGAATCCACGCCTCAATCCCACCTGGATCGCCAGGATAACCGTCGTGATCCAAAATCCGTTGTACCCATTTGGCACGGGTTTCACGGTCAGGACAGTTTGCCATGATATTGGCATCTTTAATCGGAATCATCACTTGGTAATAAAAGCGATTAGCAACCCAGCCTTGTAATTGCGCTTTGCTCAGCTTGCCTTGGTTCATTAACACATGCATCGGGTGATTGATGTGGTAATAACGCTCCATGCCTCTTAATTGGGCTTCAAACTCATCACGAGTCCACGGTGTTTGATCCATATTGCTCATCATTTACCTTCTTATAAGTCAATTTCCAAACCATCGTAAGCCACCTCAATGCCAGCAGCATCAAGGGTTTTACGTTCTGGCGAATCTTCGTCCAAAATTGGGTTGGTGTTGTTGATATGAATCAAAATCTTCCTCGCTTTCGCCACGCCATTTAATACTTCAATCATGCCGCCTTCACCGGATTGCGGTAAATGGCCAATGTCACGGGCTTTTTTATGGCTAATATTGCGCTGACACATTTCATCATCAGTCCAAAAGGTACCATCAACCAACAAGCAGTCAACGGTCTGCATCGCCTCCATCACATGTGGCTCAATCTCGCCCAAACCGGGTGAATAATAGAGTTTTTTGCCCGTAGAAATCTGCTCGACAATCACGCCAATGTTATCGCCATCATGCGGATCGTGACGGTGTGGCGAATATGGAGGCGCTTTGCTTTTTAGAGCGTGAGCGTAAATTTGAATATCATCAATACCTGGAATGGTAAACGCTGTGCCATCACAAGCAATCGGATGATGATTAACCGTGCAATAGTCTTTCAACATATTAAACAGTGGAAAACCCGTGGTTAAATCTTGTCTGACCATCTCGGTGCAGTAGACTTCTAAAGGCTTGCCTTCGCGCAGCATCAACATACCGGTGGTGTGATCGATTTGGCTATCCATTAACAAAATGGCTTTGATACCGGTATCGCGAATCCCCTCTTTGGGCTGAATCGCTGGGAATGCTTCTAACTGGGCGCGAATGTCAGGCGAAGTATTAAACAACAACCAATTGCGGTTATCGGTACTAATCGCAATTGACGACTGAGTACGCGCCTTGCCGTTTAATTCACCCTGCCGCAAACGGCGACAATTATCACAATTGCAATTCCACTGCGGAAAACCACCACCAGCACCAGCACCAAGAACTCTAATTTTCATGTTTGAAATAGATTAAGTAAGTGATCGCAACATGATCAAAACACGCTGCGAAAAATAAAAAATGGGCCGCAAAGCTTAGCAAGCCAAGCGCCATTTAACGAGCGGGCAATTATACCCATTGTTAACGGAAAGAAAACGCAAGGATGGCTAACGGTTCTTAAACAAGCATCTTTAAAACTCAATCTCGATAAACTTTGCTCAATTCGATCTCGGATGAGCAATTATTTTTTAGTTAGCCTGATGCTCTAAAAACCAAAAAATGCGTGATATGCCACACTTTTACCTAAAAACTGAGCCATATGACATAGTTTAATTAAATCAATCACTTAAAATAAAATCCGCGACAATTAGCCGCATTTATTTAATCAAAAATTACCTTTAACCTAGCACTCAATACTTCTCAGCGAGTATTAGTTGCGTGTTCTCTTTAACCGGTCGATGACCGGTTTTTTTAACTAAATTTGGAATTGGTTTTCTCCCCCCCTCGAAAACCGACATGGATGTTCTTTAATTCAAATCATGACCTAATTACTTTTTAACCATCGGCATAGATCTAGTTCAAGTTTCAAGATATGGAAAACCTCCATCACAGCACTTCATTAGATTCACAGCGATTCACCAACAAGTTGGTCGAAACTTTCCATTGCAATCATGGCTAAGTTAGACCAAACGCTTGTTTCACATTTATTTTTAAATCATCACCAAGCCATTCACAGTCATCTGTTGAACAAAGTTGAATGCCATGCGATTGCCGAAGATTTAACTCAAGAAGCCTTTTTGCGTTTGCTGAATAAAAACCACTGGGAGCATGACGAAAACCTCGCCGGCTATGTGTTTCGGATTGCCGAGCGTTTAGCGATTGATTTTATTCGTCACCAACGCCACCAAACCCATCACGTTGAGTTGGATAACAGCATCCCTAGCAATGCCATCGAAACTGAGCAACTCACGATTTTGCGCCAACAATGTGAAATCCTGCTATCGGCCATCGCCGAATTACCGATGCGTTGTCGCGATGTGTTTTTGCTGCGAAAAATTGATGAACTGAGTTACAGCGAGATTGCCAAACAACTCGGTATTTCAGAAAAAACCGTGCAACGTGAATTAGTTAACGCCATGCTGCATTGCCACCATCGCTTACAATCTCAGCCTTTTTAGCCCGGTGTATGTCTGAGTTAAATCAACAGCAACTTAAAACCGCGATTGAATGGTTTATTGCCTTACAGTCAGATCAATGCACCCTCAAACAACGCCAACAATTTCAACGCTGGCTGACCCAAGATCACAACCACCAACAGGCTTATCAGCAAGCAGAAAAACTGTGGAGCCAGTTTGACGAAATCAAAACTCAACCAATTAATGGTCTTGAGGCTGCTCGCAATGCAAACTACAAACCGCGTTTAAATCGTCAAAACGCTATTTTGGCTTTAATGCTTAGCGCTGGCTTGACGATTTTTTGCCAAGACTATTTTGGCGAAACTACTCACCACATCACCGGCATCGGTGAACAAAAACGACTGACGCTTGAAGATGGTTCACAACTAACCGTCAATGCGGCTAGTCGTCTATCGGTACACATCGCTTGGTTTAGACGGGAAATTGAATTACACGAAGGCGAAGTATTATTTGAAGTTAGCCATCAACCGCTTAGCCCCTTTACCGTTGTCACCCAATCCCTGCGAATTAAAGATATTGGCACAGTATTTAATGTGCGCCAGCGTCCAGAAGGTGGGGCAGTTTCGGTTTTAGAAGGCGAAGTGGAATTAATCACCAACAATCACTGGTCGGGCGCCAGATTAACTGCAGGATTTGCTAGACGCATCAATAAAAACGGTGAATTACTCGCGATTGAAAAATCAAATTCAAGTAATGCAACCAATTGGACTCGTGGTCGTTTGATGTTTGATCACACGCCATTGACCGAAGTTGCCGCAGAACTCGAACGCCATCACCCGATTCACTTTGCCTTTACCAACCCCCATTTAGCCAAGCAAACCTTAAGTGGCAACTTTGACGTCAGCGACTTAAATCCGTTTCTTAAAGCCTTAGAACAAATATTGCCAATCAAAGTTAGCTATAAAAAACAAGAAATTAAAATCTCTTCTAATTGATAGCTTGAACTTTTCACTTGGTTATTCCCGCGCAACCCCGTCTTCATTTCAAAATAATTTGTCCAGTTTCGCACCCCTATTGCGTTTATAGAATTAGGCAGGCACAGACCTACCCCAATTGTATTAACAGGAGATATGAATAATGACAGGCAAACTTCCGCATCGTTATAAAAAACTACCACTGCTCTCATTGTTGCTAGTGACTGGTTTTGATGCACTAGCAGCTGACAATGCCGCTATCAGTTTAGACATTCCCAGCCAATCACTTGCGACCACTTTGGATCAATTGGCAAAAACCGCCAATACCAAATTGATTTATGCCGATAGCAGCTTAAAAGGCTTACGTTCCGAAGCATTGAAAGGCCAATTTACCGTCCAACAAGCCTTAGATCGTTTATTGCTAAAAAACGGCCTTGAATATCAACAAACCGGTGACGGTGTGATTGCGATTAAAAAAACCGCCGCTCAAAACAACTCCAGCAAAGATAATTCGGTTTTTGAATTGGGCGCGGTTTTGGTTTCTGATAGTGAGAAAAACGGCAAATTATCCAGCCGTGACATTGCTACTTCGGTCGATGTGATGCACGCCGATAAAATTCAAGACCAAAACGTATTGAATGCTTATGACTTAATGCACAGAATGCCAGGCGTTCAAATTACCCAATTTGGTCAAGGCACAACCACGGGTAAATTTTCGTTTCGCGGTTTTAATGGTGAAGGCAGAACAAATGCAGTCAAGCTATTAATTGATGGAATTCCAAGCAATAACAATGATGGCAACATGTATTTTATGGATGCCCTTTTCCCACTCGACATCGAATCGATTGAAATTGTTCGGGGCACCAATGACCCTCGCTACGGGTTACATGCCATTGCAGGTAATGCCAATATTAAAACGGCGACTGGCGGCAATTATGTAAAAGGCAGGGTAAGTTACGGTAGTTTTAATACCCATGACATCCAATCTGGCTTGGGCTATGAAAAAGACGGTATCACTCAAAACTATGCAATTTCCTATCGCGCCAGCGATGGTTATCGAGATCATAGTGAATCGGATAAAAACAGCTTTTCTGGCAAATGGTCTTTTACGCCAGACAATGATAAATACAAACTGGGATTGAATGTTCGCTGGAGTGAGGCAGGTGCCGAAGAACCAGGATATTTAAGCTTTCAAGAGCAACTATCAAGTACAACTCAATCCTTAGCTAGAAACTCTACCGATGGCGGAAAACGGACCGTAGGCCAAGTAAGCACCCATTTCGATGTCAATTTGACCGATAAACTATTTTGGTCGACAAAAGCCTATGGCAATACTTATGAAGAACAACGCTTCGTAAAATTTGATCCTTGCTGCGCGCAGGTTGAGCGTGATCGTGACGAATCCCAATACGGCGCAATCACATCGCTAACCTATCATCCGCAGATTAGTTGGTTGAACGACTTTTCCATAGAATCAGGTTTTGATTTTCAACAACAAGAAAATCAATATCAACAATACAGAACAGATAATCGAATTCGTCGTCCTGCCAGTTCGACTAATATCAGAAACAACGAAGAATGGAGCTTCTTAAACTATGGTGGTTATATCCAAGCAGTGATTAAACCTACAGAATGGTTAAAAATCACTCCCGGTTATCGTGCCGATAGAATTGATGGCAATTTCAACAATTTTAAACCTGGCTCAGTTGGCGCTAGTCCGGTCAATGATTATGGCACCATTTCCCAACCTAAAATTGGCGCAGTTATAACGCCTATTGATGGTTATAGCCTTTATGGAAACTGGGGAAGAACATTTCAAGTTGGACTTGGGAGCGCTACCTTTAGAAATCCACTCGCGGCGAGTTTAGCGCCGTCAATCAACGATGGCTGGGAAGTCGGTGTGAAATTTAAACCAATTGATTGGGCTGAAGGTCGTGTAGCTTACTGGACCCAAGAAGCAAGCAACGAAATGAGCCGTAACTTAGCGGCAAGCTCTTCAACCTATTTAGGCGCCACAAAAAGACAAGGTGTTGATATTGAAGTAAAAATCAACCCTACCGATAAAGTAAGCGTTTGGTCCGCGTATTCATTACAAGAAGCCAAATTAAAAAGCACTGGCACATTTGTCCAATATGCTTATGAATATGTCGTTGGCAATCAAGTTGTTAATACGCCGAATTATTTATTTTCTGCGGGAATTGATTATCAATTGACTCCCGCTTTACGTTCTTCACTATGGACAACAGGTCAAGGTAATTTTTATGTTGATCAGTCCAATAGTCGTGGAAAATTCGGTGAATACGCACTGCTCAATCTTGACTTAGGTTATCAAGTTAATAAACAGGTTGATCTGCAATTCCAAGCCAAAAACTTAACCAACACCCAGCGCGAATACTTATGGTTTGATGAAACATATGGCGCAGGTGCCCAGCCCTTGTTTTCAGCTGGCGACGGCATCGCCTTTTACGGTGCAGTCAACTTCAGATACGACTATTAATTAACCCCATGAAAACCACGGCCAGTAAAAAAACCACCGCACGGCAGTTTTGGCTGGCCGTTCATCTTTATTTAGGCTTAGCGTTAGGCTTGTTGATGTCGGTTATCGGCATCACGGGCAGCTTGTTGGTGTTTTATATTGAATTAGACCAATGGCTTAATCCTGAATTGATAATTAGCGAAAGTGCTCAACCTCGCCAATCTTATCAAGCCTTATGGCAATCCTTACAAGCCAGTGAACCTCATCGTCTACACGCATGGCGGCTAGAAATTCCCGCCGATAAATCCAGCCCGATTACCGCACGCTACTACAAACCCGAAGAAACCGAACACCATGGTTTTGCGCCGATGATGGTAGCGATCAATCCCTATACTGCAGAAATCATCAACAAACGCTTTTGGGGACAATATCTAATCACTTGGATTTATGACTTACATTACACCTTGTTATTGGATACCACTGGCAAACTGATAATGGCCATCATTGGCTTATTACTGACGGTTTCCTTATTAAGCGGCGTTTACCTGTGGTGGCCGCCGCTACATAAATTAAAAGCCGCATTAACCATCAAACCCGCCAGCAGTGGCCAGCGCTTCAATTACGATTTACACAAAGTAGCAGGGATTTATCCCTTGGTGATTTTGCTGATGCTGACGCTAACCGGTATCGCATTAGAAGTGCCTAACTACGTCAATCCAGCCATCCACTCTTTTTTGCCGATTGATCTACAGCCAGCGAAACCACAATCAACGCCCAACTCACCCCGATTAGCGATCACAGCCGATCAAGCCGTAGCGACAGCGCAGCAATTATTCCCACAAACTCGCTTATGCTGGATAGAAACACCGGATGGGGAAACAGGCACGTTTCGGATTAATTTGCGTCAAGAGTTTGAACCTAGCCATCGTTTCCCGAAAACCAATATTTGGCTGGATCAATACAGCGGCAAAGTATTGTTAATCAATGACCCTAAACAGCAATCGTCCGGCACTGCGCTACTGAGCTGGTTACATCCGCTACACAATGGCGAAGTATTTGGCCTGACTGGGCAAATCTTGGTGTTAGTGACCGGCTTTGCTTGCCCGGTGTTGTTTGTCACAGGCGTGATTCGCTGGTTACAAAAACGACGGGCTAAACAAAAGAATCGGCGAGATTGAATTTAATCAATCTCGCCGAATTGATCAAAGTAGTTTTGCTACTCCAACTAAGAATGGTGTGTATAGCTTAA
>CAMCSF010000106.1 GCA_945877625.1 Methylomonas koyamae | reverse complement strand
ATAATATTGCCGGTGTTGGCCGGAATTTCCGGCTCAAACAACACAACATCAATCATGGTAGTTCCTTGTTATTTTTTATCGACATCAATCGGCGTTAAGTGCCAGATGTCGCGATTATATTCGCTGATGGTTCTATCGGTGGAAAACTTACCGCTGGCGGCAGTGTTGAGAATGCTCATTTTGGTCCACAGTTCTTGGTCACGATAAGCGGCTTCGACCCGTTGCTGAGCATTGATAAAGCTACGAAAATCAGCAATCGTCATCCAAGGATCGTTAGGGTTTTTCAATGAAGCAATGATGTCATCAAAAATGCCTGGCTCAAATTGGTTGAAATGACCGCATTCCAATAAGTGCATCACCGCCTGTAAATCGCTGTCTTGGTTGATGTAGCTTTGTGGGTTGTAGTTGGGGCGCAAAGCTTCAACTTCGGCTTCGGTCAGACCGAATAAGAAGAAATTTTCGGCACCGACTTCTTCACGAATCTCAATATTGGCACCGTCCAAAGTGCCGATGGTTAAAGCGCCGTTCATCATAAATTTCATATTGCCGGTGCCAGAGGCTTCTTTACCCGCAGTAGAGATTTGTTCGGACAAATCAGCGCCCGGACAAATCACTTCCATCGCCGATACTCGATAATTGGCCATGAATACTAATTTCAATTTATCGCCAATTTCAGGATCGTTGTTAATCACTTCGGCAACGTTATTGATTAATTTGATGGTTTTTTTCGCCATCACATAACCGGGCGCGGCTTTACCACCAATCAAAACACAACGCGGCACCCAGTTTTCGATATCACCGCGCTTAATCCGGTTATAGAGATGAATCACATGCAGAACATTGAGAATTTGGCGTTTGTATTCGTGAATCCGCTTCACTTGCACATCAAACAACGCGTTGACGTTGATATCCAAATCGTGTTCGAGTTTTTTCAAATCAACCAAACGCTGTTTACTGTTTTGATTAATTTGTTGCCATTTTTTTCTGAAATTGGCGTTTTCAGCATAAGGCTTTAATTTAGCCAATTGCGACAAATCGGTAATCCACGCATCACCAATGGCGTCGGTAATTAAATCCGCTAATTCAGGATTACAGCCTGCCAACCAACGTCTAGGCGTAACGCCATTGGTTTTGTTATTAAATTTTTTCGGCCAGCGTTGGTAGAAATCGTTAAACAACCCTTCTTTGAGTAATTTCGAATGTAATTCCGCCACACCATTGACCGAGAAACTACCGACGATGGCTAAATAAGCCATTCGCACTTTTTTATCATGGCCTTCTTCAATCAACGACATTCGCGCCAAACGCTCGCCATCACCCGGCCAATGCGCCGACACTTCAGTTAAAAAGTGAGCGTTGATTTCGAAAATAATTTCCATCAACCGCGGCAACAAATGTTGCATCAAACTAACCGACCATTTTTCCAAGGCTTCTGGTAGTAACGTGTGGTTGGTGTAGGCCATAGTGTTGCGGGTAATTTCCCATGCCGCTTGCCAAGTTAAGCCATAGATATCTAACAAAATCCGCATTAATTCCGCCACCGCAATACTGGGGTGAGTGTCATTGAGCTGAAAACAGTTTTTGGCGGCAAACTGGCTAAAATCTTGGCCGTGCATCGCGACCCAGCGCCCAACCACATCTTGCAAACTGGCAGAGGCGAGTAAATATTGTTGTTGTAGGCGTAGAGCTTTGCCATTTTCGTTGGCGTCATTGGGATACAGCACCATGGTGATGTTTTCGGCGGTATTTTTTTGCGCCACCGCTTCGGCATAATCACCGGCATTGAATTCTTGCAGATTGAATTCGTCAGTGGCCATGGCTTTCCACAAACGCAGCGTATTAACAGTGCCGTTTTGATAACCCGGCACTGGTGTGTCATAAGGCATGGCTAAAATGTCACGGGTGTTGACCCAACTAGTCCGCGATTTGCCGT
This sequence comes from Methylomonas koyamae, assembly GCA_945877625.1. Lineage (GTDB taxonomy): Bacteria > Pseudomonadota > Gammaproteobacteria > Methylococcales > Methylomonadaceae > Methylomonas > Methylomonas koyamae_C. Next base: position 5,875 of record CAMCSF010000106.1, on the reverse strand, counting down.
GTTCATCAATATGGACTTCGGTATGACCGCCGAATTTGATTCTTACCGTGTATTCAGGGCGTTCAATTTCCCAAATATTACCCATTCTTAGCCAATGGTCGGGGCGTTCGATTTGTTCACCATTAACAATATGCTGCGAGAACATGCCGTATTCGTAGCGCAAGCCATAACCGGTGACAGGCAATTGTAAGGTGGCACAGCTATCGATAAAACAAGCCGCCAATCGTCCTAAGCCGCCATTACCTAAACCAGCATCCGGTTCGCTGTCCAATAATTCTTCCAACTCGATGCCGATTTCGTACAACGCTTTTTTAGCCACATCATCAACGCCCAAATTCAACATCGCGTTGCTTAACGAGCGGCCCATCAAGAATTCCATCGACAGGTAATAAGCTTTTTTGCAGTCGCTATCGCGGTAAGTGTTGTAGGTTTGTTTCCAGCGTTCGACCAAGCGATCACTAATCGCCAGTGATAAGGCTTGGTAGGCATAATGCACGGAACGGCAGTTTTCATCACGGCCTAAGCGATGGCTGTAATAGTGTTTGAAATCGGCAATTAAATGCTTTTTAGCTAAACCCAGTTTGGGTAATTGGGTAATGTCCGATTTAGGTTTACTGGTACGAAAAATGCGATGTGGCATGGAAGTTACCTTTTGATAAGGATCGTAAACCGCAGCCGAATCCATTCAAAGCTACGCCGATTAAAAGGCTAGTTTAAAACATCAGGCTTAAGGCTGTCAGCCTGATGTGGGTTTTTCAGGTTTTGCGCGCCTAGCAGAAAACTTTTCTTGTGCTAGAATTTTTCTTATAACCTTGAGCGCTGGAGCCGATCAAATGACTGATGATGAATTAAAAGCCTTAGTTGCAAGTCTCGCTATTGACAGCAAAAATTTGCGTGAAGCTCAAAAAGCGACGGACGAACAAATGAAAAAAACAGATGAGCAAATGAAGCGCACCGACGAGCAAATAAAACGTACTGATGCAAAATTAGAGCGCATGGGCATTACGCTGGGCAATATCGGTAAAAATCAAGGTGATGTCGCAGAAGAGTTCTTTTTACACAGCCTGCTTAAAGACAATCGTTTAGGCAATATTCATTTCGACGATGTGGTTAAAAACATGCAAAAACATCGTGGCCAAATTCAAGAAGAATACGATTTGGTGATGACTAATGGCAATGCGGTGGGAATTGTCGAAGTGAAATACAAAGCCCACGCTAACGATTTAGATAAATTAGATCGCAAAATGAAATGCTTTAAACAGCTATTTCCGATTTATCAGGACTATAAACAATATGGTGCGATTGCTGCCTTTCATATTAATGAAGACGCCAAAAAAGAAGCCTTGCAACGTGGCTATTTTGTCTTACAGCGCAGTGGCGATTTAGTGCATACCGAAAGCGCTGAGACTTTAACCGTTCTCTAATCAAGCATAAAAATACATCGCACCCAATAAAGGTGTTTTCGGATTTAAGGATAATTTCACCGAAACGCTAGACAATAACGGTTGAAACCGCCCTTTAGCAGTAAAGCCTTTCAAAAACACGCCGGATTCCAACATTGGTCTGATTTTCGGCCCAATCCCACCACCGATAAACACACCACCGGTAGCAAAGCTTTTCAAAACCAAATTACTGGTTTCAGCACCGTAAATTTCCACCAACAAACGCACCGCTTCTTGGCACAATTTATCTTCGCCTTGCACACCTAAACGTGAAATTAAGGCATTACGATCAATCCCAGCACAATCTTTAGCATCTGGCACAATTGGACAAGCCGGCGCAAAGCCTGTGTCGCGTAAAAAATCATACAAATGGCTAAAACCTATGCCCGACAAAATCCGTTCATAACTGACATGATCAGGATATAAACCCCGCAAATACTGCAACAAAGCATCTTGCTGAGCGGTTTGCGGTGCGAAACTACAATGACCACCTTCGGTCGCCATCGGCTGATAATCTTCACCATCCCAATGCAAAATCGCTTCCCCTAAACCAGTGCCGGCCGCAATCACAGCAATATTGCCGGTTTGCGACTTAGCATTTGGATTTAGCTCGATAAATTCATCGGCTTTTAGATGCAACATGCCAACCGCCATGGCTTCTAAATCATTTAATAACTTAACTTTCTCGGTTCCCAGCAAGATTTTCAGTTGCTCACCATCCAACAACCAAGGCAAATTAGTAGTTTGGCAGCGTTGATTAATCACAGGGCCAGCAATGCCAAAACAAGCAGCATCAACCCTAACTTCATCGAGCAAGAATAATTGCAGAATTTCTTCAAAGGTCGGGTAATCACCACTGGCAAAAGTTTGTTCACGACACACCTTTAAACTGCCATCGGCTTGTGTTTCGATTAAAGCTAGAACTGTTTTAGTTCCGCCAATATCACCGGCTAAAATCATCGTCGTTACGCCTCGGATTGGTTAAGTAAATAAATCAATGCGTCCAAAATGCCATTAGCTACCGCATGAGGTGGCAATTGGTAAAACGCCTGCCAAGCCAGTGACACACATTCTTCATAATGGTCATGGAAATGCGGGTGTTTTTGCAGCCAGCTAATCCGTACCGCGTGACCAATTAAAATATCAGTCACCAAAGTGTCGTCTACATAAAACTCAGGATTGTCGCGCACCACATAAGCTAAAGTCCGCAAGGCTTCTACGCTTAATTGCCGATAAATCGGTGCCTGAATTTTGTTGAGAATATGATTGATATGTAGCTTAAAACTCTGTTCGCCAGCAGTCATTTGCGCCAGCATAATTTCGCTATCAATCCGGCGTTTGCTGTTGTATTTCTCGCCGATCATCAAGCCTTTGCAATGATGCAATAAATCCCAAACACCACTAAAAAACGCTTCATTTTCTCGGCCAACACTACCCCATTGTTCACGCCATGCGTACCAATCTTGATTGCCCGTTTCTGGGTCCATCGCGGCTGAAAATCGGGCTGTAGCTAAATCGCCTTGCGAGCCACCGTAATGCAAACTTTCCACTTCACCGAGCTGAGTTTCACTGTTGCTGTAATCTTCTAAGGTTTCTTGCACCGATTGCGCTAATTGATGCGGCGCCATCGCCAAAATATCGTTGAAAGCATAATCCAAAGAGGTACTGGTTAAGCGTTTTTGGCGGGCGATAATCAATTGCAAAATATGCCCCACCCGAATCGTGTGCATATCAGCAAACAAAGCCGGATTGCGCTTGATCAGCATGCCCAAGTAAATAATTAACTCTTGAATCAAAATTTGCTGACTGGTATCGCTGGGATTGAAATCGCGTATCGTCGCCAAAATCTGTGATGAATCAGCGGGGCGTGACAAAGTCGCTTTGCCGCTATACGCACGGCCTAAGGTCAAGCCGTGTTGACGCACCAAAATCTCAGTCGCCGCTTGTTCAAGGTTAATATCGTATTTGCCTAACAAACCCGCACAACGACGGACGATATACCAAACGTGTTGATCCCCTGCCCGCGCATAAACTTCTTCCAACAAATCCCGCACCCGACAGTAATCAGCCAAACCGGTTTGATAATCCAAACCATGGCGTTGACTTAATAAACTCAAGACTTCGAGTTGTGCGTACAAATTAGGATTGGTTTGTAATTGTTGAATCAAGAAATCATCGTCGTTAATTTCCCATTCGGTCAGCACAAAACTATCTAAAAAGTTGTGAACCTGAGCGTCATTAGTCGGCAATAAATACTCAAAAGGCCGTTCAACATCCTCCCAACTGGCTGCTGAAAAACGAAAATCATGCAAATAATTAATTTGTTCGCGGCAAATCGATTCTACGAATTGATCAGTCAACAAATTAAGCTGAACTGGGGTTTGTTGCACTTGGCCTTGCTGTAGTTGGGCGATAAATGCCAACAATAAATCCCGATCTTCGCCCACCAACATATTGTGTTTGATATTAATCACCAGCAACGGCGCGGCATGGCAATCCCATTGCTGACTGATATAGGCTAGTTCAGTGCTTAAACGCTGAATCAACATGCGGTTATCCATCGCAATATAAAACCCTTTTTGGTTCATAAACTGCGGCAAAAACAGCAAAGGCTCACCCGCCAATCGATACAATTTAGCGGTCGCCATACTGCGTAGCTGACGCAATGGTCGACCAGTTAAAGCCATCCGATCATTACGCCCAACTTGGGTATAAGCTTGCGCCAACTCGCTACCATCGCGCACTTGAATCGGCGCAATATCGGCCAAAGTTTGCGAGGCAATGCCGTGTTGTTGCAAATCGGCTTGTAGCTGCTCATCTTCGGCTAATAAGGCAATTTGCACGGTGGTTTGGCTATTGCGTTGTTTGATTTTGTGGCGGCCGAGGGGATCAATATCATCCAAGCTAATCAACTGGTCTTGTAGCAAGCTCCCCAAAATGCTCAAACTCTGCGCCCAAACCAAAGGCACGTTGTCATTGGCGACACGGCTTTGACTGTGCGGCTGGGCTTTTTCGGCTTCGATTAAATGCTCAGGAACAAAATAGACTTCTGGCAATAACCACTGGCCGTTTTGTTCGACTAATAAGTTATCCAAACGCTGACGATAATCAGCGGCTTGTTGTTGGTTACCAGCGAACAGATGATTCAGTTGTAAATAGCAGAAAAACAGCGGCCATTCGCATTCGATGTGCATAAACTGTTTCAGCTCATGCGGCTCGTAATGCAGGCGCTGATGGTCTTCAATCACGGTTTGATGACCGTCCAACAAAAAGCGTTTGCAACCGTAATTGCCTTGTAATTTCTCGACGATCAAAGCCTCGGTTCTTTCCCGCAAGGCTTGATTATCAACCGCAAAGGCTGGAAAACCGGTGATGCTTAATAAGGCTGAATCGACTTCTTTAGAAATCGACTCACGCGGCAACAGCGATTCCAGAGTAATCCGAGTGCGGGCAATATCATCACTCACCACATGAATCAATGCCGTTTGCTCGCCATCGGCACCAAACAGATTACAGCCTGACATGGCTTCTAAAGCCGCTTTTGCCATGCCAATGGAGCTGGCATTGAGTTCGGCAATACCGTGATTCATTTTGTTGCCGCGTTCCCAAATGCCGTAATCGGGAGTGCGGTAAGCACGACTAATGTAATGCACCAAGTTCTGCACGAAGTTGACTTCATCAAAACTAAACACAATCCGTAAACCGGAAGCGGTCATTTGCGCCAGCATCAACAAAAACAATGAAGTCGCATCGAGCTGTAAATGCCCCCATTCATCATCGCCGACCACGACTTCACCGGTTTGGGTGTTGTATTTGGCGTGCAAAGCATCCAATGGATCTTGAGTATGTTTGAATTTTTCGACTTTAGCCGATTGCCGCATCATGGCAATCAACAAACCCCGCATTAACTTCACCGTGCTTTGCTCAAGCGAATAAGCCCGCTCAAGCTCAACACCTTGTTTGCGATACGCCAAGCCTAAGCCCCATGCCGCCAAAATGCTGTAGACGTTATCCCTCACCCACGCATCGGTGTAATTGCCGTGGGTATTCACTGCAGTACTGGCAGGCAATAAGCCGCTGATCCAATCTTGTCGGTCGAGGATGATTTCTTGAACTTGGCGGTAATAAGTGTCGAGCGAGTCGGTGGTCATATCAAATAGGGGGCTTGCGAGTTTGTGGTTTCACTGAGTAAAGCTGAGTTGGATCAATCGTTTAACCCAAATTTAACCAACGCCATCAGACATCGGTTGCAATTTTAGTTATTCGTAATAAGGTTTCGCGTTACGAAGCTTATTTTAATGTCGGTTTCACGAAAAACATCCGTGTTTTTCGCCCTAAAGGGTAAATGCCAATCGGCTATCCTGCCGATTGGTCGCACCGACAGGCGAGTTACTTTTCTTTGTTTGGGCAAAGAAAAGTAACCAAAAGAAAGC
>CAMCSF010000105.1 GCA_945877625.1 Methylomonas koyamae | reverse complement strand
ATTGACGACATCATCGAATTTACCGGCATGACCGAAGATCGCGCGGGCAAACTTATCATGAAAGCACGCGAGTCGTGGTTCGCAGACGACCAAGGCTAAGGCAGGAGTAAACTATGAGCGATAAAACAGTACAAGAATTAGCAGAAGTTGTCGGTATTCCACTCGACCGTTTTTTAGAGCAATTAAAAGAAGCCGGCTTATCGGCTTCCGCTGCCGATGACACGATTACCGAAGATGAAAAGGTTAAATTATTAGCCCATTTGCGTAAACGCCACGGCAAAGCGGATAGCGATGAATCCTCATCGCCAAAACGCATTACCTTAAAGCGCAGCACTAAAACCGAGCTTAAACAGTCTTCTGTACCCGGTAGCGCTGGCAAAACCGTCAGCATCGAAGTGCGCAAGCAAAAAACCTATATCAAACGCGAAGAACCGGTTACTAATCCGCCTCAGGCTAAAGAAACCGTCGCCGCTGCACCGGTTGTTATCGAAACACAACCAGAGCCGGTTGAAGCACCGCTAGTCACCGCTGTGGTTGAAGAAGCCGTTGTTGAGTCAAAACCACAGCAAACAGCCACCATTTCAGCGCCTGAAGCACAACCTGCTGTCAGCGTTGAAGTTGAGACAGCACCTGTCGCAGAAGAAGCTCCGGCAGAAGCGATAAAACCCGTTGAAGAGGCGCCAAAGGCAACCGGCATGACCGAAGAAGAACGCTTGGAATATGAAAAGAAACAACGCTTAGAAGCGGCCGTGCAACGCACCGCTGAAAAAGTCAAAAAACAAGCCGAAGCCAAGCAGCAACAAACGCTGCACAAGAAAAAACAAGAGTTCAAACCGACTCGTAGCCCAACACCAGAGGTGGAGTCTGATCGTGGTGACGGCGCACGTCGTGGTAAAAGCAAAAAAGGTAAATCAAACAACTCACGTCGCGACAAAAACGACTTTGAACCGGATTTACAAGCTAAACACAAGTTTGAAAAACCGGTAGCACCGACTATTTACGAAGTCACTATCCCAGAAAGCATTATCGTTTCTGATTTAGCGGCCAAGATGAATATCAAAGCGGCTGAAATCATCAAACATTTGATGAAGCTTGGCATTATGACCACCATCAACCAAACCATCGATCAAGAAACAGCGGTGATTTTGGTTGAAGAAATGGGACATAAAGCCATCATGCAAAGCGAAGATGACTTCGAGCAAGAAATGCTGGCCGAAGTGAAAGGCGAAAGTGATGAGCGCAAACAATTGCCACGCGCACCGATTGTGACCATCATGGGTCACGTTGACCACGGTAAAACTTCATTACTGGATTACATCCGCAAAACCCGCGTTGCCGCTGGCGAAGCCGGTGGTATTACCCAGCACATTGGTGCTTATCAGGTTAAAACCGATCACGGCTCAGTAACCTTTTTAGATACACCAGGCCACGCCGCGTTTACCGCCATGCGTGCTCGCGGTGCAGAAGTCACTGACATCGTGATTATCGTTGTTGCCGCTGATGACGGCGTGATGCCACAAACCAAAGAAGCGATTGATCACGCTCGTGCAGCGAACGTGCCTATCATTGTGGCTTTAAATAAAATCGACAAACCTGATTCAAATCCTGATCGCGTTATGCAGGAAATGGCAACCCTGAATGTGGTGCCTGAAGAATGGGGTGGCGATGTACAGTTCTTAAAAGTATCAGCTAAAACCGGTGTTGGTATTGATGACTTAATTGAAGCTTTGATTGTTCAAGCCGAAGTGTTGGAATTAAAAGCCCCTGCCGAAGGTATTGCTTCTGGTATTTGTATCGAATCACGCTTAGACAAAGGTCGCGGTGCGGTGGCGACGATCCTGATTCAAAAAGGTAGCTTGAGCAAAGGCGAGTTCGTTTTATGCGGTCATGAATACGGTCGTATCCGCGCCATGTTTGATGAAAATGCTCATAGCATTAAATCAGCAGGCCCAAGCGCACCGGTTGAAATTCTTGGTTTGTCTGGCACCCCTGCCGCTGGCGATGAATTTTTGGTGGTTCAAAATGAACGTATCGCGCGTGAACTGGCTTCTCACCGTGAAGATCGTAAACGCTCTAACCGTCATGCAGCAATGGCGGCTTCTAAACTGGATGATGTATTCTCCAGAATGGCGGCGGGTGAAACATCAACCCTTAACGTGGTCATCAAAACCGACGTACAAGGTAGTTTGGAAGCCTTACGCGAATCATTGGTTAATTTGTCGAATGATGAAGTACAAGTTAAATGCATCTACGGTGGCGTCGGTGGTATCAACGAAGGTGATGCCAACTTAGCATTAGCATCCAGTGCGATTTTGATTGGTTTCAACGTTCGTGCCGATGCCGTTGCCCGTAAATTGATTGAAGAAAAAGAAATCGATTTGCATTACTACAGCATCATTTACGAAGCAATCGACGAAGTAAAACGCGCGATTAGCGGTATGTTGGCGCCTGATATTCAAGAGAAAATTGTCGGTCTGGCTGAAGTGCGTGACGTATTCCGCTCACCAAAATTCGGTGCGATTGCTGGCTGTATGGTGGTCGACGGCTTCGTTAAACGTAACTTGCCAATCCGCGTACTGCGTAACAACGTGGTAATTTACGAAGGACAACTTGAGTCATTGCGCCGCTTCAAAGACGACGTCAACGAAGTCAAAATGGGTATGGAGTGCGGCATCGGCGTGAAAAACTACAACGATGTTAAAGAAGGCGACCAAATCGAAGTATTTGAGCGTATCGAAGTAAAACGGGAACTATAAGCTATGCCAAAAGAGTACGGTCGCAGCCAGCGCGTTGCTTCGCAAATGCAAAAAGAGCTGGCAGCGATTCTGCAAAGAGATGTTCATAATCCAAGAATAGGCTTTGTCACGGTCAATGAAGTGGTGTTAACCAAAGATTTGGCCGTTGCTAAAATCTATATCACGGTTCTGAATGCAGCTGACGATAAAACTAAAAACGATAACGTCAAAGCGTTGAACGAAATCGCACCGTTTATTCGTCATGAACTGGCGAAGCGGATGCGTTTGCGCCATATGTCTGAACTGCATTTTTACTATGATCATTCCTTTGATACCGGCATGCGGGTTTCAGAATTGCTCAACGATTTGGACATCAAACCGCAGGACGATTAATGTCAAAACGCAAGTCTGGCGTCGATGTCAGCGGGATTATTTTGCTCGACAAACGCTTAGGCGTTTCGTCTAACCAAGCTTTACAAGAAGTCCGACGTCTGTTTAATGCCAATAAGGCCGGTCATACTGGGAGTCTTGATCCCCTAGCCACCGGCTTATTGCCATTGTGTTTTGGCGAAGCGACTAAAGTGTCAGCATTAATGCTGGATGACGATAAGCGTTATCAAGTCACCATTAAATTAGGCGTGATGACTGACACCGGCGATAGCGAAGGTCAAATCGTCGCTGAAATGGCGGTACCGGATTTTTCTGAATCACAATTGCTGGATTGTTTACAGCATTTCACGGGCGAAATTGATCAAGTACCGCCAATGTATTCTGCCTTGAAACATCAAGGTAAAAAGCTGTATGAATTGGCGCGTGAAGGTAAAACCGTTGATAGACCAGCGCGACGAATTACGATTTATGCGATTGAATTGTTGGCTTTTGATGCGCAACACATTAGCTTGGATGTGCGTTGTTCAAAAGGCACCTATATTCGTTCGTTGGCTGAAGATATTGGCCATTATTTAGGTAGTTGCGGTACTGTGACGGCTCTACGCCGTACTGCTTCTGGGCAATTTAACCTAGCTGATGCATTTACTATCGAACAATTGCGGGCAATGGACTTGGCGACTTTGTATGCCAGTCGATTAGCGGTTGACTTACCTTTGAGTCATATTCCAGCGGTGACAGTGAATGACGATCAAGTCACTAGCATTAAACAAGGTCAACAAATTACGCTAAACAGCACCGAGTTAGGCACAGTAAGAATCTATAGCCAACAATGCTTTTTAGGGTTGGGCGAAATGCTAATAAATGGTAAACTGGCCCCGAAAAAACTATTTCACTTGGATAATCAAGCACATTGATCATTCAAATAAAAAACATCATGCCTTTCTACACCCTATTGTGGAATTGCTGATTACATGGGTCGTCGTAAAGACGACTGTTATTTTTAAATTTATTAATCGATAGGGATTAAAATGTCGTTAACCGCAGCACAAAAAAAAGCAATCGTTGAAGAATACCGTTTGTCAGATACAGACACCGGTTCCACTGAAGTTCAAGTGGCTTTATTGACTGCTAACATCAATCAGTTGACTCCACACTTTACTGCACACAAAAAAGACAACCACTCACGTCGTGGTTTGTTACGTATGGTTAACCAACGTCGTAAATTGTTGGACTACTTGAAAAACAACGATGTAGCGCGTTACCGTTCACTGATCGAACGCTTAGGTATCCGTAAGTAATACCTTTAAGAAACGGCACGCTTATGTGCCGTTTCTGCTTTATAGCCCCATTTTTAATACAACCTTTAAACGCAAAGGAACCTTATAGTGAATCCTATCAGGAAACAATTTCAGTACGGCGATCGTCTCGTCACATTAGAAACCGGTGAAATTGCCCGCCAAGCAAACGGCGCGGTAATGATTGATGTTGAAGGCACCTCTTTATTGGTGACCGTTGTTGGTAAAAAAGAAGCCAGCGGCGGTGATTTTTTCCCACTAACCGTTAACTACCAAGAAAAAGCCTTTGCTGCCGGTAAAATCCCAGGTGGCTTTTTTAAACGCGAAGGCCGTCCAAGCGAAAACGAGACCTTAATTTCTCGCTTAATCGACCGTCCGATTCGCCCATTGTTTCCTGAAGGCTTTACTAACGAAGTACAAATTATTGCGACTGTCGTTTCATTAAATCCAGAAGTTGATACCGAAATCCCTGCCCTGCTTGGCGCTTCAGCTGCATTAGCGGTTTCTGGCTTGCCATTCAATGGCCCATTAGGTGCGGCTTGTGTTGGTTATAGCAACGAAGGCGAATACATCTTGAACCCATCATTGCCAGTCTTGAAAGAATCAAGATTGCAATTAGTGGTTGCCGGTACTCAACACGCGGTATTGATGGTTGAATCAGAAGCTGATTTATTATCAGAAGAAGTAATGCTAGGCGCGGTATTGTTCGGTCACGAACAGATGCAAGTCGCTATCAACGCGATCAACGAATTCGCTGCTGAAGTCGCAACCCCTGCGATCGCTTGGACACCGGCTGAAACCAACACTGCATTAAAAGCAGCGGTTGCCGCAGAAGCGGAACAAAGCATTAAAGCCGCTTATCAAGTAGCAGAAAAATTAGTCAGACAAGATCAATTAAGCGCGATTAGAAGCGCGGTAGTTGAGAAATTGACTGCTGACGAACAATACAGCGAAAAAGAAATTCGCAACGTGATTGAAAACTTAGAATACGACGTAGTTCGTGGCGCGATTTTAAATGACCGCACTCGTATCGACGGCCGTGATTTAAGCACCGTTAGACCGATCACTGTCAGAACTGGCGTATTACCAAGAACTCACGGTTCAGCCTTATTCACACGCGGTGAAACGCAAGCTTTGGTAGTCGCTACTTTAGGTACCGAGCGCGATGCGCAAATCATTGATGCATTGTCTGGCGAATACAAAGAGCCATTCATGTTGCATTACAACTTCCCGCCGTTCAGCGTTGGTGAAACAGGTTTTGTTGGCTCACCAAAACGCCGCGAAATCGGTCACGGTCGTTTAGCAAAACGTGGCGTTGCCGCAGTATTGCCAAACATGTCTGAATTCCCTTACGTGATTCGTGTGGTTTCAGAAATTACCGAATCAAACGGCTCAAGCTCAATGGCGTCAGTTTGCGGTAGCAGCTTGGCATTGATGGATGCTGGCGTGCCAATCAAAGCCCCTGTTGCGGGTATTGCGATGGGCTTGATTAAAGAAGGCGATAAATTCGCAGTCTTGTCTGACATCTTGGGTGACGAAGATCACCTTGGCGACATGGACTTTAAAGTGGCTGGTTCAGAAAACGGCGTCACCGCTTTGCAAATGGACATCAAAATCGACGGTATCACCGCCGAAATTATGAAAGTCGCATTAGAACAAGCGAAACAAGGTCGTCTGCACATCTTGGGCGAAATGAACAAGGCCTTGTCTAGCACTCGCGAAGAAATGTCTGATTTTGCACCTCGCATCATCTCGTTCAAAATCGATCCAAGCAAAATCCGTGAAGTCATCGGCAAAGGTGGCGTCACCATTCGTGCGATTACCGAACAAACTGGCGCAAGCATTGATTTGACTGATGACGGCGTGGTTAACGTTGCCTCTGTTGATAGAGCTGCTGGTGAAGAAGCGCGTCGCATGATTGAAGAAATCACTGCGGAAGTTGAAGTTGGTAAAGTTTACGAAGGTAAAGTCGTTCGTTTGATGGACTTCGGCGCATTCGTCACCATTTTGCCAGGCAAAGACGGCTTGGTTCACATTTCGCAAATCTCTGACGAGCGTGTTGAAAATGTCAGCGACAAGCTGTCTGAAGGCGATGTGGTCCGCGTTAAAGTGTTAGAAATCGACCGTCAAGGCCGTGTGCGTTTAAGTATGAAAGAAGTCGATAGCGAATAACTTTTCGCTGTCATTGCTTGACTGGGACGGAGTCAAAATACTCCGTCCTATCTCAGTATCAAAACCCCATTAGTTAAAATCGGCTTTAATAGTCTTCTCGAATCACAATGATTCAGTTGAACTACGCCACCTCCCCGCTTTTCCCAATCAGCACCGCATTCTATGCTGACTTTGTCAGTATAATAAACCCTTAAGCCACTGCCGCAGTTTGCCATTCATGTCTGAAGACTATTATTACGCCCCCGATCACGCTGTCGAATCCCTAAAAGTCCCGCCACACTCAATTCAAGCCGAACAATCAGTGTTGGGTGGATTGATGTTAGACAATCAAACTTGGGACTCGGTGGCCGACAAAATTAGCGAAGAAGATTTTTATCGCCGCGATCACCGCCTAATTTTCAGCGCCATCGCCCAATTAGCCGAAAAACAAGACCCTTTCGACGTCATTACCCTATCCGAAGTCTTAGACGCCAACGACGAACTACAAAACGTCGGCGGCTTAGCGTATTTAGGCACTTTGGTCAAAGACACACCCTCGGCTGCCAATATTGTCGCTTATGCCAACATCGTCCGCGACCGCTCGGTATTACGGCAATTAATTCATGTCGGCACCGAGATTTCAGACTCAGCGTTCAGCACCGAAGGTCGAGAAACCGCTGAATTATTAGAAAACGCCGAACGCAATGTGTTCAAAATTGCCGAGCAACGCCAACGTGGTCAAGGTGGCTTTAATTCAATCAAAAATTTGCTCGCCAAAGCCGTCGATAAAATCGAAACCCTCTACGAACAAGATGGTGACATCACCGGCGCCAGCACCGGTTTTACCGATTTAGACGAAAAAACCTCCGGCTTACAACCCTCGGATTTAATTATCGTTGCGGGTAGGCCTTCCATGGGAAAAACCACTATCGCCATGAACATGGCCGAAAACGTCGCCTTAAAAAGCGGAATGCCGGTCGCTGTGTTCAGTATGGAGATGCCGGGGGAAGCATTGGCGATGCGGATGATGTCGTCATTAGGTCGCATCGACCAGCACAAAGTCCGTACCGGTAAATTAGATGACGACGATTGGCCACGCTTAACCTCGGCGATTAATTTATTAGCCGAAACCAAATTATTCATCGACGACACCCCTGCCCTAACGCCAACCGAAGTCCGCTCCAGAGCGCGGCGTTTGACTCGTGAACACGGCCAATTGGGTTTAATCGTGCTGGATTATTTGCA
>CAMCSF010000104.1 GCA_945877625.1 Methylomonas koyamae | reverse complement strand
ATAAATCGTCGCCCCGCCCATTACTAAAATCAAGCCTAAGGTGACCCACTGCATAGGCTCAACCTTGCGATAACGGAACCAGTAAATTAACACCTGAATAATGGTGGCAACAATCACCACGCCAGTGGCAATGTAGATGTCGTAAAGCTTGTAAGCGATGAAGAAAAGAACAATCGGGAAAAATTCTAAAAGCGGTTTCATTGATTAGGGCTCGGATTAGAGCGCGTTAGGTGATTGTAATAAAACAGAAAAGACCATTTAAAACTGGATTCTAGCTAGGCGCCAAAAAAGAGCTGGCATTGTATGTGCTTAACTCAGAATTGTATACAAAAACAGGTGAGTCATCACGTATTGCGTGATGAATTGTTTTGTATTACAGTTTTGTCATGATCGTTTCATTCAAATGCACCGACACACAAGCTTTAGCCGAGCTAAAACGCATACCTCGCTTTGTTAATATCGAGCGCGTTGCGTTGCGTAAATTGTGGCAATTACAAATCGCTGAAACGCTTAACGATTTAAAAGTGCCGCCGGGTAATCAGCTAGAAGCTTTAAAAGCCGAGCGCATTGGTCAGCATAGCATTCGAATTAACGATCAATTTCGCCTGTGTTTCCGCTGGACAGCGGCTGGAGCAGAGGATGTTGAAATTGTCGATTATCACTAGGAGTCAGCGCCATGACTGAATTATCTCCCATTACCCCCGGCGAATTATTGTTAGAAGAATTCCTGAAACCCTTAGGTATTTCCCAATATCGCTTAGCCAATGAAATTGGCGTACCGCCCCAACGTATCAGCGAAATTGTGTTGGGTAAACGCTCAATTACTGCCGATACCGATTTACGGTTATGCCGTTTTTTTGGTTTATCGCGTGGCTATTGGTTACGTGCTCAAATCGAACATGACAGTGAATGTGCCGAGCAGGCGATTGGGGATGCACTGCTACAAATTAAGCCTTGGGTTGCCAATGGCTCAGGTTTAGTAATTTAGGCTGAAAAAACTGTAACTCAATATTGCTCATCAACACGAAAACTATGTCCCCCGCCGAGTGCGCTGTTAAAATAAAACTTTACATAACGGAATCCGTACATGGCGACAGATCTGACAACCGAGCTTGAAGCTGCAGCGTTTAGACGCTTGCTGGCGCATCTACAGCAACACACCGAAATTCAAAACATCGATTTAATGATACACGGCGATTTTTGCCGTAATTGTTTGGCCAAATGGTATGCCGCAGAAGCAGTTAATCGCGGTGTTGAATTGGATTATGAACAAGCCAGAACTGTGGTCTACGGGATGCCTTACAGCGAATGGAAAGACCAATATCAAGCCGAAGCGACTGCTGAACAATTAGCCGCTTATCAAGCCAAACAACAAGCCAAGGCACAGCCATGAGTCAGGATAGCGCTTACGACGCCATGTTTTCAGGGGTAATCGGCCAAGATTATCAAATGCTCAAATTGATTTGCCCTTTCGCTACCGAAATGAGTCGATTAGTTGGTGTTGCGGTGGGTGAATATGCACAAACTCAAGCTACAGCAATCAATGTTGTCGAGCTAGGCGGCGGTACCGGTATCACCACTTTGTCGATTCTATCGGCAGATCAAAATCTCAAGTTATTAAGCGTCGATAACGAACCGACCATGCAAAACCAAGCCAAGCAAAATCTACAAGATTGGGTTGATGCAGGGCGCTTAACCTTTTCTGGTGACGATGCTTTATCGGCTTTGCAGGCTTTGGATAGCAATAGTGTTGATGTCATCGCCTCTGCTTATACCTTGCACAATTTCCGCGCCGATTATCGGCAACAGGTTATTGTCGAAATGCAGCGGGTGTTAAAAGCCAACGGCCAATTTATTAACGGTGATCGTTATGCTTTGGATGATGCCTCTGCCCATACCCGCAGCACTCAACAAGAAGTGGCCGGCTACTTTAAAGTGCTCACCGAGATTAATCGTCTGGATTTGTTAGAACATTGGATTATTCATTTATTTAATGACGAATCAGAAAACCACATCATGCGTGAAGCGTTAGCCATTCAACAAATGACCGATGCTGGTTTTGTGAATATTCAATTGCAATCACGCTTACAGGTGAATGCGCTGGTAACGGCATTAAAACCGGCTTAATTATTTAATCGAGAACTCAGATGGCTGAATCTAAAAAAAGGACGCTAGATAATTTTGGCGACGATCTAGGTGAGATTGTAAAACCCAAAGACCCCTATCATGTCGATGTTGATGACACCTTGGATGAATTACTGATTGATGAATTTGCTGAATACGGCAATGACAGCAATATCGTTGAAGCGTTTGATGAAGTCACTACGCCAGAATTAACCGCTTTAGATCAAGTAGCGCATATTGAAGAATTTGAACCGGGTTATGTGCGAAAAGTCAGCGAGGTTAAAACTGAGCAAGCCGCCATTCAACCTAGTCCGGTCGCGGTAGACAATCAGCAAATTGCCAAATTAGAAGCGCAAATCGCTGAGCTAAAAAAAGCCCTTGAACTAAGAGTCACTAAAAACGATTTAGCCAGTGGCTTAGAGAGTGTCAGACAGGCTAATTCGCAAACCGATAGCTATAAGCGTTCTGTCAATTCGACCAGCAAACCAACCTTGGCTTATATTGCTAATGGCATTGCAATCACGGCTTTATTGGTCGGTGCGGGTTTAGGTTTATCGGCGCAATCGCAACTCGCTGAATTTCAAAAAACCATAGAACCACAATTAACCGCTTTACCTGCTTCTGATGCGGCTAATCAAGCCTTAAAAACCCAACTGGATGAATTAGCCGCTAATCAACTGAATACTGCCAATCAAATCGCTGAATTAAACAAAACCAATGAAGGCGTCGTGAAATCAGATGAAGAGATTAATAAACAAATTGCCAAATTAAACAGTCAAAACAAGCAGTTGAATGATGATTTGGATAATTTGCAAAGCAGACTCAACAGCGTCGAAAAAAGCAAAGCAACCCCAGTGGTCACTGCGCCACCAGCCGCCAGCAAATTGGAAACCAAAAAACCGGAGCCAGTGGCCAGCACTAATTGGTCGGTGACTTTAATGGGTTCCAAGCACGATTGGTATGCGCTGCGCAAAGCTGATGAATATGCCAGCAAAGGCTTTCCGGCCAAGATTGTTAAAGGCCAAAACAAAGGTGAAAGCTGGTATCGACTCAGTGTCGATGGCTTTAATAGCCAGCATGATGCCGATGCTTATGCGGCAAAAGTCAGAAGAAGCTTAAATTTGGATTCAGTGACAGTCAGCCATGACTAATCAAAAGCTGGTAGTGGCGATTTCGTCACGAGCCTTGTTTAACCTTGACGAGTCTCATGCGATTTTTGAAACCCAAGGCAAAGAAGCCTTTTGCCGTTATCAAGTCCAGCATGAAAACGAGATTTTGCAGCCGGGTTTTGGTTTTTCATTAGTTAAAAAGTTTTTGGACATTAACCAAGCCTTTCCTGAAACGCCGCTGGTAGAAATTATCTTGCTCTCGCAAAACAGCGCCGACACCGGCTTGCGAATTTTTAACTCGATTAATCACTATGGCCTAGCAATTAGCCGCGCGGCATTTACTAGCGGCGCCTCGCCTTACGAATACATTCCCGCTTTTGGTGCTCATTTATTTTTATCGGCAAATGGCGAAGATGTCCGTAAAGCTTTAGCCGCCGGTTATGCTGCTGCAACCATTGTTTCGGGCGCCTCGGCCAATCCAGCGCCACAATTACGGATTGCTTTTGACGGTGACGCAGTATTGTTTTCCGATGAAGCCGAGCAGATTTATCAACAACATGGCTTGGCGGCTTTTGCGGCCAATGAACGTGAAGCAGCGCATAAGCCTTTATCCGGTGGGCCGTTAAAAGATTTTTTAAGTGCTTTGCATCGGATTCAAACCCATTTTGGCGAAGATTCACCGATTCGCACCGCTTTGGTGACAGCGCGTTCAGCGCCGGCTCATGAACGGGTGGTACGGACTTTAAGAGCTTGGGGGATTCGCATCGACGAAGCCTTGTTTTTAGGCGGGATGCCGAAAGGGGCGTTTTTAAAAGCCTTTGCCGCTGATATTTTCTTTGACGATCAAAAAGGTCATTGTGAATCGGCGCAACAGCATGAAGTTGCCGCTGCCCATGTGCCGCATGGTGTGACCAATCAATAATGTTATGCAGAAATTTTAGGTATTCGCAGGTGTTGCCGTCATTCCCGCCATCGCGGGAATGACGAAGTCAATGGCATGACGGGTGTTTTATCGTTGCAATGCTCGGCGTGGAATGCAGCCCCAGACGCTCGGCGTCATTAAACAGTTTCCCAATCAAAACCTCGCTCACATGAATCAACTTTTAAAATGGAAATGGCAGTTAGCATCACCGCTGATCGGTGTATTAATGACTCTAGCCTTTGCGCCTTATGGTTTTAGTTACGCTGCAATTTTAGCCTTGATGTTTTTGTATCAAAGCTGGTTAAAACTGTCGGTGAAGCAGGCGGTTTTGAGCGGTTATTTATTGGGTTTAGGTTTATTCGGCTCTGGGATTTGGTGGATTTACGTCAGCGTTCACGATGCGGGCGGTGCTGATCCGGTCAGCGCGGTGTTATTAACTTTATTAGCAGTGGCGTTTTTCGCGGTGTTTCCGGCCTTGACCGCTGGCTTAGCAGTTAGGGTTTTAAAGTCGCGGGTGGTGTTGTTACGGATATTTGCCGCCGCTTTGCTGTGGGTAGTGATTGAGTATTTTCGTGGCTATTGGTTGTTAAATGGCTTTCCTTGGTTGCAAATTGCTTACAGCCAATTAAGCACACCGTTGGCCGGCTTTGCGCCGTTAATCGGGGTTTACGGTATCGGCTTTTTATTAGCTATCTCAGCCTTTTCAGTGGTGGAAATCCTGCGCCGAAAACTGATGCCTTGGTTTGGTTTAGCGATGTTGTTAGTGATTTGGGCGGGCGGTAGCTGGCTAAAAACCGTGCAATGGACGCAAGCGGCGGGGGAGCCGATTAAAATTACCTTGGTGCAAGGCAATGTTAGCCAAACCCAAAAATGGCTACCCAATCAAAAGCTTAATACCTTACAGCTCTATCAATCCTTAACCGAGCAACATTGGGATTCACAAGTCATCATCTGGCCGGAAACCGCAATTCCGGCATTTTTGTCGCAAGTAAAACAGTTTTACCTCGAACCACTCGCCGCCAGTGCCCGTGAGCATGGCGTTGATTTAGTGGTGAGTTTGCCGAGCGGTGAAGGTAAGCAATATTTCAATAGCGTATTGAACGTCAGCGACATGCAAACCCTGTATCACAAAAACCATTTACTACCGTTTGGCGAATACCTGCCGCTACAACCGTTATCGGGCTGGATTTTGGACCTAATCGAAATTCCTTTAGGCAGCTTTACGGCGGGCGGCGATAAACAACCTTTATTAACCGCCGGTGGCCATCATTTTGTGACGACGATTTGTTATGAAGATGCCTTTGGTGAACTGGTTGCCAGACAATTGGCCGATGCCGAGTATTTAGTCAATGTCACTAATGATGCTTGGTTCGGCGACACCTCACAACCGCATCAACACATGCAAATGGCTCAAATGCGCGCCTTGGAAACTGGCCGTTATTTAGTCCGTGCTACCAACACAGGAACCACCGGCTTTGTTGCCCCCGATGGTTCCATCATCCAACAAGCACCGTTGTTTTCCACCACCACTTTGACTGACAGCATTGTGCCAATGACTGGCTTAACCCCTTATGCCAAATGGGGTGATAAAACGGTGTTTGCGGTATTGATAGCTTTGGTTTTGTTGTTGTGGGGCTTGCAGTTGGGATTGGTTAAGTTGCGAGAGCGTGATTAGGCAGGGGGTTATTGAAAAGCTATTGAAGGCTAAGGCTTATAATCCAAACCAAGACTTGCAATTACAAAAACTAATAACCTCATGGTCATCAAAAAATCCGATCTTGATTCATCCACCAGCGAATTACTGGCGCCGGAATACCAAACGCTGTTGACACAGATTTCTGATACTTACAGCGCAGGCCGAAGCCGAGCGATGCAAGCAGTTAATGTGGAATTGATCGAAACCTATTGGCAAATAGGTCAGCATATTGTCGAGTTCGAGCAGCAAGGCAAAGCCCGTGCCGAATACGGAAAAGCACTGATTGGGCGATTGGCTAAGGATTTAGGCTTGCGTCATGGTAAAGGCTTTAGCCGTAGTAATCTGGTGTATATGCGTCTACTGTTTCAAACCTATCCGAACGGTAAAATAAGTCAGACACTGTCTGACCAATTAAGCTGGTCGCATTTGGTTGAACTGTTAAAGCTCGGTGACCCGCTAGAACGACGCTTCTATATACAGCAAACCATTCGTGAGCGCTGGTCTGTGCGTGAGTTGGTTCGGCAAAAACAAAGCGCATTGTTCTTGCGTCTGGCCACCAGCAAAGACAAAGCCGGTATTTTGCAATTGGCTGAACAAGGTCAGATTCTCAATCAGCCTGCGGATTTACTCCGAGAACCCTATGTGTTTGAATTCCTGAAAATCCCCGAGCCTTATCAAATCTCAGAAACACAACTGGAAACCGTGCTTTGCGATCATCTCCAGCCATTTTTGTTGGAATTGGGTAAAGGCTTTACCTTTGTCGGTCGCCAATACCGCGTCACTATCAACAACAGTCATTACAAGGTTGATCTGGTGTTTTATCACCGTATCCTGCGTTGCTTTGTACTGATTGACCTCAAACTGGGCGAAGTACAACACCACGATATCGGCCAGATGAATCTGTATTTGGGATATTTTGCCAACGAAGAAAACAGCGATGGTGATAACCCTCCCATTGGCATTATTTTGAGCCGTCAAAAGGACGAACTACTGGTCGAATATGCTACCTATGGCATGAACAGTCAGTTGTTTGTGCAGAAATATCAGTTGTATTTACCGGATAGCGAAGAACTGCGCCGAGAGCTGGAACATAGTCTGCGCGAGGTTGAAGTTGATAACTAGACAACAGTATAGTAAGGGATAGCCCCCGTTAATGAGGTCAGGGCAGTAGAACGAGCAGTACGTAAATTGCGAGAAACTGGACGCATCCGCTATGTTGGTCCACAAAAAGGTGGCTATTGGCAGGTGATTGAATAATGCCAATTTAGCTTATTTTGAATCAACAATAACCCGCCATTGCTGAAGCTTTTGCTCAAAACTCATTGCCGCATGAGCGGGGCTGGTTGAAGGCAGTTTTATCAATCGCAATTCCCGCTCTAAATTCGCTAACACTTGGCGTCTAAAACTTTGCTCAGCAGTAGCGCCATTAAAAAACACCGTTTCAATCTGCTGATGTTCGGCAAAAAACGCGACAAACTGATTGCTAACCATCGATGCCGGTTCAATATCGGCATCTAAACTGCTGTGGCGGCGGCAGGATTGCAAAACGTCCCACAAGGCAATTCGGTGTTCAATCAGCATTTGGCAGCGTTGTTGATAATCCCCGTTCAAATCCCCCGCTAATAATTGCGTCATCAATGGCCAAAATTGATTGCGCGGGTGAGAGTAGTATTGATTGGCTTGCAGCGAAGCTTTGCCGGGAATGCTGCCTAGAATCAGGCAGCGGGCATTGGCGTCGGCAATGGGGGCAAAGCTGTAGATCACGATTTAGGGTTTTGCCATACCGCGTAAGGCGTAAAACTCGCTGACAAAGGCGTCTAAACGATGTTCAGCAATCGCATCCCGCAAGCCTTGCATCAGTTCCAAATAGTAATGCAGGTTGTGGATGGTGTTGAGCCGTGCGCCGAGCATTTCTTTGCATTTATCCAGATGTTTCAAATAAGCGCGTGAGTAGTTGCGGCAGGTGTAGCAAGTGCAGCTT